>JAZKIK010000173.1:0-7844 GCA_040384925.1 Pseudomonadota bacterium | reverse complement strand
CGGCCTCGTGCAGGTGACGAGCGTGCTGAAGAAGGTCAAGGGCATCAGTTTCACGGTTGCCAAAGGAAGCCTGACCACCATTCTCGGCCCCTCGGGCTGCGGCAAAACCACAACGCTGCGCATGATCGCCGGGCTGGAAACACCCAGCGCCGGGCAGATTCTGATTGATGGCCGCGACGTCACCCATCTGGGGCCGGCCGAGCGCAACGTCAGCATGGTGTTTCAGAGCTACGCCCTGTTTCCGCACATGAGTGTGCTCGAAAACGTGAGTTATGGCCTGAGTGTCAGCGGTGTCAAGTCTCAGGAAATTCTGGAGCGCGCGCACATCGCCATGTCGGCGGTGGGCCTGACGGGTTATGACGAGCGCCTGCCCAGCGAGCTTTCAGGCGGGCAGCAACAGCGTGTGGCAGTTGCCAGGGCTTTGGTACTGGAGCCTTCGGTGCTGCTGTTTGACGAGCCCCTGTCAAACCTTGATGCGCGGCTCAGACGCTCCATGCGTGAGGAAATCCGTGGACTGCAGCAGCGACTGGGCCTGACCGTGGCGTATGTCACGCATGACCAGAGCGAAGCCCTGGCCGTCAGTGACCAGATCATCGTCATGGACCATGGTGTGATCGCCCAGGCCGGAACACCTTCGGACTTGTACGAGCGCCCCAACAGCGAATTTGTAGCCGGTTTCATGGGCGAGGCCATGCTGTTTCCAGGGCAGGCATTTGCAGATGGCAGCGTGCAGGTTGGAGCACTGCGCGTGAAGGCCTTGCACCCCATCAAACCGGGGCCGGTCAAGGCCGCCATACGCCCCGAGGCCTGGACGATCGGCCAGGCTGGCGACGGTGGGCTGGCCGGAATCATCACCAAAAAAGCCTATCTGGGCAGCGTTTACGAACTCACGGTGGATACCGGCCTGGGTGCCATATTTGTCGTTTCACCGGACGTGGAGTCCGAACGCAACCTGGGTGATGCCGTGAGTCTGTGTTTGCCCACCCGTGGCATTTCTGTTGTACCCGCCTGATTCAAGCGCCCGATCAACCATTACGGAGACATTGACCATGAACCATCAACGCCGCAAAGTCACGACCAGCCTGGCCGTTTTGTGCACTACCCTGCTCTTGTCAGTCAGGGCACAGGCCCAAACCAGCAAAAAAGCGCTGCCCCCTGGCAGCAAGCAGCCTTCAACTCTGGTGTTTGGCCTGATCTCGCCCCGATCATCGGCGGAGACCCGTGCGAACTGGGAACCCTTTGTCAAACGTCTGGGTCTTGCCGTGAATCTGCCGGTTGAACTGAGGGTTTATGAATCCCAGGGCGAAGTCGTCAAGGCATTTATTGCATCCGAAATTGACATCGCCTGGATGGGCAATGCCCCGGCCATGGAGGTCGTGGAAGCCGGAGCCGGTGACGTATTTGCGCAAATGGTCACCAAAGACGGAAGTTTTGGTTACAAGTCCATCCTGGTGGTGCACCGCAACCAGGTGGTCCAGTCGCTGCCTGAACTGATAGGCAAGGCCAAAAACCTGCGCTTCAGTGATGGTGACCCGAAAAGCACATCAGGTTATCTGGTGCCTCTGTACTTTGCCTTTAACAAAAACGGTATCAGCGACACCAGAGCGATCTTCAAATCCGTGGAAACCGGAAGCCACCAGCAAAACCTGATGAAAGTGGCCCAGGAGTCCGCTGACGTGGCCACAGCCAACAACGAGGAACTGGCATTTTTTCAGCGTGACTTTCCGGACATGGCCAAAAACGTCAAGTCAGTCTGGGAGTCACCGCTGATACCGCAATCACCACTGTTATGGAAGACAAGCCTGCCGCTGGAGTTGAAAAAAAGCATCAAGAAATTTGTCGTCAACTTCGGCGCCACTGATGCGGAGGAAAAAAGCATACTCCTGACCGTCAATGGTTTGTCGCGCTTTCGTGCTTCGGGCAATCAGCAGCTGGTGCCGATTGCCGACCTGGAAATGTTCAAGGCCAGGCAGGCCGTCAACAACGACAAATCCCTTTCCGAGGACGAACGGCTTGCCCGCATCAACACGGCCATCAAACGCGGCTCACGCCTGGAACACCTGCTCAAGTTCAGTCCACCCAGCGTTTGAAGGCGGAGCCGCGTCTGAATGTCAAGACACGGCTTTGGCAGGGTTGGGGCAAGGGGGCAGCCTGGTTCACAGGTACAGTAAGGGTATGCCCCATGCATCCACCCCTCTGCACCGCCGCCGCCCGCCATGCTGATGGACGCAGACATCCTCCGGTTTTTGCAGAACCTGCAAACTTCGCATCCCCTGCCACCTGACCCAAATGATCTGGTGGCTTTTTTGCAGCGTTATGAGGCGGTTTCGCAGGCCTTGCCCGGCCCGCCAGAGCCGCTCAGGGTCAGCGTTGGTGGTTTTCATGTCAATGTGCTTGCCTGCGGAGAAAAAAGCCGCATTGATGCACGACTTTATCTGCCTGAAGGCATCAAAACCCCGGTTTTGATGGCGTTTTTTCATGGTGGCGGCTGGGTTGCGGGCAGCCTGAGCAGCCATGATGCTTTTTGCCGCCAGCTAAGTATTGACCTGCAGGTGGCCGTGGCCAGTGTGCATGTGCCGCTGCAGCCGGGCCAGGCCTTTGTGCTGGCATCAGAACAGGCGCTGCAGGTTTTGGTCACGCTCGGCAAAGTACGTGAAAGGCTGGGTGCCAACCCCACACGCCTGCTGGTGGCTGGTGATGGCAGCGGCGCGCACCTTGGTTTGCAGGCGGCCTGGCGGCTGGCGCGCCAGTTGCCAGGCAGCGTGGATGCCGTGCTGGCCCTGACACCGCTGGTCAAACCCGACTTCAACACTGCAAGTTATATACGCAACGCCAATTCCCTGACATTTTCGCGCGACGACGCGGTGCGCAGCTGGCACAGCCTGCTGGGTGGCCGCTGGGAAACCTGGGACGAACGGGCCGTGTTGCTGCACGGCAACCAGCCGATACAGCGCCCGCCACTGGTCGTGGTGGTGGCAGCTGAACACGATGTGGCGCACGACGACGCCGCCGCGCTGCACGACTGGCTGAAAGAAGCCGGTGCACGCTGCGAGTTTTACGGCGCACCCGGCATGCCGCACGATTTTGCGCGCCTGCAGCACAGCAGCCGGGCGGCGCGGCACCTGATGCTGTCGGTGCTGGATGCCTTTGCCCGCCATGCCGGACTGCGCGTAGCATGACAGGCCGCACCTTCGTTTTGCGGCCAGCTTTTTCCCGCCTGCTGGGCGCTTGCGTCACACTGCTGGCAGCCTGCAGCAGCACCGCGCCCACTGACAAGGGCCAGGCAGCGGGTGCGCCCATGAATTCGGTTGAACTGGCACAGTCAGACGTCAACCGCCTGGCCACGCTGGGCATGCGCGACAACCTGAACGGCCTGATGTTGCTGGCCGACAAGCTGTACCGGCGCAACCCGTCTGAATGGCAAAAGTCACGCGCAGCCAATGCGCCGGCCACCCGCGAAATCGCGCTGGCCCGGCTGCGCAGCTCGATTGACAAACGTGAGGCCTGGCCCGAACTTCAGGGCAAACGAGACATCCACGCACTGGCACTGGCCCTGGGTCCCGATTTTGTTGGCGACCGCGTGGCAGCCTTTGTTTACGCCAGCGCCGACATGCTGATCACCGCCCACGAAGGCAAAACAACACTCTACCTGACCGACAGCCTGGACGCCCAGCACATATACAACGCCGCCCGCAACATCGAAATAGCAGTGTGGATGCTGGCCAGCCGCCGCAACGCCGCAGGCCAGCCCCTGCTGCTGGCGGACGAAATCGCCAATGGCGAGCGCAACCTGAGTTTTGAGCGTGAATTTGGCAAGATCATTGGCCGGCTCGATCTGCTGGCGCTGATGCTGACTGAAAAATACCGACGCGCCGTGATCACTTATGTGCAGAGTGTGATCGGCGGCACTTTTCTGCAGTTTTTGCCGGTGCGCTGAGGTCGCATCAGCCAACCGGGGCGGTGGACAATACAAGAAGCACCTTCCTCATCCAGTCCAGCCCCACAAACCCATGCCAGATATTTCAGACAACTACCTGCCCCAGGTCCGAAGCCAGTACGAGGCCCTGCCCTACCCGCCCTGCAACCCTGAAGACGAGCACAAACGTCTGGTCCGCACCTGGCTGGACGATCTGCCCATGATCAGCCACTACTGTTTTGCCGGCAAACAGTCCTTCAAAAATGGGTTCAGGGTGCTGGTGGCCGGTGGTGGCACCGGGGATGGCACGATTTTTCTGGCCGAGCAGCTCAAACACACCGATGCGCAGGTCGTCCACCTTGACATGAGCCAGGCCAGCATTGCACTGGCGCAAAAACGGGCGCAGATTCGCGGCCTGAGCAACATCACCTGGCTGCATGACTCTTTGCTTAATCTGCCCGCGCTGGGCGAGCAGGGCCTGGGCCGCTTTGACTACATCAACTGCAGCGGCGTCTTGCATCACCTGGCCGACCCGGACGCCGGTTTGCAGGCGCTGCGCAGCGTGCTGAAACCTGATGGAGCGATTGGCTTGATGGTTTACGCCAGCTCCGGGCGCATCGGCGTGTACCAGATGCAGGCGCTGATGCGGCTGGTCAACCAGGGCATCAAGGACGTTGGTGACGAGCAGCGCAAGATAAGCAACACCCGCGACATGCTGGCCAGTTTGCCAGCCAGCAACTGGTTCAAACGCAGCGAAGACCTGCACAACGACCACAGGATGGGCGACGCAGGCATTTACGATTTGCTGCTGCATTCACAAGACCGCTCTTATTCAGTCGGCGAGCTGTTTGACTGGCTGGAAACGCAGAACGGTTTTCACCTGGAGTTCAGCGATGTGCAGCGTGGCCGCGCGCCCTACCTGCCGCACATGGTGCTGGGCAGCAAACCGCCAGCGATGGCCGCCCAGTTGCGCCAGCGGCCACGCAGACAGCAGTACCAGATGGCCGAGCTGATGTCAGGCAACCTGATCATGCACACGCTTTACCTGACCACTGCCGCCTCAACGGTGGCACCCTATGGTGATGAGGCCTGTGTACCGTTTTTCTACCACGAGCCACTGACCGGCGAGATGGCCGCGCAGGTCTTTGCCAGCAACCGCGGCCAACCCTTCATGCTGCAGCACAAACATTCGGGCATGGCTTTTATGGTCAACCCTGGTCGTTACGCACCTCAAATACTGAAGCTGATCGATGGCAAACGCACATTCGGCGACATTTTTGAGCAGTTCCGCAAGGACTGGCGCGGCCAGGCTGCCGCACCAGGCAACGATGTGCTGTTTGCAGACTTTGCCCCCTCCTACGAAGCGCTGAATGCGCTGGAGCGTTTGCTGCTCAAGCACCCTGATTCGGAGCTTTGAAACCGTAAAAACCAATTTGCCGCAGATTTGGCAAATACCAAGCCTGCGACAATCGCAGAATGTTTGCACCCCTTCAAAACGACACCTTTTTGCGCGCCTGTTTGCGTCAGGCAACTCCACACACCCCCGTATGGCTGATGCGCCAGGCCGGTCGTTACCTGCCCGAATACAAGGCAACACGCGCCCAGGCCGGCAGTTTTATGGGCCTGGCCACCAACACTGACTACGCCACTGAAGTGACCTTGCAGCCGCTGGAGCGTTTTCCGCTGGACGCGGCCATACTGTTCAGCGACATCCTGACGATTCCTGACGCCATGGGCCTGGGCCTGAGTTTTGCGCTCGGTGAAGGCCCGAAATTTGCCCATGTTGTACGCGACGAAGTCGCCGTGGCCAAACTTGAAGTGCCTGACATGGCCAAACTGCGTTATGTTTTTGACGCGGTGACCTCGATTCGCAAGGCGCTCAATGGCCGGGTGCCCTTGATTGGGTTTTCAGGCAGCCCGTGGACGCTGGCCTGCTATATGGTCGAAGGCGCGGGCTCTGACGATTACCGCCTGGTCAAGACCATGCTCTATCAGCGCCCCGACCTGATGCACAGGATGCTGGCCATCAACGCCGATTCGGTCGCCGCTTACCTGAATGCACAAATCGAGGCCGGTGCGCAGGCGGTGATGATTTTTGACAGCTGGGGGGGTGTGCTGGCCGATGCGGCTTTTCATGAATTCAGCCTGGCCTACACCAGACGTGTGCTGGCCCAACTCAAACGTGAGCATGAAGGTGTTGTCATTCCGCGCCTGGTGTTTACCAAAGGCGGTGGTTTGTGGCTCGAAGCCATGGGCCAGCTCGATTGTGAAGTGCTGGGGCTGGACTGGACCGTTAATCTCGCCAGGGCTCGGGCCCTGGTTGGCGAGAACGGCCCGAACGCCAAAGCGCTGCAAGGCAACCTCGACCCGAATGTGCTTTTTGCCAATCCAGAGCAGATTCAGGCCGAAACCATCAGGCTGCTTGACAGTTTTGGCCAGCCGCACACCGACCTGGCCAGCAGCGGGCCAAGCCACATCTTCAATCTGGGCCACGGTATCAGCCAGCATACACCACCGGAAAACGTGGCGGCACTGGTTAGCGCAGTACATACTCACTCTCGAAAAATGCGCCAGCAGAGCGGCGTTTGAAGCCTATTTCTGGTTTTGCGCGGTGTTTTTGACGACTTGACGCCTGTGGACACCACCACGCTTTCAAATGTAACGAAGCCCGTCAAAACCCTGCAAAACCGGGTTTCGAGGGCTTTTTACCGTCCCATAACACAAAAAAGCAGCTTGCCTGCCGGGACTTATGCACAAAACTTGTGCCACGGTGTGACAAGTCTGCATAACCCGCGCGCGCATCGCTATCAAAGCCATAGCGATGCTAAGTTGTTGATTCATATAGCTTCTTTAAATTGCTTTTTTTCCGGGCAATCTGTTGAAAGCCTTGTAAAACAAGGGTTTGGGACGTTCCCAGACAATCTATCAACAAAGTTATCCACAGAAAACCTGAATATCTTCAAAGCTCAGTCAAATCAAGCACTTAGCGCCTTCTTTGCAGGTAATTCGGCAGAACTAGCTACAAACACTTACTTGCCGGGCACGTCATGATGCACTGGCTCAACGTGGTGGTGGCGGCACCTGCCCACAGCGCGATTGCCGGACCACTGACCTACAAAAGTGACCTGCTGCTGACACCCGGCACACTGGTACGTGTGCCTTTGGGAAAACGCGAGGTGCTTGGTGTGGTCTGGGAAGCACTGGACAGCAGTGGCGAACTGCCTGAAAAACAGGCACGCCAGATCGCCGGTGTACTTGAAGGCCTGCCGCCGCTGTCGGCCAACTGGCGCAAGCTGGTGGCTTTTACCGCCAGTTATTACCAGCGCTCTTTCGGTGAGGTAGCGCTGGCCGCGCTGCCGCCACAACTGCGCGACATGACCGCGCTGCAACTTGCCAGGCGGCTGAAACGGCCCGTTCTGGATACCAGCCACACCCAAAGCACTGCTGAATTGATAACACTCAGTACCCAGCAGGCTGGGGCCATTGCCCAGTTTGATGCTGAAAGCCTGGACAAGCAGCGGCCGGCCCTGCTTTTTGGTGCCACCGGCAGCGGCAAGACCGAGGTCTATCTGCGCACCGCTGCCAAAGTGCTGGCGCAAGACGCCGAAGCGCAGGTGCTGGTCATGGTGCCTGAAATCAACCTGACACCCCAGCTGCAGGCCCGGTTTGAATCACGTTTTGCCCACCTTGGGCTGGAGCGTGTGGTGGCGCTGCACAGCGGCCTGACCCCGGCCCAACGCCTGAAAAGCTGGCTGTCGGCCCACACCGGCCACGCCCGGCTGATTCTTGGCACCCGCATGGCCGTGCTGGCGTCGATGCCGGGGCTGCGGCTGATCGTGGTTGATGAGGAGCACGACCCCAGCTACAAACAGCAGGAAGGTGCCCGTTATTCAGCCCGCGACCTGGCCGTGTACCGCGGCAGGCTTGA
>JAZKIK010000172.1:0-2208 GCA_040384925.1 Pseudomonadota bacterium | reverse complement strand
CGTTATCCAGCGCATTGCCATTCAGGCTGGCCACTGTGCTGGTCTTGATGACACCACGCTCAACGTTCTTGCTCAGGGTGTAGCTGCTGATGTAGCTGTAAACCGTGTCGATTCCGCCGGTTGCCGGGGTGGCGCTGGACTCAGTGACCACGTCACCTGCGTTGTCAACATGATAGGCATCATTGCCATTGCCACCGGCCATGCTGTCAAGCCCTGTGCCGCCTGTCAGGATATCTTCGCCATTGCCTCCATTGAGGCTGTCGTTGCCGTCACCGCCATCAAGACGGTCGTTGCCATCATCACCGAGCAAGGTGTCATTGCCGTTCAGGCCATACAGGCTGTCTTCACCGACAGCGCCATACAGGCTGTTGTTCAGTGTGTTGCCTTTCAGGCTGGCTCCTGTCTCAAGCCTGATGACACCGCGTTCAATGTTGTTGATCAGGGTGTAGCTGCCAAGGTAGCTGTAAACGGTGTCGATCCCGCCAGTTGCCGGGACTGCGCTGGTTTCCATGACCACATCACCCACGCTGTCGACATAATAGGCATCATCACCATTGCCACCGGTCATGCTGTCGTTTCCGGCGTCGCCGTACAGGCGGTCATTGCCGTCACCGCCCTGCAGAACGTCGTTGCCGTCCAGGCCATACAGGCTGTCGTTGCCACCTGCGCCGTCCAGTGTGTCGCCGTAGCTGCTGCCGTTGATGATTTCGTTGCTGCCGGTGCCAGTGGCGATCACGCCAGGAACAATCACCAGCGCCGTATGGGCAGCCAAAGAGGCAGCAGAGCCTGGCGCACCAAGGTGCAGACCGGCATCGTTGCCCGCTGTATCCCGAAGGGTGCCGCCATTGAGCGCCAGGGCCGCGCTGCTGAAGATGTCCAGGTCGGCACTGGTATCACCGGCCTGCACGGTGTAGGTAAATGTCAGGGTGTTGGTGCCCGAGCCGCCGCTGTAAACGGCAAAACGGTCAATGGTGCCGGTTTCCAGCTTCAGGGTGGGTGTGCCGCCTGCAGTGTTGACCAGAACATTTTCGTCAAACCGGACAGTCAGCGTGATGACGCTGCCTGTTCCGTAGGTGCCGTTGGGTGTGGTGGAGGCAAGGGGCGCTGCAACTGTGCCGTTGTTCAGGAACACCTTTATTTCGCTGACATAAATAGTATTGCCAAAATCGTCAGGCTCAGCAGCCCTGTAGTAGCTGCCCATAAAGGCATCCAGATCACCATCACCGTCAATATCCGCAAAGCTGGAGCTGGCCAGCTGGCCCCAATAGCTTGCCAGGCCGAAGGGATTGTTGACTGGTGCGGCAAAGGCCGGGTTGCTGGCGCTGCCGGTGTTCAGGAAGAAGCGTGTGCTGCCAGCACCTCCTGTAAAGAGGTCCAGGTCGCCGTCACCGTCAATGTCGGCAAAGCTGAGGCTGGCACTCCCGCCCACATCGATCAGGCCATAAGGATTGGTGACAGTTGCCGCAAAAGCCGGGCTGCTGGCGCTGCCGGTGTTCACAAAGACCAGAGTGTTGCCGTCCCGATTGCCCACAAAGGCATCCAGGTCGCCGTCACCGTCAATGTCCACCAGAGTGGGGCTGGCTCTGGCACCGACATCGCTCAGGCCATAGGGGTTGGTGACAGCTGCCGCAAAGGCCGGGCTGCTGGCGTTGCCAGTGTTCAGAAACACCACCGTGTTGCCGTAAAAGTTGCCGACAAATGCATCCAGGTCACCGTCGGCATCAATGTCTGCAAAGCTGGGAGTGGCTGAAAAGCCCACATTCGACAGACCATAGGCATTGGAGCCAAGTGCGGCAAAAGCCGGGCTGCTTGCGCTGCCGGTATTCAAAAAGGTCAGCACGCGGCCACTGGAATCGCCCACAAAGACATCCATATCACCGTCACTGTCAATGTCGGCAATTTCCACAAAGGTGGCGCTATACGAATAAGGTTCTTCAGCCAGGGGAGTACCAATCCCGTAATTCTGGCCAGGGTTTGAAAAGACAGGTGTAATGGGCCAGACCACTTTGGGTGCTACACCATCAATGACCAGTGCAGCCTGGTCAGCCAGGGAACCGCTTGCGCCTGGCGTTGCCAGCCGCACATTGGCGTTGTTGCCAGCAGCGTCCTTGAACGTCGCACCGTTCAGGCTCAATGCAGAGCTGCTGAAAATATCCAGGTCCGCGCTGGTATCACCCGCCTGTACGGTGTAGCTGAAAGTCAGGCTGC
>JAZKIK010000171.1:0-1961 GCA_040384925.1 Pseudomonadota bacterium | reverse complement strand
GCTGGCCTGAAAAGCACGCGCACAAATGATGTCGCCATCCCGGCTGACCCGTCCAACCAGATCAACCAGACGCTCCACATCATTGATGCCGCGCGGTGATGCAATCGGGGCCTCCCAGCGGACGCTGCCATTTGCAGGGTTCAGACCAGCCAGCCGTCCGGAAAGACCAACAACCAGCGTGTCGCCTACGGCAAGAATGACACCCGACTGGCGCAGCACCAATGGTTCATTGGGACGCTGTTGTGTCCACAACTTCCGGCCAGTCTGTCCGTCAAAGGCATTGACCGAACGGTCAGCCGCAAGCACAAAAACCCGTCCACCAGCGACCAGCGGAGCGGTGTAGGCCTGCGCGTTGATTTTCTGGCGCCAGAGCTCACGCCCCTCCTGGAGCGCGACGACCTCATTGCCCTGGGTCACCACGGCTGCGACTTTTCCATCGCTGCCCACACCTGCAGCAATCGGCGCACCCACAGTGGCACGCCAGACATCTGCACCGGTGCGTGTGTCAATGGCTGCCACAGCGCCGTCGCTGCCAGCCACAAACAGGGTGGAACCAGAAACATTCACGTCAAGCGGAAAATTGACAGGACTGACACGCGCGATCCAGGCCTGCTTGGCCGAAACCGCACCGGTGACGGCCTGCAACTCGGTTGGCACAGGTTTGGACGGGCCACTGAAAAGTGAACAAGCTGACAAAGATGCCACCAGAAACATCGCTGAGCTGGCTCGCATGACGCGGGTAACAGGCATGGAAGATGTAAAACTCATTTTTTCACCTCGGAAGTGGCCGCCACCGTCGCAGAATTGCCCGCAGAAGTTGGGTCAACACCCATCGCGTTGAGTTTTACCTCAACCAGACGCCGGTACTCGGAGCGCTCCTCAAGGCCTTTGTAAGCCTTTTCATACTCGGTCTTCGCCTCATTTTTCTTGCCCTGCGCGGCCAGGATATCGCCCAGGCGATCTGCGGCCAGCGGTGCAAAGTCTTTTGAGAAGGAGCCGGAAAGCAGCTGCGCAGCTTCGGGATAGGCTTTTGCCTCAAACAGTATGCCTGCCAGACGTAGCTTGGCGATGGCCTGATAACCCTCATCCGATGAGCTGCCGGCAACCCAGTTCAGGGCAGCTTTTGATGCATCGATATTGCCCTTGTCGTAATAGGCCTTGGCAGCCAGCAGGCCAGCCTGCTGTGCATAAGCAGTGCTGCCAAAACGTTCCCTGATATCTGCAAGAGAGCGGTCAAGCCGGGCCGCATCACCCGACTGCACCGCACGCTCGACTTCATCATGCAGAACCGCCGCTTGTGAGGCCTGTTTGCCCTGCCAGTACTGGTAACCGTTCCAGGCAGCAACCGCCCCAAACACAACAATCAGCACCCAGGTAATGATGTCGCCGTATTGCTTCCAGAAGTGCTTGAGTTCGTCAAGCTGCTCCTGTTCTTCCAAATCTAGGTGTTTTGCCATAAAAGTCTGTTGGTTCGTCCGGATACGGGCGAGAATTGAATTGTGCTGATTGTAGAGGCCCCATGAAGGCCCGAAAAAGCGCCCTGGTCTATGCCTGGAGGCGCAAGGTGTGAGCCCACAGAGGGACATCAACCAATGGTTGAAGTGCCTGGGCAACTGCCGTGTCTGTCTTGTCGCCCCTTAGTGGCTTGACTGCAACACAGCCTTGCGCCAGCTCGGTTTCTCCAAAAATCAATGCAAAACGTGCGCCGCTTGCATCGGCCTTTTTGAACTGCGACTTCATGCTTCCCATGCCATCAACAGTGGCACCAGCATGCATTTGTATGCTCACCCCGGATTCACGCAAACGCTGAAGAACCGGCATCACCACTGGCAAGCAAGCGGCATCAGGAATAACGGCGTAGGCATCAGGCGTCAATGCGGGAATGCTGTTGCCACTTTCCTTGATGAGTTCCAGAACACGCTCCACACCCAGAGCCCAGCCAACCGCAGGCGCCGGTTTGC
>JAZKIK010000170.1:3534-13508 GCA_040384925.1 Pseudomonadota bacterium | reverse complement strand
GGGCCGTTGAAGGTGATTTGTTCTACCTGGTCTATGAACTTGCGTGACTTGCCTTCCTTGTTGATCGTCAGCTTGCCGTCTGCTACCGTCACGTCCAGGCCGCCTGCGGTAAATGCGCCGCAAAACACCAGCTTTTTGGTTGAGCGGGTGATGTTGATGAAACCGCCGCAGCCAACGGGCCGGCCGTTGAACTTGCTGACGTTGACGTTGCCGTGTACATCGGTTTGCGCCAGGCCCAGAAAACTTGCGTCCAGTCCGCCGCCATCGTAAAAGTCAAACTGCGAACTCTGCTCAATAATCGATTCGGCGTTATAGGCCAGGCCAAAGTCACCTAGCTGGGCCGGTATGCCGCCGTTGACGCCGCTTTCAATCGACAGACTCAGCAAGTCAGACACGCCTTCTTCAGCCGCCACTGAGGGAATGCCTGCCGGAATGCCAATGCCCAGATTGGTCACCGCACCGGGCGTGACTTCCATGGCTGCGCGGCGGGCAATCACCTTGCGTTCGTCCAGCGGCATGGGCTGTATGCTGTCGGTTGGCACCTGCACATCACCACACAGGGCAGGGCTGAACTGTGTGGCAATCGACTGCATGTGGTTTTCGGGGCTGGACACCACCACATAGTCCACCAGCAGGCCAGGCACCTTGACGGCCTTGGGGTGCAGGCTGCCGGCCTTGACGATGCGTTCAACCTGCACAATCACAATGCCGCCCCAGCGTTTGGCGGCCTGGGCGATGGCCAGTTGCTCCAGCAGAACGCCTTCCTTGTCCAGCGTGATATTGCCTTTTTCATCCGCCAGCGTGCCGCGAATGATTGCCACATCCACCTTGGGTGGCGGGTAAAAAAGCCACTCTTCGCCTTCAAACTGCACCAGCTTGACCAGTTCTGCGTTTGAGTTGTTGTTCATCTTGCCGCCTTCCAGGCGCGGGTCAACAAAAGTGCCCAGGCCCACCTTGGTCAGCAGGCCGGGCGAGCGGTTGGCGATTTGCCGGGTCAGGTGCGAGAGTGAGCCTTGCGGAAAGTTATAGGCCTCTACCTCACCGGCAAACACCATGCGCATCATCTCCTTGCCGGTCTGGCCGAAGTGGCCGGCCACCACCCGTTTGATCAGGCCAGGGTGGGCAAAGTGTTTCATGCCGGCTTCGCCCGAATTGCCGACCGCACCACAAGCCCAGGTGCTCAGGTTGCGCGGGTGCTGGGTCGCCAGAAAGGTGCGTTCAATGCCCTGCAAAACTTCTTCGGGCAGGCTGGTCACGGCCAGGCCGCCCAGAAAAATGGTGGCGTCGTCCTGAATCAGCGCGCCGGCCTGGTCTGCGGTAATGACTTTCATACGTTTGTCTCTTTCGGTTTTGTGTCTATCAAGGTCTGTCATCCCGGACTTGATCCGGGATCCATCCCCTTGAGCTTTGGTTAAGCCATTCGGGTTGATGGATTGCGGGTCAAGCCCGCAATGACAGGGTTTGTTGGTTTGAATCTATTGTGTGTTTTCAGGCCTTGCGGCTGTCCGCCACCCGAATCACCGTCGCATACCCACTGTCGCCAGCCGCGCAGCCCGTGAACAGGCCAACTCCGCCACCACGCAGCACCAGCTCTTCAATCAGCTCGATGATGGCGCGCATGCCAGTCGGTGCCTGCGGGTGGCCCCAGATGATGGAGCTGCCATAGTTGTTCATCTTTTCCCAGGCAAAACCGGTGTCACGCGCCAATGCAATGTCGTTCACGGCAAAGGGGTTGTGGGTCTTGATGGCGCTGATGTCTGCAATCGTCAGTCCGGCGTTTTTCAGCGCATTGTGGCTTGCCGGTGAGGGTGCCATGGGCATGTAGCCGGCTTCAACCCTGGCCATGCCAAAACCCAGAATCTCGACCTCAATCCCCTTGACGGTGGCCAGCTCCAGCGCCCTTGCGCGTGTGGTGACAATCGCGCCTGCATTGCCGTCGGCTGGATGGGTCTGGCCGCCAAAGGTCACGGTGCCACCTTCCCTGACGGGTTTGAGTTTGTCCAGCCCCGCTTGTGTGGTCGGGAAGATGCCTTCGTCGGCGCTCAGCGTGCCGGTCTGTTTGCGAAATTTTGAATCGCTGATAGGCGCATCAACCATATACAGCTTCTGAAAAGCCCTTTCATTGGCCAGCGCGTCCTGGTACTGGCCGTAGCGGTGCAGCTTCAGCGCATGCTGTTCGGCGGTCGATATGCCGTAGCGTGCGGCAACGTTTTCGCCGGTTTGCAGCATGGGGTTTTTGGCATAGGGGTCATGGCCCATGTTGTCGGGCACCCAGTGTTCGGTGATGCCATAGCCGCCCGTGCCTGAAGGGTCTGGGTAATACACCACCGGCCCGTTTGACTGGCGGTCAGCCATCACCAGCAGGGCGCAGCTGGCGGTACCGCACACCAGCTCTTGCGCGGCCATCTGCAGGGCGCGCACGCTGGTGGCGCAGGCCTGCTGCACGGTCGGGCCGGTCACGCGGTCAATGCCCATCATGCCGGTGACCCAGGGCAGGCCGTAAAAGCTGCCTTTTTGCGGGTTGGTGATGCCCAGAATGGCCAGGTCAATCTGCGCCATGTCCATGCCGCGCGCCTGCAGCGCCTGTTTGCCCACGCTGGCGGCCAGCGGCAGGGCATTGAGGTTGGCCAGCGAACCCTGCCATTTGGCAAACGGCGTTGACCAGTAAAGACTGTAGGGAATAAAGGCTTGCATGCGGTGTGTCTCCGGTTGTTGTCTGGATGGTTTTCCCGGCCTCAGGGCTTACCCTGAGAGGCTGAAAAAACAGCTAAGTACTTACCCTTGCTGACTGGCTTTCAGCATGCACGGGGTTTGTATTCTGCAAAATTTGAATATAAACTATAACCAAATTAACCCGACTGAGCAAGGAGACAGCCATGGCCGTCACACAAATTTCTGCCGACCTTTCCCTGGAGATCAGGGGTGCCGTTGCCATTGTCACACTGACCCGCGTCAGCAAGCGCAATGCCATCAATGACGCGCTGGTGCTGGCGCTGCGCAATGTTTTTGAAGGTTTTGGCCCCGAAGTCAAGGCCGCCGTGATTGACGGCGAAGGCCCGCACTTTTGTGCCGGGCTTGATTTGAGCGAACTGAGCGACCGCGACGCCGTGCAGGGCATGCTTCACTCACGCATGTGGCACAAGGCGCTGGACGCCGTGCAGTTTGGCCCGGTGCCCGTGGTGGCTGTGTTGCATGGTGCCGTGGTGGGCGGCGGGCTGGAACTGGCCTGCGCCAGCCATATCCGCGTGGCTGATGAATCGGCTTTTTACGCGCTGCCTGAAGGCTCACGCGGCATTTTTGTCGGCGGTGGCGGGTCGGTCCGTGTGCCGCGCCTGATTGGTGTGGCCCGCATGACCGACATGATGTTAACCGGCCGCGTGTATAACGCGGTTGATGGAGAACGTGCCGGTTTTGCACAATACCTGGTGCCCACAGGCCAGGCGCTGGCCAAGGGCCTGGAACTGGCTGAAAAGATTGCCCAGAATGCACCCGCCACCAACTTTGCGCTGACCCATGTGCTGCCGCGTATTGCCGACCAGAGCGCCGACCACGGCCTGATGACCGAGTCTTTGATGGCCGCCATTGCGCAGTCGGCACCCGAGGCCAAGTCAAGGGTCAAGGCCTTTCTGGAAGGGCGGGCTGCCAAGGTGCAGCAGGGCGGCTGAGGTTTTTTTGGATTGAGATGGTGTGGATCAGGAGACAAAAATGAGCAGTAAGCAGAGCGAACAGCAAAAAACATCGCAGCCCCGCTACCGCCCGCTGCAATTCGGCGTGACCCGCGTCAAGACGCGCCAGGCCAATGACGGTGTGGTCTATGTGCAGGCCGAGCAGCCGCTTGAGGCCTATGCCGAACGCCTGATGGACCGCCTGAATCACTGGGCCGCCACCACACCGGGGCAAACCTGGATGGCGCAGCGCGTTCGCAATGCCGATGGCAGCCTGGGCGACTGGCACCATATCAGCTACGCCCAGGCACTTGAGTCGGCCCGCTGCATTGGCCAGGCGCTGCTGGGTTTTGGTTTGAGCGCAGACAAACCCGTGGTCATACTGAGCGAAAATGACCTTGAACATGCCCTGCTGGTGCTGGCCTGCATGTACATAGGCGTGCCGCACTGCTCGGTGTCGCCAGCCTACTCCCTTATCAGCCAGGACTTTGACAAGCTCCGCCATGTGCTGAACACGCTGACCCCCGGCCTGGTGTTTGCCAGCAACGGTGCACGTTTCGGCAAGGCCATCCATGCCGCTGTTGGCAAGGATGTCACCGTGGTACTGGCCAGCGGGCAGCTTGAGGGCCGTGACACCCTGGCCTTTGCCGATCTGCTGGCAACACAGCCGACGGACGCCGTGGATGCCGCCCACCGCAACACCGGGCCAGACACGATTGCCAAGTTCATGTTTACCTCGGGCTCCACCAAGCTGCCCAAGGCCGTGGTGGTCACGCAGCGCATGTGGTGCGCCAACCAGCAGCAGATGCGCCAGTCCATGCCGGTGCTGGCCGAAGAGCCGCCGGTGCTGGTTGACTGGCTGCCGTGGAACCACACCTTTGGCGGCAACCACAACTTTGGCCTCATCATCTACAACGGCGGCACCCTCTACCTGGACGAAGGCAAACCCACCCCCAAGGGCATGGCCGAAACCATACGCAACCTGCGTGAAATCGCGCCCACCGTGTACTTCAATGTGCCCACGGGTTTTGAGGTGATTGCCGACCTCATGAAAACCGACGACGTGCTGCGCAAAAACCTGCTCAGCCGCGTCAAGATGTTCTTTTTTGCCGCCGCCGCCCTGTCGCAGCCAGTATGGGATTCATTGTTTGAAAGCGCCGAGCGTGAAGTCGGCGAGCGTATCGTCATGAACACCGGCCTGGGCATGACAGAGTCCGCACCGTTTTCAATTGCCGTCAACAGCCCCAACGTCAAGGCCGGCTACCTGGGTGTGCCCACACCGGGGCTGGAGCTCAAGCTGGTGCCCATGGAAGGCAAGACCGAGGTGCGTTACCGCGGCCCCAACATCACCCCGGCCTACTGGCGCAACCCTGAAGCCACGCAGGAGTCCTTTGATGAAGAAGGCTTTTTCTGCTCTGGCGACGCGGTGCAGTGGATAGATGAAACCGACCCGCATCAGGGCCTCAAGTTTGACGGCCGCATTGCCGAAGACTTCAAACTCTCGACCGGCACCTTTGTCAGCGTAGGCCCCATGCGCGCCAAAATCATCGCCGCCGGTGCACCCTATGTGCAGGACGCGGTGCTGACCGGCATCAACCTCAAGGAAATCGGCGCGCTGATTTTCCCCACCACTGCCTGCCGTGCGCTGAGCGGCCTGGGTGAGGATGCCAGCTGGCAGCAGGTGCTTGAAAGCGCTCCCGTGCAGGCGCATTTTCAGACCATGTTCAACACGCTCTCCGCCAACTCGACCGGCAGCGCCACACGCATTGCCCGCGCCCACCTGATGAGCGAGGCACCCTCGATTGACCGCGGCGAGATCACCGACAAGGGCTCCATCAACCAGCGCGCCGTGCTTAAACACCGCGAGGCACTGGTCAATGCCCTGCATGACGGCAGCCTGCCCTTCACGATTCAGCCAGCCGCCTGAGTCAACACCCCCTCAACAAAAAGACCAGCAAAATGAAAATTTCCGGACAAACCGCCCTAGTTACCGGCAGCGCCTCTGGCCTGGGTGAAGCCGTAGCACGTGAACTGGCCCGCCAGGGCGCAAAAGTTGCGCTGCTTGACGTCAACGCCACCCTGCTGCAAACCGTGGCCGCCGACATCAACAGCCAGTTTGGCGAAGGCACGGCCATCGCCTGCGCCTGCGACATCACCAATACAGAAAGCGTCATTGCCGCGCTGGCCAGGGCAACTGAAGCCAACGGCAGCGCCCGCATCCTGATGAATGTGGCCGGCATAGGCAGCGCCAAACGCATTGTTGCCAAAGACGGCTCACCCGCACCGCTTGAAGACTTTGCCCGCGTCATCAACATCAACCTGATTGGCAGCTACAACATCAGCCGCCTGTTTGCCGCAGAGTGCGTCAAGCTGCCGCCGCTGGACAATGGCGAACGTGGCGTGATGATGTTTACCGCCTCGGTAGCCGCGTTTGACGGCCAGGTCGGCCAGCAGGCCTACAGCGCATCCAAGGGCGGGCTGGTTGCCATGACCCTGCCCATGGCGCGTGACCTGGCCCAGCACGGCATACGTGTCTGCACCGTGGCACCAGGCCTGTTTGCCACACCGCTCATGAAGCAGCTGCCCGAGGCCGTGCAAACCTCGCTGGCAGCGTCCATTCCTTTCCCGCCGCGTCTGGGCAAACCTGAAGAATTTGCCGAACTCGCCAGCCATATCGTCACCAACGGCCACCTCAATGGTGAAGTGATTCGCCTGGATGGCGCGTTGCGCATGGCACCGCGCTGATTTTTTTCTTTCCATCAGTCATCGTTCAAAGTTGCATCAAGACAGCTGTTTACCCAACCCTCAACCTGCCATAAACCCGCTGGAGACAATCATGAGCAATCGCCGCCAATTCATTCAAACCACCGCCACCAGTGCCCTCGGCCTGCTGGCCGCCGCCCACACTCCAACGCTGTTTGCCCAGGCACCCGGCCTGCCGCTGGACTTTGTCAAGATCATCAACGGCTTCCCCGTGGGTGGTTCAGCCGACACCACCAGCCGCCGGATTGGCGAAAAAATTGGCCCCTCGGCCTATACCAAAAACCCCGCCGTGGTTGAAAACAAGACCGGCGCCGCCGCCCGCATAGCGGTTGAAGCCGTCAAAAACGCCGCCCCCGATGGCGCGACCCTGCTGCTCACGCCTTATTCCATGATGGCGATTTACCCGCACATCTACAAACAGCTCAGCTACGACCCCTTCAAGGACCTGGTGCCGGTGTGCATGGCCTCCATGCTGTCGCACGGCCTGGCAGTCGGCCCCATGGTGCCGGCCAGCGTCAAGACCGTAAAAGACTACCTCGCCTGGGCCAAGGCCAACCCCAAGGAAGCCAGCTATGGCTTTCTGGGCGCGCTGCTGGGCATCAACAGCGGGGTTGAGCTCAAACACATTCCGTATCGCGGTTCCACCCCCGGCGTGGTTGACGTGATGGGCGGCCAGATTGCGTCCATGTTTACCCCGCACGGCGACTTTTTGCAGCAGCACAAGGCCGGCAAGCTGCGCATACTGGCTACATCAGGCAGCCACCGTTCACCCTTTGTGCCCGAAGTCCCCACCTTTGCCGAGCAGGGTTTCCCTGAGCTGGTGGTCGAAGAGTGGTTTGGCTTTTACGCCCCCGCCAAAACCCCCGCAGCCGTGGTCAGCGCCGCCAATGCAGCCATCAATGTCGCCCTCAAGGACAAGGGCGTTATCGACAGCCTGGCGATTCAGGGCATGGTGCCCGTGGGCGGCACACCCGAGCAGATGGCCAAGGACCAGAAAGCCCAGTACGACGCCTGGGGCCCGATTGTGAAAAAGATCGGCTTTACCGCAGAAGCCTGAGCGCCTGCCCTGTAAACCCCGGCAGCCCGAGCCCCCATGAACTACCAGCCGCCCCTGGCCGATTCAGCCTTTATCCTGTTTGAGGTGTTGCACGCCCCGCAGGTGCTGGCCGAGCTGCCCGCATTTGCAGAATGTGATGCAGACCTGATGCACCAGGTGCTTGGCGAGGCAGGCAAGTTCATTGCGGCAGAAGTTGCCCCGCTGCAGCGTGTTGGCGACGAAACTGGCTGCCAGTTCAGCGCAGGCAGCGTCACCACCCCGCCGGGTTTCAGGGCCGCTTACCAGTCCTTCTGGCAAGCTGGCTGGGCTGCCCTGTCATGCGCGCCCGAAGACGGCGGCCAGGGCCTGCCCGAAGTGCTGAACCAGCTGTTGTACGAAATGCTCAGCGCCGCCAACCACGGCTGGACCATGGCACCCGGCCTGCTGCATGGCGCGTATGAATGCATCAAACACCACGCCAGTGAGGAGCTGAAAACCCGCTACCTCGAAAAAGTCGCCACCGGCGAATGGCTGGCCACCATGTGCCTGACCGAAGCCCACGCCGGCAGCGATCTCGGCATGGTCAGAACCAGGGCCCTGCCGCAGGCCGATGGCAGCTACCGGGTCAGCGGCACCAAGATTTTCATCTCCGGTGGTGAGCATGACCTGACAGACAACATCATTCACCTGGTGCTGGCCCGCTTGCCCGATGCACCGGCCGGCCCCAAGGGTTTGTCGCTTTTTCTGGTGCCCAAAATTTTGCCTGAGGGTGAAATCACTCAAACTACACCTGGCAGCGAGAAAAACGCCGTTTTCTGCGACCGTATTGAAGAAAAAATGGGCCTGCACGGCAGCGCCACCTGTGTCATGCGTTTTGATGCTGCCACCGCCTGGCTGGTGGGCGAGGCCAACCGCGGCCTGAACGCCATGTTTGTCATGATGAACGCCGCCCGCCTGCATGTGGGCCTGCAGGGCATCGGCCTGCTTGAAGCCGCCTGGCAAAAGGCCGAAGCCTATTCACAAGAGCGCCGCCAGATGCGCGCTCCCGGCCCCCGCACCGGCACGGAAGCAGCCGACCTGATCCATCGCCACCCCGCCATGCGCCGCATCCTGCACACCCAGCGCGCCTGGATAGATGCCGGTCGTGTACTGGCCTACCGCACCGCGCTGGAGCTGGATATCAGCAAAAACCATGCTGACGCAGCCCGCCGCGAAAGCGCCAGCCGCTGGTGCAGCCTGGTCACGCCAGTGCTCAAGGCCGCCTTTACCCAGCAGGCTTTTACCGGTGCCAGCGAATGCCTGCAGGTGTTTGGCGGCCACGGTTATGTGCGCGAGTGGGGCATAGAGCAAATCGTGCGCGACTCCCGCGTCGCCATGATCTACGAGGGCACCAACGAAATCCAGGCCATTGACCTGCTGGTGCGCAAGGTGCTGGGCGACGGCGGCACCAGCATGTCAGCCGTGCTGGCCGAACTGCGCACCACGCTTGATGGCCAGGCCAGTGCCCACACACAGGCAGACAAGGCCCTGGCCTCTATTGAAGACATCACCACCGCCCTGGTGCAGCCCGCCAAAAACAATGCCGAACTGCCGTTCTGGGTGGCAGACGACTATCTGCGCGCCGTCGCACTCGCCCTGATGGCCTGGGCCTGGGTACAGATCGAGGCCGCCAGCCCGCAGGCCGCATCGGCAGAGCGCTGGTCATCCCCGGCGCAGGCCTTCAAAAGCTGGGTGCTGCCCGAGCTGGAAATGCGGCTTGGCATAATCCGGGCACGTTTAGCCTAGTATTTCCGCCGTGTTGACATCCACCGGCGGGCCAGTCCCTGAAAGCCCCATGCCGGCCTCTGCAAAAAAAAATGTCCCTGCGGTAGACAAAGTCGACACCAGTTACCTTGAAACCCTGGTCGGTTACAACGCCAGACGTGCCTCCCTCAAGATCATCGGCATCTTTGCCCAGCGCATGGCCGTGTACGACCTGCGGCCGGTTGACTTTTCAGTGCTGTCCCTGATCAGGCACAACCCCGGCATCACCTCCCGCCAGCTCTCGGCAGCCCTGAGCCTGCTGCCTCCCAACCTGGTCGGCCAGATTGCCGGTTTTGACAAACGTGGCCTCATAGACCGCAAACCCCACCCCCAGGACGGCCGAGCCATAGGCCTGCACCTCACGGCCGAAGGCGAAGCCCTGATGAAAGACGCAGAAGTCACCGCCTCGGTACTCGAAGAAGACGCCACCACCCGCCTGAGCGCCGCAGAAAAAAAGACGCTGATGCGCTTGCTGCAAAAGGTCTATCTGTAAAAACGGACTAACCCCTGCTTATTGGGCGAAACCTGCACAAGCCCTGCGAGTTAGCGGGTATCGGTTTGTTCTGCCTCGGCCTCTGCCTGATTGACAATCCAGGCTTCAAAGCGCGTCAGTTCAGCGGCACCGGAATCCCTCGACGGCCACCTGAGAAAGTAGGAGCGATTGGCTCTCCAGCCGACCTCTCGCAGGCGCACCAGCTGGCCTGTAT
>JAZKIK010000170.1:0-3524 GCA_040384925.1 Pseudomonadota bacterium | reverse complement strand
ATCCATTGCGCTGCGGGCGATGTAGTTTGGCAGTAACGCAATTCCGGTGCCGCTCATTGCGGCCGTCAGCGCAAGGGACGCTTGTGCATACACAGGGCCACGCTCGGCCTTTTCAGCCAGGCTGTCGATATCGAGGTCCGCTTCTGCAATCCAGGCTTTCCAGGCGCCAGCCATGCTCGTTCTGATCAAGGGGCAGTTCAACAGGAGATGCGGCAGCGTACCTGCAGGCAGCACGCTGTCTGCAGCAAGCGCAATGCCAGACCGTTCGATCAGCGAGGCGGCGGCGTAAGGCTTGTAAACCAGGGACAGAAGCTCTCGCGCCTCAATGCCTGGCGTAGCACCCTCACACAACTCGATGGCGGCATCTTCATTGCCCACAAAAACGTTTTGCGCATCGACGCGGTTGCTAAGGCTGAGAATGATGTCGCTGTTGCCATCAACAAAGCTGCCCAGCCGCGGCATGAGCCAGTAGTTGGCGAAGGCCGAAGCGACCGCGATGTTCAGTTGCATACAAGCCGGATTTTCTGCCACCGCACGCAGTGCGGCCCGCTGCAGTTGATGCAGCACAGTCGATGTGTCCTCCCAGTAGCGCTGACCGCCCGGTGTCAACTTCAGGCCGCTTCGGTCACGTTCAAACAACTCTATTCCCAGCTCCCGTTCCAGTGCCTGGATGTGATGGCTGACCGCACTTTGCGTCAGGTTCACTGCCTGCGCTGCCCTGGTGAAGCTGAGCAGGCGGGCACTCGCATCAAAACACCGAAGCGCCGTGGTGGAGGGGAGGTGGTGCATGGATCAATTTTTTGAGGGCAGCCAACAATAATATCCGTTTGCCAGGGGACGGGTGGCTTTTTAACATGGGCTCCGGCAACTTGTGGACGGCTGGCTTGCCTGGGTCAATACCAGTGCTGCATCCCTGCTTTCGAGCTGCGCCACGGTTTTTATAACTATTAAGGACATACCTTGAAACACGCAAACATTCGCGGCCTGATGGCTGCCGCAAGACTATTCACTTCGGCCCTGGCATGGGGCGCTGTCAGCGTTCATGCCCAGGCGCCGGCCCAGACCTATCCCAGCAAGCTGATCCAGCTGATCGCGCAGCAGCCTCCCGGCAGTCAGTCAGAAGCCATCAGCCGGGTCTGGGCTGAATGCGCGTCCCGGGAACTGGGGCAAGCTATCGTCATTCTCAACAAGCCCGGTGCCAACGGCGTACTCGCCACCAATTTTCTGAAGAGCCAGCCAGCTGACGGCTACAACATCATGACGGTGGGGATGTCGCAGATGACAATCACACCCTACATCTACAAGCAGCTTCCGTACAGTCCGCAAAAAGATTTTGACGGCATCACCGTTCTGAGCACATCGCCTTTGCTGCTTGTTGCCAGCGTTCCAAGTGGCATCAAACAATATGCCGACATTGCAACGGTCGCAAAAAAGGCCAGTGGCGGAATCGATTTCGGCTCGCCGGGCAAGGGCAGTCCGGCCCACTTGCTGACCGCCGCCGTGGCACAGCAGCTCAAGGTGGACGGCACGCACATTCCCTTTGTCGGCGAGGGCGCTGCCGTCACCGCACTGATGGGCGGCCAGATTCAGATCATGACCGTCACCTCGGGCACCGCTGCGCCGCTGATCAAGGATGGCCGCATGGTTCCCCTGGCAATCTATACGGAAACCCGTGACAAGGCCTTCCCCCAAATCCCTACCATTGTGGAACTCACTGGCTCAAAAGAGATGGCGCTGCCCGGCTGGCTGGCACTTGTTGCAAAGGCCGGCACGCCACCAGCTGTTCTCAAGCGGCTTGGCGAAGCAACGGCCAGATGTGTCGAGTCCGATGCATACAACACCCGCATGGAAGCCATCAATGCCCTGCCCACAAAATCATCCCCTGCCGACGTGAAACTCTGGACAGACCGGTACACGGCGGTCTTCAAGCCATTGATCGAGAGGCTCAATCTTGCCGAGTAAGGCTGTGATGGGCAAGGGTATTCCGGCTTCGGTGGGGCAGGGCCATCAACGGACAGTGCAAGTGCGTCTGCATGATGGCGGCCTTCTTGAAGGCGTGCTGGAAAACGGCAACGCCGTGTACCGGGGCATTCCTTATGCACAACGCCCCTTCGGCGAACTGCGCTTTCAGGTGCCTGAACCCGTCCCGGTGTGGACTGGCGTGGTGCAGGCCTTTGAGTTTGCACCCGCCTCGCCGCAGGCTCCGCGCGACACCGGGACTCTGATGTTCGGAGGTGAGGATTGCCTGGCCTTGAATGTCTGGGCACCTGCTGATGCAGGCTCTGGCTGCCCCGTCATGGTGTGGATACCTGGCGGTGCCTACATGCGGGGGAATGCTGCCGACCCGGTATACGACGGCGCTGCCTTTGCGCGGCAAGGCATTGTTTTTGTATCGCTCAACTACCGTGTGGGCGTTGATGGGTTCATGTCCATTCCGGGTCTGCCAGCCAATCGCGGTTTGCTTGACCAGATCGCCGGACTTCAGTGGGTCAAGAGAAACATCAGGGCTTTCGGCGGTGATGCATCACGAATCACAGTGGCCGGAGGGTCAGCCGGTGCTGGTGCCATTGCATGCCTGCTTGGTATGCCGGCCGCACGCGGGCTGTTCAGCAGGGCTATTTTGCAGAGCCCCAGCCTCGCGACCCACACAGTTGCTGAAGCAGACATGGCTGCTGCGGCCATTGCATCATTGCTGGGCATACCCCTGTCGCACGAAGCCGTGGCGAGTGTTCCCCTGCCCAAGGTCATTGCCACACTGAAACGCCTGGCGGATGACCCCTCCTTGCGACGCGATTTTGGCTTGAGTACACGCAATTTTTTCCCCTTGAGGGCTGTCATTGACGGCCATGTGTTAAGTAGCCCGCCATTGACTGCCATGGCAAATTCATGGACACACCAGTCGCCCGGATTTTCATTGCTGGTCGGTTGCAACAAGGAAGAAATGCGGCTTTATGCTGTTCCCACCGGGGTGATGTCGAAAACCAGCCAAAAAGAGCTTCTGGAATTTGCGCGCGATGTGGGCGTGACCGAGCGTACGCTGCGGTTTTACGCAGAAAACCTGGCTACTGGATCCAGTTTGACTGCGGGCGAGGTTTTGTGCGCCATGCAGTCGGATTACTTCTACCGGATTTCGGCTCGAAAGATTGCTGCCGATGCAAGCGCAGCGGGATTCGCCACCTACCTGTACGAGTTCGACTGGCGATCCCCCCGGTGTGACGGAAAATTGGGTGCTGCCCATGGGCTTGAAATACCTTTTGTTTTTAACCAGCTGGCTACAGCGGCAGGCGCTGAAATCACAGGGCCAGGTGCACCGCTCGCGCTTGCAGAAGGAATGCACAGCTCCTGGGTCAGGTTTGTGAAGATGGGCAGTCCTGGCTGGCCCCGGCACACCTCGCAGGCTGGCAATCTGATGCATTTCAACGAAAAAAGTCGATATGCGCGGGACGACTGGGCCCGACCTGAAGAACTCTGGCAAGTCATTGGATAAGCATTGTTTCATTCCATTTCCAGATCAATCGTGAACG
>JAZKIK010000169.1:0-1659 GCA_040384925.1 Pseudomonadota bacterium | reverse complement strand
CAGCCTAAGCCGGCACCAGAATCGTAGGCTCAGCCTTTGCCAGCATCTCCGGGTAATCCCGCATGAAGTGCAGCCCCCGGCTTTCATGTCGTGACTGGGCAGAACGCACAATCAGGTCGGCCACTGTCACCAAGTTGCGCAGCTCCAGTAGGTCGCGGGTGACGTGAAAATTGGCGTAAAACTCGTGGATTTCGCCCTGCAGAAGTTTGATGCGGTGGGCGGCGCGTTCCAGCCGTTTGTTGGTACGCACTATGCCCACGTAGTCCCACATGAATCGGCGCAGCTCGTCCCAGTTGTGTGAAATCACCACCGCTTCGTCGGCATCGGTGACGCGACTGTCGTCCCAGCCGGGCAGGGTTTGTGTGCCTTGCAGTGGGTTGGCGCTGATGATTTGGGCGGTGGCTCTGGCCAGCACCACACATTCAACCAGCGAATTGCTGGCCAGACGGTTGGCCCCGTGCAGGCCGGTGCAGGCGGTTTCGCCAATGGCGTACAGCCCGCTTACGTCGGTGCGGCCTGCCAGGTCGGTCAACACGCCGCCGCAGGTGTAGTGCGCGGCGGGCACCACCGGAATCGGCTGGCGCGTGATGTCTATGCCCAGTTCCAGGCAGCGCTGCAGGATGTTGGGGAAGTGCTCCTGCAAAAACGCCGGGCTCTGGTGCGAAATGTCCAGGTAAACACAGTCCACACCATGTTTTTTCATCTCGAAGTCAATCGCCCGCGCCACCACATCACGCGGGGCCAGCTCGGCCCTGGGGTCATGCTCGGGCATGAAGCGGCTGCCGCCAGCGGATGCGGGCAGCAGCAGTTTGCCGCCTTCACCACGCACGGCTTCGGTGATCAGAAAGGACTTGGCCTCGGGGTGGTACAGGCAGGTGGGGTGAAATTGTATGAACTCCATATTGCTGACCCGGCAGCCTGCACGCCAGGCAGCGGCAATGCCGTCACCCGTGGCGGTGTCGGGGTTGGTTGAATACAGGTAGACCTTGCCTGCACCGCCTGTGGCCAGAATGGTGTGGCTGGCGGCAAAGGTCAGCACTTCGCCGCTTTCCGAATCCAGCACGTAAGCGCCGTGGCATTGCGGAGCGTGGCCGTTTTCAGTTTTTCCAGTAATCAGGTTGACCAGCATGTGCTGCTCAAACAAGCTGATGCGGCTGTGGGCGCGCACTTTTTCAATCAGGGTTTTTTGCACTGCTGCGCCGGTGGCGTCTGCCGCGTGCACGATACGGCGCTGGCTGTGGCCGCCTTCACGTGTCAGGTGCAGCTCGCCGGGGTGATCGGTGTCTTCTGAAAACGCCACACCCAGCTTGCGCAGCCAGTTGATGGCCACGGGTGCGCCTTCAACCACGGCGCGAGTGGCTGCCAGGTCGCACAGGCCGCCGCCTGCTATCAGGGTGTCGCTGATGTGTTGTTCAACCGTGTCGCCCTCGGCCAGCACGGCTGCCATGCCGCCCTGGGCCCAGCCGCTGGAGCCGTCTGTCAGCGCACGTTTGGTGACCACCGCCACGCTGTGTGTGTCTGCCAGAAGCAGCGCGGCAGTCAGCCCGGCCAGGCCGCTGCCTATGATGAGAACGTCAAAAACCTGCAGGGAATCCGCTTCCATGTTGCTCCGATGTTTGTTTGTTTTTATTGGTTTGTTCAGGCTGGGGTGTAGGCCAG
>JAZKIK010000168.1:839-2845 GCA_040384925.1 Pseudomonadota bacterium | reverse complement strand
AGAAGCTGGGCATTCAGGGCAAGCGCAGGCGGGCGGGATGGGATACGGACTATCTTGAGGTGGTGCTTGGGATGCGGGAAATTTAGATGCGATTGCCCTGGCAGTGGACATGAATAGCTATTAATTAAATAGCAAACACAACACTGCAAAGCCACCCACCAGCAAATGCTGGCACAACAAGTGCAAACCAGACCATCTGCAAAGATGGTTTTTTACAACACAGGACGCGTATGCCCCACCCAGATACCAGGCCCGGCGAAAAGGCCAAAACCGTGGTTGAAGACTTTTTGCGCATCATCATGATTCCCGACCCGGTGGGTGCTCGCATTTTTGTGTCGCCCGAGCTGCAAATCCTGTTTACCGGCGGGCGCGAGATGAAAGACCCGGCCGACTGCAGCGCCTTCAACGCCAGTCGTTACGCCTGGGTCAAAAAGCGCTTTGAACGCACCGACGTAGTGGCCGGTGCCACCGAAGAAGAAGCGGTGGTTTACAACATCGGCACACTGCACGGTGCCTGGCTGGACGGTACGCCGTTTGAAGGCAACCGTTATGTTGACCGTTATGTGGTCAGCCACGGGCTGATTACCCAGATGCAGGTCTGGAACGACAGCGCCGAATGGCTATTGGTACGCGCCGGGCTGGCTGATGCCTGGCCATCGCCCATGGCGCACAAAACATGAGCTTGCTGCCCAAACTGCCGGACAGCGGCCGTTTTGACTACAGCCCCATCATCGGCCGACCCGACTACGCCTGGCCGAATGGTGCGAGGCTGGCGGTGTATATCGGCTTCAACCTGGAACACTTTGCGTTTGGTGAAGGTCTGGGTGCCAATATCGGCCCGGTATCACCCCTGCCTGATGTGCTGAACTACAGCTGGCGCGAATACGGCAACCGCGTGGGTGCCTGGCGCTGCCTGGAGCTGTTTGACCAGCTTTGCCTACCCACAGGCGCCATCATCAACACCGCCCTGTACGACCATTGCCCTGAGCTGGTCGCCGCCTTTGTGCAGCGCGGTGATGAAATCATAGGCCACGGCCACACCAATTCAGAACGGCAAAACGGCCTGGACGAAGCCGCCGAGCGCGCATTGCTGATCGCCTGCCGTGAAAAAATAGCCACCCAAAGCGGCCTGGCACCCACTGGCTGGCTGTCACCGTGGATTGCCGAAACCCGAAGCACCCCCGACCTGCTGCTTGAGGCCGGCTACAGCTACACCCTGAACTGGTGCCACGACGACCAGCCGCTGCCCATGCGCACCCGCAGCGGCCAGCACCTGTGGAGCATTCCTTACCCGCAGGAGGTCAACGACATCCCCATGGTCATGGCAAGGCAGATGGACGGCAAGGACTTTGCCCAGCTGATTGTTGACAACTTTGACGAAATGCTGGCCCAGTCAAGCCGCCAGCCACTGGTGATGGGCATCGCGCTACACCCCTACATCGTCGGCCAACCCTACCGGCTGCGCCACCTGCGGCGTGCGCTGGAACATATCAGCAAAGAGCGTAATGCCGGGCAGATCTGGGTCACCACACCCGGTGCCATCTGCCAGCATGTGCAGGCCCGTCAAACAACCTGAAACCGGCCCCGCCGACTTGTCCCCGGCAAATGTGTACAAGCTTGTTGATGGCAGCCGGACAAACCTGCCAAAGCCTTGTTTGGTGCGGCTTTGCGGGCCGTGCCTTATTTTTGGGCAATCACTTTATTTGTGGATTTTCGGCTTGTTTTGAGGTCTAAAAAGCCGGATTTCAGGGCTCTGACACCAAGATATGCACCGGCTGTGAATTGTCACGTTTAAATGTGGACAAGTTTGTTGATGATCCCCGGAAAAACACATCAAAGCCTTATTCCATGCGGGCTGGCGGCCCATGCTCAATTTTTAAGCATAGTGGAAATGTGCTGAAATTTCGGGCAAAAATGGCTGGCACAACAAAGTTATCCCTGCGCAATGTGGACAAGTTTGTTGATGAGCCCAGTACAAGCCCATCAAAGCCTTATTCCATGCGGGT
>JAZKIK010000168.1:0-829 GCA_040384925.1 Pseudomonadota bacterium | reverse complement strand
TGCTGCCCAATTTTTGGGCAGCACGGGAAGAGGCTGAAAACTCAAGCTTCAGCCTGAAGTGTCAGCTGGCAAAATCGCTGCCATCGGCATTTGGCACCCGAAACCCGTGCTCTGGCTAAGTTTTAGCAAAAAATTGCTGGATTGCGCAAGCACCGCCTGCATTGGCAGCTATCAAGTTGATAGTACTCGTCGGGTCTTCCAGCGTCTGTTGCCGCGTGAGGTGAGGTGCTACACGGTGCCGGGATATTCAATGTCAATGCGCAAAGGTCTGAGCATTTCCAAATGGTTCAGTTCGTGCGTCTTGTTTTGCAAAACGGGAGACCTGACCCCGTTTGTTGGAAGTGAAGGTGGTTGAATCACTGACCGGTGCGAACCAACCGCACTGCAAACGAATAGTGGCGGTAGTTACTGCACACGTCACCATCGTTATTGCCAAAACGAACACACCAAGAGTAGTTGCCGCAGGGAGACGAAGACCAAAACGTATATTTATTATTCCCATTTGGAAAAGTGTCTTTGCAGATGTAGCATGAACTGGGATAGGGTGCACCAGGCAACAGCAAGGATTTGAGTTCCTCAATATTGGGCAAGCGCCAATCGCTGAAACCGCCAAAATTCACCACTTTGTTCTTGCCGTTGAACTCGATGGCTTCGTCCCAGGTGAATTCACCTTCTTCGCCCATACGCTTCCACATCAACCCGGTTTTGATGTCAGTCACGGTGCCATTGCCGTTAACCACAAATTCCAGCACTCTGGCGGCTATTAGTTGACGTTCGGCCTTCACTTCGGCGGCTATCAATTGGTGGGAGGCCTTTTCCTCTTGTTGCT
>JAZKIK010000167.1:0-7179 GCA_040384925.1 Pseudomonadota bacterium | reverse complement strand
ATTTTCCATGACAGGGGGGCCCGGTGCTGGTGAGTTTTTATCACCCGCGATCGCGTTGACTGACACTTCTGGTAATGCCACTGCAACGTTTACTGCCGGTACTTTGGTTTCAATCACGGAAGGCATTAGAATTGATGCAAATATTTCTGGAACCACCATTTCCACTGGAAGAGCGCCTTCCGGGAATGATTTGTTGTTGACTATTGGTGGCGGTGCCTTGTCAGTGGATTTTGGAAGAGCTTCGGTTTTGGCCTCATCGTCCGATGAAACTCTCTATACACAGGCTTATTCTGTAATAGTTGCGGATGCAGCTGGTAATCCAGTAAGTGGTGCGGTAGTGACTTTGCGCTTGCAGCCTTTTGCCTTTTCGAATGGTGGTTTCTGTAGTTACACAGCAACTTATTGCTCTGAGGACAGGAATGGCAACAATTCTTTGGATGAAGGTGAAGACGGTGTACGTACCAAAATCTCAGATACCGCTTTCTCTCCAGCTATTTGTCCCTCTACTATGCCTCCTCCGACCGCTGTTGGTACGCGTGATGCCATATTGACGCCGCAAAACTCTGCTGGCGGTACTGTTCCTTCTGTTTTGACTACAGATGCGACTGGAGTGGCACCATTTACCTTGACTTATCTCAAATCTTCTGCTATTTTCATTGTTAACAGGCTTACGGCGACCGTTTCTTCCAACGGTACAGAGTCAAGTAAATCGCTGATATTCAGGTTGCAGGCAACTGTTCCGGACACTACACCCTGCACATTACCAGCTTCCCCATACGTATTTTGAAGTCGGGTTTGTGTGTGTGATCAGCCTGGTCGGCCTTCCAGGCTCGGGAAAATCCACCGTCGGGCGTCAACTTGCCCGACGGCTCCGGCTTTCTTTCTTTGATTCTGACCACGAAATAGAGCAGCAACTTGGCTGCTCTATTCGTGAGTATTTCGAACGGGAAGGTGAGGACCGGTTTCGGGATGTTGAGCAGTCTGTTCTTGACCAGCTCAGCTGCAGCCCTGGTGGCATTCTGTCTACTGGTGGTGGCGCTGTATTGCGGCCTGAGAATAGAAAAAACCTGCGTGAACGTACGCATGTGGTTTATTTGAGTTCAAGCCCTGATGAACTTTTCAGGCGCTTGCGGCATGATGTCAATCGGCCCTTGTTGCAGGTGGCTGATCCTTTAAGCCGCTTGCGAGACCTGCATACCTTGCGTGACCCTCTTTATCGCGAAACCGCGCATTTCATCATTGAAACAGGCCGGCCTTCGGTGTCTGCGCTGGTGAACACGATTGCGATGCAGCTTGAATTGGCTGGTGTGGTTTCATCTCAATAGGCTGGCTGATTCGCTGTTACAGCCTTGTCTTGTTCTTGCCAGAGTTGTAGTGCCTTGCCTCTACACTTGGCGCTTATGAACGCAAATTTTTCTTTGGCCACGGCGCAGGTTCAGATTGATCTCGCCGAGCGCAGTTATTCCATCGCCATAGGCACAGCCTTGCTGGGTGGCATGTCGACTTATCAGAACCTTCCGGCTGCCAGTACGGCGCTGATTGTTTCCAACACCACGGTTGCCCCCCTGTATGCAGCACAACTGAACGCTGCCCTGCAGCAGCGCTATGAAAAAGTGCTGTTGTTAAGCTTGCCTGATGGTGAGGTGCACAAGGACTGGCCCACCCTGCAGCTGATATTCGATGCACTTCTGGAAAATGGCTGTGATCGCAAAACGGTGCTTTTTGCGCTTGGCGGTGGTGTGGTCGGTGACATGACCGGTTTTGCTGCCGCCAGTTACATGCGTGGTGTTCCGTTTGTTCAGATTCCCACCACCTTGCTGGCTCAGGTGGATTCGTCGGTAGGTGGCAAGACGGCCATCAATCATCCGCTTGGCAAAAACATGATTGGTGCTTTTTACCAGCCCCAACTCGTGGTCTGCGATCTGGATGTACTTGAAACCTTGCCCTCACGAGAACTCAGCGCAGGTCTGGCCGAAGTCATCAAATATGGGCCGATTGCCGACATGGCTTTTCTGGACTGGATTGAGGCCAATCTGGATGCGCTGCTGGCGCGCGACCCGGCCGCGCTGGCGCACGCTGTCAAGCGCAGCTGTGAAATCAAGGCCTGGGTCGTGGGGCAGGACGAACGCGAATCCGGTTTGCGTGCAATTTTGAATTTTGGCCATACCTTTGGCCATGCCATCGAGTCAGGCCTGGGTTACGGCGAATGGCTGCATGGTGAAGGTGTGGGCTGTGGCATGGTGATGGCGGCACAGCTGTCGCAGCGACTGGGCTTGGTCGATGCTGCTTTTGCCTCGCGTTTGAAGGCGCTCATCAGCCGTGCGGGGCTTCCAGTCAAGGGTCCTGTACTTTGTGCCGAGGATAACGCTGGCCGTTATCTTGAATTGATGCGGATTGACAAAAAATCAGAAGCTGGCGAAATACGTTTTGTGCTGATTGACAAACCCGGAAGCGCCACCGTTCGGGCTGCGCCCGACGCCCTGGTACGCGAGGTGATTGACGATTGCTGCCGCTGAAAAACGGCTTGTTGGCAATTCAGCTGTATCAACATGATTCTGGCACCCTACGCATGTGATCCGGGTGTCTCGCGTGGCCGCCGGTTTGCCGAGCCTGCTGCGCCCACAAGATCTGACTTTCAGCGCGACCGTGATCGTATTGTTCATTCCACCGCTTTTCGTCGGCTGGTTTACAAAACGCAGGTTTTTTTAAACCATGAAGGGGATTTGTTCAGAACCCGCCTGACCCATTCGCTTGAAGTGGCACAGCTTGCAAGATCAATCGCAAGAACCCTGAAGCTCAATGAGGACCTGGTGGAGACCATTGCACTGGCTCATGATCTGGGCCACACCCCTTTTGGTCATGCCGGTCAGGATGCCTTGAACGATTGCCTGAAAAGCTGCAACCCTGAAAGCGCCGGCTTTGAGCACAATCTGCAAAGCCTGCGGGTGGTTGATTCGCTTGAAGAGCGTTATCCGGCGTACAACGGTCTGAACCTGAGCTTTGAAACCCGCGAAGGCATCCTCAAACACTGTTCACGCCGCAATGCCCGGCATATTGAAGCGCGGGAACCGGGTGGCGTGGCACACCGGTTTACTGATCAGTCGCGGTCCGCGAAACCCTGGCTGCAACCCAGTCTTGAAGCGCAACTTGCCAATCTTGCTGACGAGATTGCCTACAACGCCCATGATATTGATGATGGTGTGCGCTCCGGCCTGTTGACGCTGGAGCAACTGCAGGAGGTGGAGCTTTTCAGGCAATACAGCCTTGAAGCCTTGAACCAGCACCCTGGGCTGAAGGGCAGGCGCTGGTTGTTTGAAACCATACGCCTGATGCTCAGTGCCCAGGTTTACGACGTGATGGCTGCAACAGGCGCGGCCTTGCACGATGCGGCACCAGGCAGCGTTGCAGATGTGCGGCAGCATGCCGCGCTGGTTTGTTTTACGCCCGAAATGGCCAGAAATTCAGCCTTGCTCAAGCAGTTTTTATTTCGCAATCTGTACCGTCACCCCCAGGTTCTGGCAACAACAACAGCGGCGCAGCAAATCGTGCGTGAGCTGTTTGCAATTTATCTTCATGACCCTGCGCAGATGCGCCAGGGGCGGATGGACAGGTTTGACACCACCGAGCCTGTTGATCATGTTGCAGCACGTGGCCCTGCCGGTGACGAGTCGGACCTGGGGCATGTCTTTCAGCCCAGGCCCGAGCGGGTCGTGGCTGACTACATTGCCTGCATGACAGATCGTTTTGCCACCAAAGAACACGAACGCCTGAACGGGAGGTCTGTGTTCTCCTGAAAAGAAATCATGTGACAGCCTGGTGTAAAAGGCCCTCAGCGCATAGCCTTATGATGTGTTGGCATTTATGACTATGGCTTTTGGCGGCGACAAGGATTAATCTGCTTGTCTGAAACATTTTGTTAAAAATAACAAAAATCGTGACCCTTTTGGTGCGCTTGGGCATCAAAGCTGCTTGACTGTTTTCTTTAGGAGTGCCTCATGGACTTGAATCGCCGAACATTAATTCTGGCTGGCGTATCAGCCAGCGCCTTTGTTGCAAGTCCCGCGCTTCATGCCCAGGTCAAGGGAGGCAAAAAGCTGGTGCTTGGCCAGTCCGTTCCCCTGACTGGGGCTGCTGACCAGATTGGCCTGGCCTACTTCAACGGCGCAAAAATGTATTTTGATGCCATCAATGCCAAGACCGGTGCCGGTGGCTACAAAATTGAAGTCAAGGCACTTGACGACGGTTACAACGCCAGCAAAGCGGCGACCAATGCAAAACAACTGATAGACGAAGGTGTGGATGCCCTGTTTGGTTTTGCAGGCACGGCCAGCTGTGACGCCGCCTTTGCCCAGGCCAAATCCTCAGGCACCCTGTTTTTTGCGCCTTTTGCCGCATCTGACGCCTTGCACGACCCGGCGCTGAGCAATGTGTTTCATGTGCGCCCGGCATTGGCGGACGAGGCTTACAAGGTGGTACGGCACTGCGCCACCCTTAACCAGGATCGCATCGCCGTTTTTGCCGAAGATGACGCCATGGGCCGCGCTGGTCTGGAAGCAGTCAATCAGGCGCTGATCGAACTCAAACGGCCGCCGCTGGTCGCCAGCGCGCTTTCTGCCGTGAACAGTGACAAGGTCGATACCGCTGTGACAAGCCTTTTGAAAGCGCAGCCACAAGCCATCATTCAGGTCAGTCTGTTCAATTCTTCCGCTGCATTTATCCGCAAGGCACGCCGTGCGGGTTATGGCGGGCAGTTTCTGAATTTTTCGGTGGTCGGAATCGACCCCCTGTTCAGCGCCCTGGGCAAGGAAATTGGCGGCATTGTCATCTCGCAGGTGGTGCCTTCACCGCGCAGCACCGGCACACCACTGATCAAGGAATATCTGGATGTGCTCAACCAGACCGATCAGACACCAAGCTACGAAAGTGTTGAGGGCTACATAGCCGCCCGCGCATTTGCAGAAGGTGTGCGCCGCAGCACAACGGGCAATGGGAAACCCGATCGTGCCGGACTTCAGAAAGCCTTCGAGTCCATGACTGACACCGACTTTGGCGGGTTTCGTGTCAATCTGCGTGCAAAAAAGTATGAATCGGTACGCGCGATTGACCTGGTGACCATCACGCCAGATGGCAAGGTGGTGCGCTGAACCCCGCTACAGGGCTGTCAGCAGGCGCAGGCAGCTACTGGTTTGATCGTGACTGATCATCACAAAAAAACTGAAAAAACCGGGAAGCGAAGACAATCGGGGTCAGATTCCGATTGATCTGAAAACTCACTCACAAGAGCATCCCGCATGGCCCGACTTCCCCGTCTTACGCTGGCCGCTTATCCGCACCACATCATTCAGCGCGGCAATAACCGCCAGGCCATCTTCAACACGGTGGCTGACTATCAGTTCTTTCTGGCACTGCTGTATGAAAATGCCAAAAAGTTTGAGGTAGCCCTGCATTCCTATGTGTTGATGGGCAACCACTTTCATTTGCTGGCAACTCCCCAGACCGACAGCGGGTTGCCGCAGATGATGCAGGCCGTCGGGCGCAGTTATGTTCGTTATTTCAATGACTTGCAGGGGCGATCCGGCACCTTGTGGGAGGGGCGTTACCGCTCCACCCTGATTCAGACAGACAGGTATCTGCTGGCCTGCATGGCTTATATAGACCTCAACCCGGTGCGCGCCGGCCTGGTGGCTGAGGCCAAAGACTATGCCTGGTCGAGTTATGGTCACTACGTCGGCCTGCGCGCCGACAAGCTCATCACGCCGCATTCATTGTTCTGGTCTCTGGCCAACACCCCGTTTGGCCGTGAAGCCGCCTACGCCGAAATGGTGCATGCTGGCATAAAAGCAGACCAGCAGGCTGCCCTCACCCAATCGGTGTTGAGTGGATGGGTGCTGGGCGAAAAAGACTTTGTTGCAAATTTGCAAAAACAAACACTGCGTCGTGTGCAAAAAGCTTCAGCTGGCAGGCCTGCCAGCAAGCAGGTTTTGCCGTAAATCTTTTGTAAGCTGTTGATTTGATTGAATTTATGAATTATTTATAATCTGTCCCTAATTAAAAATTGACTGATTGATCTGGAAATTAATTGGAATCTGACCCCAATTAAAAAACTTTGGCACTTTTGTTGCTCCGGTTTAACATCCCAGTCCCTGCGAACAAATATTAGGAGTGCGCCATGACGACGGCTGCTGAAATCAAAGATTTATCTGACCACGGTTTGTACTCGGGTGCAAACGAGCATGACGCCTGCGGCGTCGGCTTTGTTGCACATATCAAGGGCCATAAATCCCATGCGATTGTTCAGCAGGGCTTGAAGATTCTTGAAAATCTTGACCATCGGGGCGCTGTAGGTGCCGACAAGCTGATGGGCGATGGTGCCGGCATTCTGATCCAGCTGCCCGATGCGCTTTACCGCGAAGAGCTGGCCAGGCAGGGTGTGGCCTTGCCACCACCCGGCGAATACGGTGTTGGCATGGTGTTTTTGCCCAAGGAACATGCCTCCCGTCTGGCTTGTGAACAGGCGCTCGAGCGTGCCGTCAAGGCCGAAGGCCAGGTGCTGCTGGGCTGGCGTGATGTGCCGGTCAACAAGGACATGCCGATGTCACCCACGGTACGCGCCAAGGAACCCATACTGCGCCAGATTTTCATTGGCCGTGGCAACGATGTCATCGTGCAGGATGCGCTGGAGCGCAAGCTTTATGTGATTCGCAAGACTGCCAGTGCCGCGATTCAAAACCTGCACCTGACGCACAGCAAGGAATACTACGTCCCCAGCATGTCCAGCCGCACGGTGGTCTACAAGGGCCTGCTGCTGGCCGACCAGGTGGGTACCTATTACCTTGACCTGCAGGACGAGCGCTGCGTTTCGGCCCTGGGCCTGGTGCACCAGCGGTTTTCCACCAACACCTTCCCCGAATGGCCATTGGCCCACCCCTACCGCTACGTGGCGCACAACGGTGAAATCAACACCGTCAAGGGCAACTACAACTGGATGAAGGCGCGCGAAGGCGTGATGTCCTCGCCAGTGCTGGGCGCCGATCTGCAAAAGCTCTATCCGATCAGCTTTGCCGACCAGTCCGACACCGCGACTTTCGACAATTGCCTGGAACTGCTGACCATGGCTGGTTACCCCATCAGCCAGGCCGTGATGATGATGATTCCCGAGCCCTGGGAGCAGCACACCAC
>JAZKIK010000166.1:4185-4575 GCA_040384925.1 Pseudomonadota bacterium | reverse complement strand
GACCAGTTCGGTATGGGTGCCCTGCTCGACGAGCCTGCCATGGTCAAGCACCAGGATGCGGTCGGCTTTTTGCACCGTAGCCAGGCGGTGGGCTATGACAAGTGTGGTTCTGCCCTTCATGGCTGATTCAAGTGCGGCCTGCACCATGCGTTCGCTTTCGGCGTCGAGTGCGCTGGTGGCTTCGTCGAGCAGCAGCAGGGGCGAGTTTTTCAGCATGGCGCGGGCAATGGCGATGCGCTGGCGCTGGCCGCCTGACAGGCGCACGCCGCGTTCGCCTAAAAAGGTGTCATAACCCTCGGGCAGGGCGGTGATGAAGTCATCGGCAAATGCCGCCCTGGCCGCAGCCCTGGTTTCTTCATCGCTGGCACCGGGTTTGCCATAGCGGATGTT
>JAZKIK010000166.1:1797-4175 GCA_040384925.1 Pseudomonadota bacterium | reverse complement strand
ATCACGGCGTCCTGCGGCACGATGCCGATACGCTGGCGCAGGTCTTCAAGCGACATGTCGGCGGTGCCTACACCGTCCAGTTCGATCCGGCCTGATGCCTGGTCGTAAAAACGCAGCAGCAGCTGAAACACTGTGCTTTTGCCCGCGCCGCTGGGCCCAACGAGGGCCACGGTTTCACCGGGCGCAACCGTCAATGAAAAATCAGTCAGCGCAGCCTGCAGCGGACGTGAGGGGTAATGAAAGGTGATGGCTTCAAATTGAATGGCGCTCCCTGCCAGTGGTACCCGCGCAGGGATGGGGTTTGGTGGTGAAACCACGGCTGAGCGTGATTCCAGCAGTTCCATCAGTCTTTCAGTCGCGCCAGCGGCGCGCAGCAGGTCGCCATACACCTCGCCCAGCACGGCAGCGGCGCTGGCCAGAATGATCACATACACCACGGTTTGCCCCAGATGCCCTGCACTCACGTCGCCGCGCATCACGGCCTGTGTGCCAGGTAGAGGCCATACAGCAGGGCTGCAGAAGTGGCAATGATGACAAAAGCCACCAGTACCGAACGGGCGCTGGTGCGGCGCACTGCCGTGCTGAAAGCATCTTCGGTCGACTGGCTGAAACGTTTGGCCTCGCGCAGCTCGGCGGTATAACTTTGCACCACCGGAATCGCATTGAGCACTTCGGCTGCAATCGCACTGGAGTCGGCCACACGGTCCTGGCTGGCGCGCGACAGTCTGCGCACACGGCGGCCAAACCATACCGAAGGTGCCACCACCAGCAGCAAGATGGCCAGCACCTGCACCATCAGATACGGGTTGGTATAAACCAGCATGATCAGCGCGCCCGCACCCATCACCGCATTGCGCAACCCCATGCTCAGCGATGAGCCGACCACGGTTTGCACCAGTGTGGTGTCGCCAGTCAGGCGGCTTAATACTTCGCCGGTCTGGGTGGTTTCAAAAAACTCGGGGCTCTGATTCAGCACATGTGAATACACCGCGTTGCGCAGATCAGCCGTGACACGTTCACCAAGCCAGCTGACCATGTAAAAACGCCCAGCTGAAAAAATACCCAGTGCAGCTGCCACGGCAAACAGTTCAAAAAAGTGGTTTCGCAAGGCCAGTACCTGTGCACCCTTGCCAGCTGGACTGGTGTCGCCACTGACCAGCCCGCCATCAATCAGGCTGCGCAGCGCCAGCGGAAACGCCAGCGTTGCAATCGCCGCCATCACCAGAAAAAACGCTGCCATACCAATCCTGCCGCGATAAGGGCGCAAAAACGGCAACAAACCTGACAGCGAACGAGGTGAGCCTTTTGCCACAGCAGCGGCGGTGGCCGGTCGGTTTGTTGTTGGCGGGGACTGGGTGGAAGTTGTAGTAGCCATGAGCTGAGTTTAGCGATAAAAGCCGGAGCAAAGATTGCTCACACAATAACAGCCTTGACAATCATTGCCTAGGCATGTATTATTTGCCCATGTCTGCATCAACTCCATCAGAAACCATTTTGAGCACAACACTGGAGCAAGAGGCCGCGCTTGCCTGCGGTAGCACCGAGGCCACCAAGCTCAAGTTTTATGGTCCCCACAACTACAAACCCGAAGACAGCGTGGGTTACATGATGCGGCGCATCATTTCCCTGGTGTCGCAAGGTGTTGAGCGCGAGCTGGAGCCTTCCGGCCTGACCAATGCGCAGTGGCTGCCACTGCTCAAACTTTATATGGGCAAGGCTTCTACCGTGGCCGAACTGGCGCGTGAATGCGAACTGGATGCAGGCTCCATGACACGCATGCTGGACCGGCTGGAAGCCAAACAGCTGTGCCGCCGTGTACGGTCGGTGGACGACAGGCGGGTTGTGAATATCGAACTGACCGATGCCGGGCGCATTGCTGCACAGGAGATTCCAAAAACCCTGTGCGGTATCCAGAACGCCTGCCTGGCCGGTTTTTCGGTTGAAGAGTGGCAGGCGCTCAAAGGCTTTTTAAGACGCATTCTGCTCACTGCACAAACCCTGCAGGTAGAGCCGGAACAGGCAGAACAGCCAGAAGGTGCGTCAGGCAAATCACCAAAAAGTGACGAATAAATACTGAAACATCATGAAGAACCTTCCCTTGTCCATGCCCGTTGCGGCTTTTTCAGAAAATGAAGCAGGCGCAGGTGGCCTGTCCGTGTTTTGCGCTTCCGTGCGTATGGCTCTTGTGGCCACGGCGGGTGTGGTGGCGGTGGGCCTGATGGCTACCGGTTTGACTGGCTGCGCCGACATGTCTGGCATTTCGGCCCAGTCCAGCCTGCGTGATGCATCTTCTTTGGGGCTGGTGTCGGTTGCAAAACCTGCCGCGAGCTCAAGTGCCACTGTCAACGCCGAATGGTGGCGCGAGTCCGGTTATGGGC
>JAZKIK010000166.1:0-1787 GCA_040384925.1 Pseudomonadota bacterium | reverse complement strand
TGGTGCGGATACTCACCTCAACTGGGTTGCCCGGCGCGAGTTTGGTGATGCGCAGCTCAACCAGCTGGTAGCCCAGGCGCTTGAATCCAGCCCCAGCCTGAAACTTGCGCAGGCAAGGCTGGCTCGTGCAAAGGCCGTCAATGAAGTGGCCGATGCCGCGACCTTGCCGCAAATCAATGGCCAGCTTGACCTGACACGCCAGCGTTACACCGCGAATGGGGCGGTTCCGGCACCGCTGGCAGGCTCCATCCGCGAAAGTGGTACGGCACAGCTTGGCGCCAGCTGGGAGCTTGATTTTTTCGGCAAAAACCGCGCTGCACTGGATGCTGCTTTGGGAAGCGTCAACGCCGCGGAAGCCGACAGCCAGGCCGCACGGGTTCTGCTGGCCAGCAATGTGGCCCGCAGCTACTTTCAACTGGTGCGCCTGAACGAGCAGGCCCTTGTCGCCCGCCGCACCCTGGCCCAGCGTGAAGAGACCCTGAAACTGGTGCAGGACCGGGTACGCGCCGGCCTGGACACCCGGCTGGAACTGCGCCAGAGCGAAGGTGGCCTGCCCGAAGCACGGCTGCAGCTTGAAACCGTGCTGGAGCAGACGGCGCTGACCCGAAATGCACTTGCAGCCCTGGTCGGGCAGCCAAATACAGCTGTGGCGCAGCAGACACCGCCACTCTCAGCCATTAAAAATGTAGCGATCACAAATACCATTCCAGCCGACCTGCTGGGCCGCCGCGCCGATATCAGCGCCGCACGCTGGCGTGTTGAAGCCTCGGGCAAAGACGTGGTGAATGCCAAAACCCAGTTTTATCCCAACATCAACCTGGTCGCTTTTGCCGGTTTTTCCAGCATTGGACTTGGGCGCCTGCTGGATTCAGGCAGCCAGCAGTGGGGCGTAGGCCCGGCGCTGCGCCTGCCCATTTTTGATGCCGGCCGCCTGCGTGCCAACCTGCGTGGCAAAACCGCTGACCTGGACGCGGCCGTAGAAAGTTATAACGCCGCCGTGATTGACGCGGTACGCGACGTGGCCGACCAGCTTGCATCACAACAAGCCATCACGCGCCAGCAAACCGAGCAGGCCGCCGCACAAAGCGCCGCTGAAAGTGCATACGACATTGCCGTGCAGCGTTACAAGGCCGGTCTGGGCAATTACCTGAATGTGCTGACCGCCGAAACCAGCGTGCTGGCCCAGCGCCGCCTGGCCGTTGATCTGGCCGCCCGTGCACTCGACACCCAGGTTGCGCTGATGCGGGCGTTGGGCGGCGGTTATTCGGCGACACCTGTGGTGGCTGAAAATGCAAAAAAGGCAGTAGTGACCAGTTCCCTGTAAATGGGCGCAAAAAACCTGTTTTGGCGTCATTTTTCGTCAGTTCAGCTTTCAGGCAAGCCAAAAGCCAGCCGGGCTGATTTCAGAAATCAATTCAAAAGATTAACCGTAAGTTTTAAAGAGTAGCCATCATGAACACTCAAGCAAGCAGCACCCCAGGCACCCAGGCCAATTCAGGCAACACACAAAGAAGAAAAGCGCTCACCGCGCTGGCCGCTGTCGTTGTGGTGGCCGGCCTTGGCTGGGCCGCGTACGAATACATGGTGTCCAGCCACTACGAATCAACCGACAACGCCTACGTACAGGGCAATGTGATACAGATCACCCCGCAAATTGGCGGCACCGTGATGGCCATCATGGCTGACGACACCGATTTTGTGAAAGCTGGCCAGCCGCTGGTGCAGCTTGACCCGGCGACTTGTTGAAGTTCCGAAACAGTCATGGCTCAGTTTCTCCCCAGTTGCCA
>JAZKIK010000165.1:0-1681 GCA_040384925.1 Pseudomonadota bacterium | reverse complement strand
GGCTGGCGAACCCTGTTGCGTGACCTGCGCGCCGGCGAGCTGCGCCTGCTGATCGTGGCTGTGACCCTGGCCGTGGCGGCACTGACGGCTGTGGGCTTTTTTGCCGACCGGCTCAAGGGCGGCCTGCAGCGTGATGCGCGCCAGTTGCTCGGCGGTGATGCCGTGATACGCAGCGACGCCATCACGCCGGCTGCCTTTATAACCAAGGCACAGGCGCTCGGCTTGCAGGCTGTCTCGACCGTCAACTTTCCCACCATGGGCCGCGCCACGGACGCCGATGGTGGTGCCAGCAAACTGGTGGCCTTCAAGGCCGTGCCCGATGGTTACCCCCTGCGCGGCAGCCTGACCGTGGCCGAGGCTGTGGGGCAGGGCGGCAAGGCCACCCGCGAGATTCCAGCGCCCGGCACCGCCTGGGCCGATGCTGCGCTGCTCGATTCTTTGGGCCTGCAACTGGGCCAGACCCTGCTGATGGGCGACTCCAGCTTCAAACTGACGCGCATCATCGTGCAGGAGCCTGACCGTGGTGCCGGTTTTATCAACTTTTCACCCCGCGTGATGGTCAACCAGGCAGACGTGGCTGCTACCGGGCTGATACAGCCTGCCAGCCGCACCAACTACCGTTTTGCAGTGGCCGGTGACGACAAGGCCGTCAGCGCATTTGTCAAATGGGCCAATGAAGAGATCAAAAAACCGTTTGACCAGTCGGGTGTGCGCGGTGTGCGGCTGGAGTCACTGGAGTCCGGCAGCCCCGAAATGCGCCAGACGCTGGACCGGGCAGAAAAATTCCTGAACCTGGTGGCTTTGCTGGCTGCCTTGCTGAGTGCAGTGGCCGTGGCCATTGTGGCGCGCGGATTCGCTGCCAAACACCTCGATGACTGCGCCATGCTGCGCGTTCTGGGCCAGCCGCAGCGCACGATTGCGCTGGCTTATGCGTTTGAATTTGTACTGGCCGGGCTGGCAGCCAGCGCACTTGGTGTGGTGATTGGTTTTGCCGTGCATTACGGATTTGTGGTGCTGCTGGCCGGTCTGGTTGAAACCGCCTTGCCATCCGCTACCTTGTGGCCGGTGTTTTTTGGCATGGGCATGGGCCTGACCTTGCTGCTGGCTTTTGGCCTGCCGCCCGTGCTGCAACTGGCTGCCGTGCCGCCGCTGCGCGTGATTCGCCGTGATGTGGGCAACCTCAAACCGGCATCCATCGCGGTGCTGGGTGTGGGTGTTCTGGGTTTTGCGGCCCTGCTGGTTGCTGCCAGCAGCGATTTGAAGCTTGGGCTGATCGCCGTTGGTGGTTTTGCCGGGGCAGTATTGATATTTGCTGCCGCCAGTTATGTCGCCGTCAAACTGCTGCGCGCCAGCGTCAATGAAGCCACCGCGCCGCGCTGGCTGGTGCTGGCTACCCGCCAGCTGTCGGCCCGCCCCGCCTACGCCGTGGTGCAGACCAGCGCCCTGGCCGTGGGCCTGCTGGCCCTGATGCTGCTGGTCTTGCTGCGCACCGACCTGATCAGCAGCTGGCGCAAGGCCACGCCGCCCGATGCGCCCAACCGTTTTGTCATCAACGTGCAGCCCGAGCAGGGCGAGGCTTTTCAAAAAGCGCTGCGCGATGGTGGTGTCAAAAAGTTTGACTGGTACCCCATGATTCGTGGCCGTCTGGTCGCCGTCAACGGCAAACCTGTCACACCTGACG
>JAZKIK010000164.1:9240-11822 GCA_040384925.1 Pseudomonadota bacterium | reverse complement strand
GTTGGGCGCGCTGGAAGCCGCCGGTCTGCTGCGTCCACTCGACGAAGCGCCACCGATCCGCACCAATCCCAAGGTCGTGAGCCTGAACGCCACGCTTGCAAGCGGCATTTTGCTGGGGAAGGGCGGAGAGACATACAAAACCCAGGCCGATATCCTGGGCTTCTTCAATAAAGTGCAGCAGTGGTATGGCGACACGGCCCGTTACGCAGGCGATGCGTCAGCAGTCGTTGCGCCCATTGATTACATTGAAAATCGTACAAGTGCCGATGGTGCCGTTGCGATCCCCGTTCCGAAGCTGGCGAATCCGTCCGACTACGACCAAAACGCCGCTCAAGACACACACTTCCTCAGTTTCAACGTCTTTGTCGGCGGCAGGGCCGAGCAAGAGTATCTGCGGCACATCGGTGTGCTGGACGAGAACTTCGATCCGATTGGCGCACAAGCGCTCAAGCTCACCCAGTACCTGCAGCAAGCCGCAGAGCAGAGTGCCGCAGCCAACGCCATTGTCAGCATCAAGGGGCCGCAGGCCATACTGGACAGCTCCGGCAATGCCTACCTGCCAGCCAATACCCCACTGCCTTACAGCATAGGCTTCAACAACACGACAAACAGCGCTGTAGGCCAGCTGCGCATCGTGACCGAACTCGATGCTGATCTGGACCCCCGCAGCCTGCGACTGGGCGACCTGAAGCTCGGCGATATCAATGTCCACATCCCGGAAGACAGAGCCAACTTCCAGGGCGACTTTGACTTCTCCGGCAGCAAAGGCTTTATCCTGCGCGTCAGTGCAGGCATAGACGCCCAAACCAGCATCGCCACCTGGCTGCTGCAAGCCATTGACCCTGACACGGGTGAAGTCCTGCACGACGCAACACGCGGCCTGCTGGCCCCTGGAGCCGTGGGTGTGGCGCAAGACCCGGCAGCCAAACGCGGCTTTGTCAGCTACACCATTAAAAGTTCCGACCAGGCCCAGTCAGATGCCAGCGTCACGGCGCAGGCACGCATATTCTTTGACGATGCACCGCCCATAGACAGCAACAGCATCAGCCAGAAGCTCGATGTCGCCGCCCCAAGCACAGTTGTAACAGCCACCGATTTGGGCAACAACGCCCAAGGTTTGCCCACATTCAAAGTGCAATGGACGGCCGTTGACGACACCAGCGGCATCAAGTCCACCACCGTTTATGTTGCCGAGAACGGCGGAGATTTCAAAATCTGGTTGCGCCAGGCCTCGGCTGATCAGACCGAAGCCCTCTTTACAGGTACTGCCGGTAGCACCTACGAATTCCTGGCGGTTTCTACCGACAATGCCGGCAATCGCGAAGCAGCCAGCGTTGCCAATGCCGTACTGCCAGATGATGGAAGTCGCCAGGCCGTGCTGGATGCCCTGGGCACCACCGAAACGCTCACTCAAACGGCCGAGTTGCCCCTTGCCACGCAGAGCCGCACTTACGAAAGCAGCACCGTATTTGCCCAGGCCGCCTTGTTGTTGCCCGGCTTTGTCGCCACTGCCCAGCCATCCGACCTCAAATCCGTGCTGGCACCATTTACCGTCCGTGGTTTTGCTGAAGGCTTTGCCCAAAGTGATGCGGACATCGGCGCCCTGGCAATGGTGGAAATGCCAGATAAAACCATATTGCTCAGCGCAGGCGCCTTGCGCAATGAGGTGTTCAGTTTTACCAAAGAGGGCGGCAGAAGTACCACACCCCTGTTTACATTGACAGAGCCAGTGCTCGACATGGCCGTAGACAGTCTGGGCCAGCTGTGGGTGCTGACAGGCAAAGACTTGTTGCTGGTAGATGCCAGCAGCGGCACCATCTTGCGCCATATTGAAGGCCCCTCCGGCAGCGCACTCACCCATGCCTTGACCATCGACAAGGCCACCGGCGATATTTACGTGTCCTCCGGCCAGGGGGTGGAGCTGTTCAAACCGAACGAAGCCAATACAGGCCGCGCCTGGCAGCACTTCAGCAATGAGCGCGTCAGTGATCTGGCCTTTGGCCCGGATGGCCGCCTGTGGGCCGTCAAATGGAGTGGAAAGAACATCACCGCCGCCCAGCTGGGAGGAACAAGCGACATCATCAGCTTCCCGATGACAGGCCGCACCAAAGGCCGGGCCGAGCTTGAATACCGTCTCAATGCGGTCATAGACAGCATCAGTTTTGGTGCCGCAGGCACACCGCTTGCGGGTTTGCTGCTGGCCTCCAGCAATCTGCCGCAGCAGCCCAGCACCGTCGATGTTGCCGCCGAGACAGCTCACAAGTCCAGTGTCTGGATGATCGAGATGCAATCGAGGCGGGTCCTGCAAATGGCCACAGGCGGTACACGTGGTGAATCCATCCTGACAACCGAGGATGGCCGTGTACTGGTGGCCCAGACTGAGCGCGTCGACGAACTCGCCCCGATCAAGCCGCCGCATGTCATCGCAACCAGCGTACCCGATGGGTCCTTGCTGCCGCTTCCGGTCAACCAGATCAGCGTGAGTTTTGATCAATCCATGTGGTTGGGCGCAGACGGTGCAGATGCCGATGACTTGTCCAGCGTATTGAATCCGGCCAATTTCATCTTCACCTCACTGACGG
>JAZKIK010000164.1:5788-9230 GCA_040384925.1 Pseudomonadota bacterium | reverse complement strand
AGCCAAAAAATTTGCTGATGAAGGAGCCTGCGTGCTTATCAATGATAATGATGCAGGCCGTTTGGAAACAGCGTCTGCTGAATTTAAGAAGCAATATGGCAATGATGTTTGCACAAGCGCCGTGCTGGATGTGACGGGTTTGCCCGCTGGCCAGTGGCAACTGGAGATAGCCCATACGATCCGCAGCGCCGCCCAGACGCCACTGGAGCACGCTTACATCAGCACCTTTACCACCGTGCTGGACATGACTAACCAGATACGCCTGGACTTCAGCAACACACGCGGTTCGCGTGCAACTGGCGAGGTCAGTTATGACGTGAGCCTGACCAACATCGGCCTCGACGATCTGCGCGGCCCCCTGGTCTTGCTGCTTGACCCCGGCCGTTATTTTGCTGCCGGTGTGCCAGGCGCCACCCAAGGTCTGGACGGTCAGTCTGACCTGTGGCTGATCGATTTGACCCCGGCTCTGCAGGCCAGCAACGGCAAATTTGCCGTCGGCCAGACTTTGCTCAATCAAACCATCACCGTGCGCCCGGCATCCAGCTTTGGCACCACACCTGGCAGTGGCACCCTGGTCAAGTTCAACCTGAGCCACGGCGTGTATGCAGCACCCCTGGCCAACAGCCCACCAACATTGTCCCTGCTTGACACGGAAGGCGAGTCTTTAGACGAGTCTTTGGATGACTCCGTTGCCGATATCGATTCCGACGCACTGGAATTGCCTCAAGCCACGGTCGGACAAGCCTGGACAGCCACGATTGTCGCCAACGATGTCGACGGAACCCAATTCTTCTGGCAAATCGTGCAGGCACCAGCCGGCCTGAGCCTCACACCGGGAAACAGCCAAAGCTCAGACGACACCGGTTACCACAACCAGGCCAGCCTCAGCTGGACACCCACTGCACGTGACCCGGCTGACAGCGAAGTCATCATTCGCGTGCAAGACAGCCGGGGGGGTGTCGCCACACGGCGCTTGCGTATCCCAGTGCTGGGCGGCAACCAGATCAGTCAAGTCGGCAGCCTGCAAGACATCGAGCTGCAGGAAGGGCAAAGCCTCTCGCTGCCACTGGCCGCCGCCGACGCCGATGGAGACAGCGTCACCCTCACAGTCAGAAACCTGCCCGCAGGTGCCAGTTTTGATGCAGCCAGCGGCCTGCTGAGCTGGACCCCAGGTTACGACCAGGCCGGTCAATACAACAACATCACCGTTCTGGCCAGCGATGGCAAATCCAGCGTCAGCCAGACTTTCAACATCACGGTGGCGCAAGGTCATGCCCAGCCCGTGCTGCTGCCAGTGGCTGCACAAACCCTGCGTGAAGGCGAAGCCTTTGGTTTGCAACTGGCCGGCTCCATGCCTGGCGGCCTGCTTCAAGCCGATGGCACGCTGATTACACTGGAATATTCCAGCCCCTGGTTGCCAGGAGGCGCTTCGCTGAACAGCGAAACCGGCTTCATCACCTGGACCCCCGGTTACGCCCAGCATGGCGACTTCACCATTCCCGTCACACTCACCGCGACCTACACACCAGCGGATGCGTCAAGCGAGCCAGTCACGACCAGCACCACACAAAACCTGGTCCTGAACGTCCTCAACGCCAATGGTGCACCACAGTTTGATGCCTCCGAGACCTGGAACATCCTTGAAGGCCAGCCACTGCGCATCAGCGTCTTTGCCTTTGACCCTGACAACCCAGGCTTTGAACCCAAAATACGTCTGAACCCCAATGGTGCAGCCAGCGGCCCCGAAACGACAGAGGCCACCGTCAGCTACCAGGTGCTCGGCTTGCCCGAAGGTGCCAGCTTTGACGCAGAAACCATGGAAATCGTCTGGACGCCCGGCTACGACGCCGCGCAAGGCGGCGATCCACAAGCCCTCCAGGCCGGCAGCTACAGCGTACGAGTCATCGCCACCGACACCGGCGACGGCACAGGCACGCCAGCCATCAGCGAATTGACCTTGCCCATGGTGGTGACCAACGCCAACCGCGCGCCGCAAATTGGCAATATCAGCAACGCCACCCTGTACAAAGGCGCCACGCTGGACATTCCCGTCACGGCTGCCGACATAGATGGCAACCCGGTCACCTTGACCATCACCGGCCTGCCGCCATTTGCGACCTATACCCAGTCAACGCTGACAGGCGCTGCCCATGTCAGCGGCGTCATCCACTTCGCCCCTGGTGAGGGCATGCGTGGGGATTACGCCATCACCATCGCCGCCAATGACAACGGCGACGGCAATGTCAACCAGACGCTGGCCCAGGCCACCAGCTTTGTGCTCAGCGTGCGCAGCGATAGCGAGCCACCCCTCATCAGCGCACCGACCCAGGTCGTGGCCCTGGTCGGGCAGCCCATGCTGATACCTGTGAGCGTGCGCGATCTGGATCAGGACGCCCTGAGCTACACCCTCACCAGTGGCCCCGCCAACGCCAGCATCAGCGCAGACCAGCCCGCTGTTTATGGCCATGCCAGCATCAGATGGACACCCACGGCAGAAGACATTGGCGAGAGCAGCATCACCTTCACCGTCACCGACAGCGGCCTCGGCCCTGTAGGTGCAGGTTACATCCTGGACCCCACGGCAGTGATCGTGCCCAGCAGCCGAACCCACACCATTCGTGTCATGGTTCGCAATCCACAAGACAACGCCGCCCCCACACTGCTGGATGTAACAGCTACCGGCGGCACAGCGCTTGAGCAGACGGAAGGCAACATCACCAGCACACAGGTCACAGCCACAGAAGGCGTGCCCTTGAGTCTGGACATCTTTGCCAAAGACAGCAACCTGGACTTGCTCAACTGGAGCGTCAGTGGTTTGCCTCAAGGCATGGTGCTCGATGTCAATGCAAGCAGCAACGCCGGCAATGCCAGCAATGCCAGCAACGCCACCCAGCAGGCCACACTGCGCTGGACACCCGGCTTTTTTGCTGCCCAGACCCAGCCTTACAACATCACCGTCACCGCCAGTGACGGCGCAGCCAGCTTTTCCAGGCGCATCTCGCTTGTCGTGAGCAATGTCAACCAGACACCACGCATCCTGCCCGTGCCCTTGCAACTGGTCAGTGAGGGTGATCTTCTGAGTTTTAATGTTCGTGCGGTGGATGCCGACAACGATGCCATTCAATTTGCCCTGAACCATGACGACAACACACCCGAAGGCCTGTTGTTTGATGCAAGCACCGGTTACCTGGAGTGGACACCCAGCCAAAGTGTTGTCAACAACGCTGATGGACTCGATCAAGCCTTTACTCTGACCTTTACCGTCACCGATGGCAAGGCCAGCAGCCAGCAAACCGTGCAAGTGCGCGTGTTCGATGTCAACCGCGCGCCACAACTGGCTGTCAGCAACCATGCCGGGGTGGTCGGCCAGACCATTACCTTGCCGGTCACACTGGGCACCCCTGCCACCGCCAGCAACACCGCAGGCATCAATGCCTGGGAC
>JAZKIK010000164.1:2715-5778 GCA_040384925.1 Pseudomonadota bacterium | reverse complement strand
CGCAGCCCAGACCAGCGCACTCAGCGTCAGTTTCAGCAACCTGCCAGAAGGTGCCAGCTACGACGCCATTACCCGGCAACTCGTCTGGACCCCCGGCCCTGGTCAGGTCGGTGACTTTGTGGTCACAGCCAAAGTTTTTGATGGTTTTAACACCACCAGCAAAACATTCACCTTGCGGGTCGCTGCAGAGGCAGCGGCCAACGCGCCCAAAGTCCTGGTCAGCACCACCCCCAGCACACCCGCCTTGCCGGGTCAGACGGTAGTGGCCACCATTCGGGCCCAAAGCTACAGCCCCATCCAGACTCTGGTGGTGCAGGTACGCGGTATCGCCACCAACCCAGATGAATGGCAAACCGTAGCGCTTGACGGGGCAGGGCGCATCAACTTCAAGCCCACCCAGCCCGGCCTGGTCGACATTCGCGTCACCGCCACAGACCAGGACGGTTTCAGTACCACACAAACCCATACGGTGCGCGTCAAAGACCCACTGGACACCAGCGCTCCGCTGCTGGCCTGGGCTGGTGTGCTTGCTGGCAGCACGGGCAACACAGCGCCAGTCAGCATCAGCGCCACCACTGCAGTCCAGGTCAGCCTGCAAGAGCAGCAACTCATGGGCTACCGCGTGCAGATGGCACCGGCCAACACCAACAACTGGGCAACACTGAGCAGTACAGACAGTGCCGCCAGCGCCATGGCGCTGACCGAACTGGTCGCAGCCACCCTGGCACCCGAGCAATTTGCCAATGGTGTTTACCAGCTGCGCATCACCGCCTGGGATCTGGCAGGCCGCACCAGCGAAATCACCAGCCGCGTCATCATAGACAGCGCCAACAAACAGGCACCCCAGGCCGCAGCCACGGATGCTGTCTACAGCCTGGGTGGGCATGACTTTGCCTTGATGCGTGTGCTTGATGCAACGGTAGCAGACAACACACCCGATGCAGCAACTGAGCCCTTGGGCAACTGGCGCATCCCGGCGCTGCAGACAGGTTTGACCACAGATCAGGCCAGCACCACAGAACAAGGCGCTGTCAACGCCTGGCAGGAAGGTGCCAAGGTGTGGCTGACTGCGCCACAGTTGACCGCGCCACAGTCAGGCACAGCAGATATCTTTATTGCGCAAAACCTGAGCTTTACCCTGTCAGTGCTGGCCGAGCGCGCCTTGCCTGGCGGCAGTGTTGCCACTGTCAGCACGGCACCGCTGATTTACCGCCCCGTGTTCAATGGCAGCCCCGCAACCCAGGCCCTGGGCTGGAGTCTTCAGGCCCATACAGAAGATAACAGCAGCGCCCATGCACAAGGGCAGGGCTACACGCCTGAAGCCCTGCAGCGCCTGGGCACCCGCCTGTACAGCCAAAGCGGCGTGCAAGCTGGCCTGCCCTGGGTACCCACAAGCTACACGCTGACCGGACCCGATGGCACACGTTATGCCCTGGATGCGCAGGGCCAGCTTACGGGTGTGCATTTTGTCGATGGTGTGCAGTGGCTGGTGACACAAGCTGGTATTGTTGTGGTGGCTGGGACTGAGGCAACAACAGCATCACCAACAACATCAACAACATCAGCAGCGCCTGCGCGCCTTGAGCTGACTTACGACAGCCTGGGCCGCATCATTCGGGCGACGGGACCTACAGGCTCCGCCAATGCTGCGGCGATCACAAGCGCCATAGCCTACAAATACGACAGCCAGGGCCGTCTGGTGCTGAGCCGGCCGCTGAACTCTGCGGACACTGGCACACCCTATGGCTACGACAGTGCGGGCCTGCTGCTTCAGGACCGCATCACGGCCAATCTGGGCGCAGTGGTCAACTGGACCACATCGGCAGCAGCCAGCCAGTGGGCGGGTAGCATAGGTGAAGGCGGCACGACAACAGTGGCCTTTACGATTCGTGAAAGCGAGATCGCCTCAACCGTCAAAACCCCTGGTGCTGTCGGTGCCGTCATCGTCGCCATCGTGTCTGACTTTACCGACCCCGAGGCCAGTCTGCAGGTCACGGGTGCAGTCGTTCTGGGCAGTTCCATCGTCAACGGCAAAATGACCACTCTGGTGCGCATCACCGAGGCCGGGCTCAAGCTGATTCGCATCACGGGCACGGGCAGTGCTGTGCTGCGCATCAGCCTGGCGGGGGATATCAATGCTGATGGCAAGGTGGATGGTGCGGATGGTGCGCTGTTTAATGCTGGGCCGGCGGACGACATCAACGACATCAATGGCAATGGTCAGGTCAACGCTGCTGATCGACAGATTTTGTATGCCAATTACGGCTTCAAGGCCAATCAGGCACCGGTTCAAACCGGCAACACCAGCCTGACCACGCACACAGATCTGTCTACCCAGGCCGGTTTGGCTCAGGTGGCGCAAGATATGGAGGGTGACGCGCTCTTCTGGCGCATTCTGGGGGCGACCCATGGCAGCGCCAGTTTGAGTGTTGATGGTCAGACTTTGCTGTTTACGCCCGAGGTGGGTTATGCGGGGCAGGCCAGCATTACTGTGCAGGCTGATGATGGGTTTGCGGTGGGGGTGCCTATTCAATTGGTGGTGAATGTCAGCGATGCAAAACTAATCGCCATCAACATCGCCCGTATCCCCACCTTGGCAACGGCAAGCAATGGCTACATGAGCATCACGGGCGATTTCGAGGATGAAGAAAACGTCAGGCTGACCGGCAACTACCTGCAATACAGCTCAAGCGACAGCAACGTCATCAGCGTTAGAGCGGACGGTTTGGTCAAAGCCAAAACAAACGGCCGAGCCATCGTGCATGTAAGCGCACGTGGCATTGAGGGCGTGAACGTCTTCACGGTCAGCGCTGATCCAGCCGCAATGCAGCTTGATGAAAACGGCTTTGAAGTTGACGTTTACCCCCGCGCCATCACCTTGGCCTTGCAAGCCCAGCGCCAGCTCAAAGTCAGCCTGCCAGATCGTACGGACATTTCTGCTGCATCCGCAGGCACTCAATACTTTGTAAGTGATGCCAGCATTGCAGACATCACGCCAGACGGATTGATCCACGCCAAGGCCAATGGCCAATAACGTGATCATTTGCCGACGATTAAATAGCG
>JAZKIK010000164.1:897-2705 GCA_040384925.1 Pseudomonadota bacterium | reverse complement strand
GTCTACAAGGGCGAGCCCGGCGCTTATCATTCGGGCGTCGATGTCGCGAAACCGACCGGCGCGACGGTGCTGGCGCCCGCCGACGGCGTGGTGATCCTGGCCGCCAACCATCCCTTCACGCTGGAGGGCAATTTGCTGATGATCGCTCCTGGCTCGCTGCCCACAGGCACCACAGCGTCCATCAAGGCCCATTCGCTCACAGATCTGGGCATGCCACTGCCCGCGCCAGGCATCCTGACGGCCTTGGCGGCGGTTGACATCAATGTTGGAAGTGATGAAAGTGCCTTGCCCTTGCAACTGGCCATCAAGGTCAATGACCCGCAAACCGGCCTGCCACTCGCCATGGAGGCGGGCACTCAGGTGCAGTTCTGGCGCAAAGGCACCATTCAGGACACAGACGGCAGCACCCACGACACCTGGTGGCTGGTGGACAACGGCGTGATCGGTGACGACGGCATGGCGCGCACCTCCAGCCTGCCATTTACGGGCGTCAAGGGCAGCAGTCTGATGCTGCTGACCAAAAGTTTTGTCGTCAACAACGCGATTGGTCAGATACTGTCGGCTTCCAGCAAGGCGTGGAGTGCCATGTGGTCATCGGGTGACAACTTCGCCATGTCCACGGGACAATACACCTCCAGCGTGGCCACTGACATCTTTAGCGGTATCGCAAGCCTGGTCTCAGCGCTGATGTACACGCCCGAGGGTAGTTTTAAAACAGTGGTTCCCAAAGAAGCATTTGACAAAACCAAATTGGAAATAACCTTTCCGGCGCCGCCCGACAGATCAGTCAGTCAACCAACCATCACCCGGCTGGAGTTTGACCCCGTCACACGCAAGCTAAAAGTCTCGGGCATTAACTTTCTGCCGCCCAACCAGGCCGCCAAGAATTTTGATATCAAACTCTGGCTAGAGCCCCGTGGTGAACAAATCGCAGCGCCAACCTTTACTGGAAAGCGACCCGACAGAGGCATGATCTGGCAGGGGTTTACTGCTACCGATGTAAAGAACGACTCCTTGGAAATTACACTGCCTGAAGGCGTTGCCCTGTCCATGCATAACGTTTACGTCCAGCGCGTCGCCAAAGGTTCTTCCGATGCCGGGCAAAAGCTCATTGGCATGCCGGTGGACAGCAACAACCGGGTTCAAGCGTGGAAACTTGGCAATGCCAACACAATAGTCACCACCGCCCAGGGTATCAACGTCTTCAAGTCCAATCCCCCAAGCGTGCTGACTGGCCTCGCGCCGCTGTCTCTCCTAGCCCAAACCCCCAAAGACGAAGAAGGCAACGCTCTGAAACTGTATGGACGCTTTGGTGAGCAAATCGCTTACAGCGACGATGGCACCCAAGCGTATATCGCAGGGTCAGACAATGGCACGGTGTATGTGTTTGACACGCAAACCCAGCGTGTTGTGTACACCATAAAACTTGCCAACACCACAGCACGCGTCTCCAGCCTGGTGGTTACCCGCGGTTGGATTTATGCCAGTGAAGGAAACCAATGGGGCGATGCTGGTGGCCGTTTGGTGCGTGTCAACGTCAATCAGATGGACGCCGAATTTCTGCGCGAACAGCAGGTTGTGCAGTTTGGCGCTGTTGCGCCTTTTGGCTTTCACGACATGGCCCTAAGCAACGGTGGCTACCTGGCCTTGACGGCGCCTGCCCAGGTCATCCTCACCAGCCAACATGGTGCGAATGCACAGGGTAATGTGTACATACTTGGTGTTAAAAGTATCGGCGAGGATGGCCGCGTGCCAGAGACTGCCGTCGTGACCGTTGATGCCAGCAAGCTGCCAGCGCGTCGCGGCAG
>JAZKIK010000164.1:0-887 GCA_040384925.1 Pseudomonadota bacterium | reverse complement strand
CTCTCCAGCGCCGGAGACCACAATGCCGGACTGACCGGCATCAAAGTCAAGCTTGATGACGACGGCAACCTGAGCAAGACCAAGACCGTCACCACCACCAACGAAAAACTGACGCCAGCCTTGTCCGACAGCAACTGGCTACAACGCAAATTCCAACAAAATATCCAGCGCGCTGCGGGCAACGTCATTGTCGAATACGCAGGCAAACAGTACGCTTTGGTGGCGGACTACAACTTTCTGTTTAATGATGACCTCTTTAACGAGTCGAACAATTATGGCTTTGGCAAAGAAATCGGCGGCAAGATAGGCATCATTCAGGATCCGTTTGGCAAGCCTGTGTACCTGGGTGCCACCTCGCCCATCATGGGCGGCGCGGTCGATCACCTCACCTTGGGTGCAGACGGCATGCTGTATGCCGATGTGTTCATGGACGAAGTCTCTGACCAAGGCAGTCTCATGTTCAAGTCCCTGTTTGTGTGGAACGCGGCGGAACTGATCAAAGAAGCGCTGGCTGCGCAAAAGCGTAACCAGCGTTTGTCCATTCCAATTGACCGCACAAGCGCGCAAACCGCCCAGACCGTAGCAGCACAGGCCAGTCGCTATGACGGCGCTGACGGCAAGCAGGAGTTTGGCTGGACTTATGGGATCGGTGCTTATTCGGTGCCAGGGCAGTATGTGAGCTTGGGTTCACCAGCTAAAAGCCCAGTAATTACCTTTGGAAATATTATCCAGTCCGCATATGACGCGGTTATCGCAGGGTTATCTTTTGTCTCATCACCCCCGCCAGAAAATAGTACAACCCGTGCATTGGGCATTGCTCCGTCGGAAGTGGACAAGCAATTTGAAGAGGCCATTCGAAGTGGCGACGTTAGTGCGCTTTCGCCGTG
>JAZKIK010000163.1:0-1614 GCA_040384925.1 Pseudomonadota bacterium | reverse complement strand
AGGGGGCGTTCACAACGCTTGCTTGGTTTTGGTGGTGCTGCGTTCTTTTGCTTTCTTTTCGCGTTCTTTTTGTCTGAATCGTCGATTTACGCAGTATTTACTGCCGAAATAGGGTCGATCTTGCCGTTTTTGCTTAAAAAATGGGCATGTCGTCGAAATACTGACAAAAACAACGCGATTTCAACTTTTCATACTGGCGTAATCAACGGTTTTGTTCAGGGCAGGATAAGTGAAGTAGGCCCATCACCAAGGTATTTGGCCTTCTTCACTTGCTTTATTCGCACTTCGTGCGCAACGGGGGTGACCGCTCTGCGAAGTGAAAGTCATGGCTCGGTTCTGTTGTCACGGTTTTCAATTGGAGAGTTTTGGTTGGCCTCATGAATTTGCACTGCGTCTGGATGGCAGTCACCGCAGAAGAAGTGCTGGCTTGAACCCTATGCTCATCATCGCTATGCTTTTGATGGCTTCCATGCTTGTAAAACTGCGTTGCAGGCACATTTGATGCTGAAATGGTTCACTAAGCGTGACCAAAAATCGCTGATGAAACACCCCGCATGAACATCCCCACCCACCCATCTTCACTCGCTCTGCCCGAGGGGTATGCTGACTGGCTGGCCCAACTCAAGGGCCAGATTGTCCAGGCCAGGCAACGCGCGGCGCTGGCAGTCAATGCCGAGCTGGTACAGCTTTACGGTCACATCGGCCGCGACATCCTGCAGCGCCAGCAGACTCAGGGCTGGGGTGCCAAGGTCATTGACAGGCTGTCCCGTGACCTCAAGGATGCTTTCCCCGACATGCGCGGTTTTTCCACCCGCAACCTCAAATACATGGCATTCTTTGCCCAACATTGCGCTGAGGGTCAATTTGGGCAGCAGTCTGCTGCCCAATTGCCATGGTTCCACATCGTGACCCTGCTGACCCAATTGGACAGTGCCGCTGACCGCGAACGGTATGCGGTGCAGACAGTCCAGCATGGCTGGTCACGTACCACTCTGGCGCTGCACATCAAAAACCGGTTAAGGCACAGTGCGCTGTACTTGCGGGTTCCCCGCCTGGGTGAGGAGTTGCGCATCCGCCACGCCAACGGCACCTTTACGCGTTGGCTGGATACCCTCAAAAACACTGACGTGCTGCTGGACGACTGGGGCATGGCTGCCATGGATGGGCAAACGAGGGCCGATCTGCTGGAGATCATTGATGACCGGGCGAGTCAGCGGGCCACGATCATTACCAGCCAGTTACCGATTGAGCACTGGCACGAGTGGATTGGCGACCAGACGGTGGCCGATGCCATGCTGGATCGGCTGATGCAAAACCACCACCGCTTCACGCTGACGGGTGAATCGCTGCGCAAAACGAATCCGTCGGCCAAAGGAAAAATCGACAACTGACGGGCAAACAACCACCACGGTCAGGCAAATGGAGGGGCCTCCGGCGGCCTGGCAGGGGCCTATGAATTGAAAAACAAGTCAACACAAGGAAAGGAAAACGCCCGGAAAAACACACCGGCATAAAATCAAAACGCGCAACACCGACCCTCGGTCACGTTCGCCGGAATGCCGGTCACGTTGCCGGAATCAGCGGTCACGTTCACCGGAATACGCACTGGAATAG
>JAZKIK010000162.1:0-11215 GCA_040384925.1 Pseudomonadota bacterium | reverse complement strand
CACCCGGCCGGTTTTCAACCACCACCGGCTGCGACCAGGCCCGACCCAGCTTTTCACCGACCACCCGCGCCACCGCATCAGGGCCGCTACCCGCCGGAAACGGGTTGATGAATCGTACCGGTTTGACCGGAAATGCGCCCGGCGCAGCGCTTGCAGCAACCACCTGCGCCACCACCGGCAAGCAGGCAAAACCCGCAGCCAGCGCGCACAGCACCAGCAGAGATCGTTTGATGAACATGTTTTTGTCTCCTGAAAAATTGAACTGTCTGAGCCTTGTCCGGAACGGATGCTAGGGCTCAAAAAGCGTCAACAACAGACTACAAAACTGCTTTCGGTATAGCTGTCAGGCATAAGGCGATGGATGCCTGGCAAAAAAGCGTGATCTACACACTTATCAATTTGAGAACAGGTTTCAGTCCAGCCGTGCCGCCTCGATCGCAGCGACGTCGATTTTTTTCATGGTCATCATGGCTTCAAACACACGTTTGGCCACCACGGGGTCCGGGTCGGCTATTGCAGCGGTCAGTACGCGTGGCGTAATCTGCCATGACAAGCCCCATTTGTCCTTGCACCAGCCGCATTCGCTTTCCTGGCCCCCATTGCTGACGATGGCATTCCACAAGCGGTCTGTTTCGGCCTGGTCGTCCGTTGCAATCTGGAAAGAGAAAGCCTCGCTGTGTTTGAAATGCGGGCCACCGTTCAAGCCGATACAGGGAATACCGGCAACGGTGAAGTTCACAACCAGCACATTGCCCTGCTTGCCATCGGGATAGTCACCCGGCGCATGCGTGATGGCCCCAACAGCGCTGTCGGGAAAGGTTTCGGCATAAAAGTTGGCGGCATCAAGGGCTGTGCCGTCGTACCAGAGGCAGATTGTGTTTTTGCTGGTCATTTGGTTTCTCCTGAAAAGAGTTGAACATTCTGGCATTTGCGGTCGCCACCGTCCAGACGGCTTCAATTGTTATTGCGCCCGACCATCATGCTGCAAAACAATGCGTGTCAAATGCCTGCATCCGGACCTGACGACGCCCACTGCGCCATAAACTGAAGCACTTTTTCGTCCCCCGCTTCCAGCAGGTCAAGTGGCATTTGCCCCTGGTAGTACTGGTTCGGTTTGTTCAGCCACTGAAAAACCTTGCTTTTTGATCCCAACTGTGTCTGGCCCAACTCCAAAGCGCGCGCCAGTAGTTCAGGGTGTGCATACCAGGATTCGGGTTTGGCGACAGGGCGCTTCTTGTCTTGAATCACCCTTGGCAACTGTGAAACCCGCAATTCGTCTTCGGTAATATGAGTTCTCACCCAGTGAGCAAGCTCTGCCAGCGCAGTATTTGGAATACGTTGATGATCCGTGGTCGGTATGACCAAGCCGATAACAACGCCGGTGTAATCGCGGATCATCTTCAAGGCTGGTGCAAGGTCCGTGTCGTTGCTCACAATCACGACTTGCTCTATATCGCCGCGAAGTGCATCCGCAACAGCGTGAATGGCGAGGTTGACATCACTCTGCTTTTCTTCCAACTTCCAGACAGGTACTTCGGTACAGTCACGGGGCCATTTTTTGGGATCGTTTTGATCTATTAGCCTGGCACGGGCTTCTGTCAGGGAGTAATAACCCTTGATGGTCTCAACCCGGCCTTGCTGATGTTTGTTCAACGCAGCGTGGTACCTGTCCTGGCATTTGATCGAGTCTTGCGCTTTGGAAGCCTTCTCAAGAATAGGCGCTGTGAAAAATTTGATGGCGACAGCTTGTAACTCGGACGCAAGCGGAAGTCCGTTGATGCTCGCCGTGACGGAGGGAAGAATGCATTTATCGAACAATGACAGCAAGTCAAGCCACTTGAAAGCACTCCCTTTCAGGCAGCCGTAGTAGAGGTTGTACCCGTCAACATAGACTCTTGTTCGCAAAACCGTCCCCAGAAATGAAAAAACCGGCTTTCGCCGGCTTCTTCCTCCGCGCTTCAGGTGGTCTGGCCACACAGCCATCGCGGATTAGTTGTTGAAGATATTGTATTACACAAACTGGTAATACAGCTAATGCGTTTTACCCGGCAAGCCAGGCTTGGGTTAAAACGGAATATCGTCATCCATGTCATCAAACCCACTGGCGGCTCTGGACGGCGCAGGGGCTGGGGCCTGGCGTGGGGCCGGGGCTGCGGCGGGGCGGGCCATGGGGGCCGGGCTGCGGGCTGGTGGGGCGTCGTAACCACCGCCGTCGTCCTGGCCACCGGGGCCGCCCATGCCTTGGCGGCTGCCTAGCATTTGCATCTGGTCGGCACGGATTTCGGTGGTGTATTTTTCGATGCCGTCCTTGTCGGTCCATTTGCGCGTGCGCAGTGAACCTTCGACGTACACCTGTGAGCCCTTGCGCAGGTACTGGCCAGCGATTTCAGCCAGGCGGCCAAAAAAGCTGACGCGGTGCCATTCGGTGATTTCCTTCATTTCGCCGCTGGTCTTGTCCTTGTAGCGGTCGGTGGTGGCGATGGTGACGTTGGTAACCTGGTCGCCACTGGGGAAAGACCGGGTTTCGGGGTCGCGGCCCAAATTGCCGACGATGATGACTTTATTGACTGATGCCATGGCATGCTCTCCTGATGTTCACAGTGACGACTTACGCAACATCACTACCTATGGGTGTTACTGCATTGAACGACACTGCCTATGGTGTTTTGTTTGACCGATTGCGCAAGTCCTACAGTTTAACTGCGCCTGCAGGCAGTGGGCTGTCGGCATTGTTCGCCACCACAATTGGCTGGCGTGACGGGGCCTTCATGGGCCAGGCGACCAGCAGCCACAGCAACATCAGGGCACCGCAGACCATGAACAGTCCGTGTGCGCCATGGTTTTTGGTGACCCAGCCGCCAATCGCGCCACCGGCAAAAAACCCGAGCGACTGCAAGGTGTTGTAAACCCCAAGCGCTGCGCCGCGTGCATGGGCAGGTGCCACGCGGGAGGCCAGGCTAGGCTGGGTGGCTTCGAGCACGTTGAAGCCGCAAAAAAACAGCACCAGCATGGCACCCAGCCAGGCCATGCCAGGCACGGGCTGACTGGAGGCCCAGAGCAGGCCGAGCTGCACCATGAAGATCAGGCCAATCGCTCCCAGAAACACGGCGCGCAGATAACCACGTTTTTCCAGCGGAAAAAGCGTGACGCCCATGATGACAAACGAAGCCAGCACGGCAGGCAGGTAAATCTGCCAATGGCTGGACTTGTCCAGCCCGGCACTGACCAGCAGCGCCGGAATGGCCACCCACATGGCCAGTTGAACGGCATGCAGCACAAAAACGCCAAAATCAAGCCGCAGCAGCGCGGCGTCTTGCAGCACTTCCAGCACACTGCCGCGCGGCCTGTCGGCGTGCACCGCCGGTTCGGGTGGCACCCACCAGAGCACTGCGGCAATCGCCGCCAGTGCCAGTGAGCCGGTCAGGGCAAACAGGCCATGCAGGCCGATATGGCTGGCCAGCCAGGGGGCGAGCACCAGCGAAAGCGCAAACATCAGCGCGATGCTGCCGCCTACCATGGCCATGGCTTTGGTGCGTACCTCGTCACGGGTCAGGTCGGCCAGCATGGCGGTGACGGCGGCTGAAATGGCACCAGCGCCCTGCAGGGAACGCCCGGCAATCAGCCAGTCCAGGTCGGGTGCCCAGGCGGCGACAAAACTGCCGGCGGCAAACATCAGCAAACCTGCAATCATCACGGGTTTGCGGCCCCACCAGTCAGAGGCCAGGCCAAACGGGATCTGCAAAATACCCTGCGTCAGCCCGTAAATGCCCATGGCCAGGCCAACACGGGCAGGGTCGTCGCCACCGGGGTATCTGGCGGCTTCGAGTGCAAAAACCGGCAGCACCAGAAAAAGCCCCAGCATGCGCAGGGCAAAGATCGAGGCCAGCGAGGCGCTGGCGCGGCGCTCGGTGGCTGTCATGGGGTAGGAGGGTGCAGCGGCAGCCGCTGGGTCAGTAAGGGGCAAAGGGGCGGACATGGCTTTTTCTGTAACTGCCCGATTTTCCATGATATCGACACAAGCCCCATGTTTTGGGTCAACAGAGTCCCGCAAAGCCTGCATTGGACTCGGGTATTTGACCTGGCGGGGCCGGGCGCGGGGCCTTCCCCTGCCACCCTGGCCCGAAAAAACAGCAGAAGCAGGTCAGGCGTAGCTGATGGCACCACTGGCTGCCACAGTGATGGTTTTGCCCACAGAACTCACGTAGGCCGTTGACTTGACCGTGCTGATATAGACATATTCACCCTTGACGGCATCGGCTGTCACCGTCATCAGCAAAAAGCCGCGGCGTGTGGTGTCGCAGTAGCTGACGTCGTCAATCAGGCCCAGGCCAGCGCCTATGGCTGCCGTGCCCAGCATGGGCACCAGTGCGCTGCCGTCAATCGACGAGGCCAGGCCGCCAAGGCCGGCGCTTTCAAAACCGGGCGCGCTGACCGACGAGGTGGCAAATTCAACACCGATTTTTTCGCCTGCCAGGGTGCTGAGCCGGGTAAACCAGCCATTGTGCGAGTCACCTGACAGCGCCACCAGTTTTTTGCCCTGCGCCTTGGCGGTTTGCAAAATGGCCTCGCGCTGGATGGGGTAACCGTCCCAGGCATCCAGGTTGTAAGGCAAACGCGGGTTGCTGGAGGTAGTCAGCAAGGCGGTTTGAGTGGGTGTCAGCGCTGCCGGATTTGCTGCGCGGGTGGCCTTGGCGGTCAGAAAGTCATTGATCGCGGCGGGCACACCGGCCGGGTTGGTGGCCTGCGCCTGCAGCACCGAGGCTGGAAACCACATGCGCGCCATGATGTCCTGGTTGCCCAGAAATTGCCAGGTAGCTTTGGAAGCCATCATGGCGGTGGTCAGCCAGCTTTGCTGGGCGCTGCTGATCATCTTGCGTGAGGCGTCGGGCAACACGCCGCTGGCATCGGGTGTGAGGCCTGCCACGTAACGGTTGATGCCGCCGTCGGCATCACCAAAATTGTCGTACTGGCGGTCGCGCCCTTCAATGCGGGTGTCCAGCATGTGCAGGCTGAAAAGCTTGCCAAAGTCAAAACTGCGATAGATCCTGAGCAGGTTGGAGGCGTCTGGGGTACGAATCGGCATCCACTCGTGATAGACCTTTGCCGCGATGTTTTTGCGGGTGATCCAGTCGCCCTGGGTGGCGGCGTTGTGGTTTTCTGCACCGAGGGCAAAGGCATTGTTGGTAAATTCATGGTCGTCCCAGACCGTGATCCAGGGCATTTTGGCGTGCAGGTCCTGCAGGTTGCGGTCTGACTTGTAAAGCGCGTGGCGGGTGCGGTAGTCATTCAGGCTGACGATGTCGTTGGCGGGCACGGTGGTACGGCCTGCGGGCACGGCAGAGTTGCCAAACTTCTCGGGGGCCGAGCCATATTCATAGATGTAGTCTCCCAGGTGAACCGCATACTGGGCACCGGAGCTGACAGCCGCGTCATAGGTGTTGAAAAAGCCTTCGGAAAACAGCGCACATGAAAACACGGCGAAGCTGACGCTGCTGACATCTGCCGCAGGCAGGGTGCGGGTGCTGCCGACACGCGACACCACACCGGCATCGTCCACAAAACGGTAGAAGTAGCTGCTGCCGGCTGTCAAGCCCGTTACATCGACCTTGGCGGTAAAGGCATTGGCTTCGGTGGCCTGCAGGCGGCCGGATTTGAGGAGGATGGTAAAACTGCTGTCGGTGGCTACTTGCCAGGTCAGGTCCACAGCGCTGTTGCTGCCGGGGATTTTGGCGTGGGTCCACAAAATCACACGGTCTGTCAGCGGGTCGCCACTGGCAACACCATACAAAAACTGTGAAGCGGGTGGCAAGGGTGCAGGCACCGGTCCAGCGGCGGCAACACTGTCATCACCGCCGCCGCAGGCAACAAGCGATGCACTGACGGCCACGACTGCTGCGGTGGATGATGTTTTGACGATGAAGTCGCGGCGATTTCTGTTGTTTGACATGTTTGAAGTTCCAGATGGGGAACTTCATTGGATGTGTGCTGTGTGACAGGGCGGTTAAACCGCCAAACTTGTCAGACAAGCGACGCTGGCACGCATCATCCAAAAAGTTATCACCCTTTTTGGCCGATTCAGTTGCTGCGCACATGCAGTGCTGCGCGGTGCAGGTGCGCCACAAAATGCCGCAGCGCCGGTTTGAGCAGTCCACCGCGCCGCACGATGGCACCCAGTGTCAGCGCCAGATGGCCTTCCTCGACAGGCACGATGCTCATGTATTGGGCGGCAAGCGGATGCATGGCAATCGGCACAGGCATGAGGCCCACATAGTCGCCCTGGGTCAGCAGCGCCAGCAGGGCCAGCGTGGAGTTGACCACCGCTGCCGGTGCTGGCGGCACGATGCCATGCGACTCGAACAGCTGGCGTGCATAACCCGACTTGCCGGTCAGGCTGGTAAACACCCAGCGTGCCTGCTCCAGTTGCCTCAATGAGCGTGCGCGCGCCAGCGGGTTGCCCTTGCCGACCACCACGGCCATGTGGATGGGCATCAGTTCCTCGACCTCGAACTCACCGGGCGGCAGGCTGGGCGGAATCGGGCCGACGATCACGTCCACCTCGCCCTCACGCAGCATGGTGAGCTGCGCCACGTACAACTCCTCACGCACACTGAGCTGGATGTCGGGGTAATCGCGGCCAAAGGTGCGCATGGTTTCAGGAATCAGCAGCAGCACCGCCAGGGGCACGGCACCCACGCCCAGTTCCCCTATCATGCGGCCGCCCAACTGGTTGATCTGCGCCTGTGCATCGTCGAGCTCACGCAAGGCGCGCCGGGCATGTTCGAGCAGCACCTTGCCCTGGGCTGTGGGAAACACTCCGGTGGTGGAGCGTTCCAGCACCGGTGCGCCCACACTGCGCTCCAGCTCACGCATGGCCTTGGTCAGGGCTGGCTGGGACACCCCGAGCCGCCGCGCGGCACCACGCAGGCTGCCTTCGTCAACAGCAACGATCAATGTCTGCAGTGAGGCCAGTTTCAGCGTCATGGGAAACCATGATAACAGTGGGTTATCGCGCCCTGCATCACAACATCTTCACCGCAGCGTCTTCGATTTTTATAGTCCAGACCAGCCCGCTGATTCATTTCAAAGCCCGGCTGCTGGCCGAGTTGCCTGCCATCTTTCCGCCCACTTTTAACAACAGGCCCGCAAGGGTTTACAAGGAGACTTTCATGACATTGAATATCAAACGCCGTACTTTTTTTGCATCTGCAGTAGCTGCGCTTCCCGCTGCAGGGCTGCTGACGGCCTGCGGCGGTGGCGATGGTGAGGCCACACCTGTCACAACACCGCCCACCCCCGTTGTGGTTGATGCCGAAGATACCGCGCTGAAGTTTGATGCGGCCAGCTATACCACCGTCAATGTGACTGTTGACGGCGTGGCCCTGAAGCTGCGTCAGTACCGTATCGTTTATGTGGCCAAACCGATTCGCATGGCGTCCACACAAGCCACGCTGATGGGAACCACCACTACCCTGGCCGATCCCTTTGCCTACCAAACCATGATTGTTTCAGTGGCTGAAGCACTGGCAACCGACCAGACCCGGCCGATCTACATGGTGGTCAACAACGGCGGCTGGTTTACCAGCGCGGTTTCAACAAGCATTCTTGAAAGCGCCACCTTTGTCAGCACCAGCAATACCGATGCGCTGGGTGCGGCGCTGAAAGCTGGTTATGTGGTAGTCAACGTGGGCACGCGCAGCCGTGGTGCCCGCGCCCAGGATGGCCGTTGGGCTGGCAAGGCACCAGCCCCGGTGGTGGATACCAAGGCTGCCATCCGTTACCTGCGGCTTAATGACACAAGCATGCCGGGCGCTACCAGCCGCATCATCCTGACCGGCATCAGCGGCGGCGGCGGTTTGACCTCGGCCGTGGCCGCCAGCGGCAACAGCGCTGATTACCTGCCTTTTTTGGCGGACATAGGTGCGGCAGGTGTGGTGGGTTCCGGTGCCACGGCCACGAGTTCACTGAAAGACGATGTGTTTGCCGCCGTGGCTTATTGCCCCATCAACAACCTGGGCAACGCCGATGCCGGTTACGAGTGGGAATACAGCGCTATTCGTAATGACATCAACACACCGGCCCTGAACGGCATTGCCTACTCGGCAGGCCCGCAAGCCGCAGCGTCTGCCGCCATTGCGGCCACCTTCCCGGCCTACCTCAATGGCCTGGGCCTGAGCCGTGACGATGGCACGGCGCTGACCGATGCCAATCTGCGCGAAACCACCATCGCCTTCATCAAAAAGGAAATCGAAAGCCAGATCACCAAAGGCACGGCCGTGCCCGCACTGGGCGGCAATTTTGCCGTCACGCAGCGCGGCGCAACAACCATGGTGCCCAACGACTGGTTGACGCTGACCGGCACAGGCACCAGCGCCACGGTTGCCAGCATCGACTACACAAAGTTCCTGAAGTTCGTCACCACGCCCATCACACTCAAGACAGTGGTCGCCTTTGACGCAGTGGGCGTAACCGGCAACCCCAACATCAGCGGGGAAACCAACCTGTTTGGTTCGGACTTTTTCACTTACTCCAACTTCACCAAATGGAGCTGGACCAACAACGCTGTGAAAGGCGACGGCTCAGGTGTGGACGACACGGGTTTGAGCTGGGAGGCCTACCTGGCAAGTTCGTCCATCAACCTGGCGACACAGCTCAAGCTGATCAACCCGCTGGCCTACCTCAACACTGCAGCAGACAGCGCCCCCTACTGGTATGTGCGGCACGGCATGGTTGACCGCGACACGGCATTTGCCATGCAGGTGTTGCTGTACCACGCGATCAAAAAGGATGCGTCGGTCAAGGAAGTTGATTTCAAGCTGCCTTATCTGGTGCCTCACAGCGGCAACTATGACGTGCAGGAAGCATTTACCTGGATCAAGGCCAAACTGGCTGCAAATCCCTGAGCTTGACCTGGCCACAAGCACCATTCTGGTGCCGTGGCCAGATTGCCGATATCTGGCAGGCTCCTTGACGAGTGCCTGATGTGTGGGCTGGCTCCAAAAACACGCGCCCTCGTTATGATTGAGGGTTTCCCCCGAAGAGCCCAAGCCTTGAACTCCAACACCGACCCTGAACGCACTGGCGTGTACCTGGCACAGGCCAGAACAACACAACAAATCAGCATTCGGGGTGCGCGCACCCACAATCTCAAGAATATTGACCTGAATATTCCGCGCAACCAGCTGGTGGTGATTACCGGTTTGAGCGGTTCAGGCAAGTCGTCGCTGGCGTTTGACACCCTGTATGCCGAGGGCCAGCGCCGTTATGTTGAAAGCCTGAGCACCTACGCGCGCCAGTTTTTGCAGTTGATGGACAAACCCGATGTGGACATGATCGAGGGCCTGTCGCCCGCCATTTCCATTGAGCAGAAAGCCACCAGCCACAACCCGCGCTCCACCGTTGGCACGGTGACTGAAATCCACGACTATCTGCGGCTGCTGTTTGCCCGCGCCGGCACGCCTTTTTGCCCCGAGCACGACTTGCCGCTACAGGCGCAAAGCGTCAGCGAGATGGTTGACCACGTCCTGAGCCTGCCTGAAGACACCAAACTGATGATACTGGCACCCATCGCGCGTGACCGCAAGGGCGAGTTTGAGAACGTTTTTGCCGAAATGCAGGCCCAGGGTTATGTGCGCTTTCGGGTGGACGGTTTGGCTTATGAGTTTGACGACCTGCCCAAACTCAAAAAGACTGAAAAACACAATATTGACGTGGTGATTGACCGCATCAAGGTACGCCACGCGCCGCCTGAAACCGCAGCAACAGCGCCAGGCGATGCACCAGACGGTGAAGCCGTGAGCGCCAACCAGGCCCGGACTGAATTTGACAACACCCGCCAGCGCCTGGCCGAGAGTTTTGAGGCCGCACTTCGGCTGGCCGACAGCAAGGCGATTGCGCTGGAAATGGATTCGGGCAAAGAGCACCTGTTCAGCGCCAAATTTTCATGCCCGGTTTGCAGTTATTCCATCAGCGAGATGGAGCCGCGCCTTTTTTCATTCAATTCTCCCGTTGGTGCCTGCCCCTGCTGCGATGGCCTGGGCCACCGGGAGTTTTTTGACCCGGCGCGGGTGGTGGCTTTTCCGTCCTTGAGCCTGGCCAGCGGGGCCGTCAAGGGCTGGGACAGGCGCAATGGTTATTACTTTTCGATGCTGGAAAGTCTGGCCAAACACTACGGTTTTGATATCGACACGGCGTTTGAAAACCTGCCCGCCCCTGTGCAGCAGGTGGTGCTGCATGGTTCGGGTGAAGAAGAGATCAAGTTCAGCTACATCATGGACTCGGGCAACTCGGCCGGCAAAAAGGTCAGTAAAAAACACCCTTTTGAAGGAGTGATCACCAATTTTGAACGCCGTTACCGTGAAACCGACTCGACTGCCGTGCGTGAAGAGCTGTCTCGCTACCGCAGCATTCAGCCCTGCCCCGACTGCGGCGGCACACGTTTGCGGCGCGAGGCGCGGTTTGTTTACCTTGTCAGCGCACCCCAGGCTGACGGCAGCAGCACACGCAAGGCAATTTTTGAAATCAGCAAGGAGACCTTGCGCGAGAGTTTTGCCTACTTCAATCAATTGGTCATGTCGGGTGCCAAAGGCGAGATTGCCGGCAAGGTGGTGCGTGAAATCGGCCTGCGGCTGAAATTTTTGAACGACGTGGGCCTCAATTACCTGAGCCTGGACCGAAGCGCCGAGACGCTTTCGGGCGGTGAGTCGCAGCGCATAAGGCTGGCCTCACAGATCGGCTCTGGCCTGACGGGTGTGATGTATGTGCTTGACGAACCCAGCATAGGCCTGCACCAGCGTGACAACGACAGGCTGATTGACACCCTCAAACACCTGCGCGACATCGGCAACAGCGTTCTGGTGGTGGAACACGACGAAGACATGATACGTGCGGCCGACCATGTGATTGACATGGGACCGGGTGCCGGTGTGCATGGTGGCCGTGTCATGGCCGAGGGCACGTTCGAGCAGGTGCAGGCCAACCCGAACTCGCTGACCGGCAAATATCTGGCTGGAACGCTGAAGATTGCCGTGCCGCAGAAGCGCACGCCGTGGCTGCCCACGGTTCAAAAGGTCGATCCGTTTGCCGGCAAAAAACCCTCGCGATTTCCGCCCAGCCCGGCTGCCGAACGCCGCGCCGCGCGTGAGGCACAACATCTGGCCACCTTGGGCGACATGCAGGCGCTGCGTGTCATCAACGCCACCGGCCACAACCTCAAGGG
>JAZKIK010000161.1:0-2171 GCA_040384925.1 Pseudomonadota bacterium | reverse complement strand
TCACTCATCACCACAATGCGGTCTGACAGCTCCAGCAGTTCGTCAAGGTCTTCACTGACCAGCAACACTGCACCGCCACGTTTTTTGACCTGCACGATACGGCTGTGGATTTCGGCCACGGCGGCAAAGTCAAGGCCGAATACCGGGTTGGCGGCGATCAGCACATTGATGTCGCCAGCCAGTTCACGCGCCAGCACGGCGCGCTGCACATTGCCGCCTGACAGGCTTTTGATGGGTGCGCCTTCGCCACGGGTCTTGACGCCGTAGTCGGCTATCCACTCGCGTGCGCGGCTGCGCCAGAACGGAAAGTTAAGCAGGCCCAGGCGGCCACCGCGTGCCAGCGGGGGCTGGTCAAAATCACGCAGGGCCATGTTTTCTGCCACGCTGAGATCGCCTACACAGGCGTTGCGCAGCGGTTCTTCAGGCAGGCTGCGCACCTTGAGGCGGCGGTTTTCTGCACGTTTGGCGCTGTAGCTTTCGCCCATGACTTCAACCTTGCCGGCCATGCGCACACGCTGGCCGACCAGTGCCTCGACCAGTTCACGCTGGCCGTTGCCTGAAACACCGGCCACACCGAGGATTTCACCGGCCCTGACGTCAAAAGCCACATCATGCACAGCCAGGGTGCCACGGTCACCAAGCGCCGTCAGGCCCTTGACCTGCAAAGAAACAGCTTCTGTATTGATAGCCCCCTGCGATGCTGGGGCGGGCGCAACAGCATCCCCTGGCGCTGAACTGGCAGTTGCATCAACCACCCCCATCATGGCCTGCGCCAGCAATGCGGGATTGGTGTCGGGCACACGGCAGTGGTGAACAGCCTTGCCACGGCGCAGCACCGTCACGCCGTCGGCATAGGCCATGACTTCACGAAACTTGTGGGTGATGATGAGCACGGTACACATGCCGCTTCTGGCAAAGTCGCGCACATGGCCCAGCACTTCGTCGGCCTCTTGCGGGGTCAGCACCGAGGTCGGTTCGTCAAGAATCAGCAGGCGCGGCTTGAGGTAGAGCTGCTTGAGCAGTTCCAGCTTTTGTTTTTCCCCGGCCGCCAGCTCGGCCGGGCGCACGTCAAGGTCAAGGCTGAAGGGTGTGGTGGCCAGAAAGGCCTTGAGTTCGGCGCGCTGGCGGCTCCAGTTGATGACGCTTGGGGTTTTGCCGCCGGCCAGCAGCAGGTTTTCTGCCACCGTCATGCCGGGTGCCAGGGTGAAGTGCTGGTACACCATGCCTATGCCCAGCTCGCGCGCCACCACCGGGTTGCTGATGGCCTGCTCGCGGCCATCAATCATGATGCTGCCTTCTTCCGGGCGCTGAAAACCCGCCACACATTTGACCAGCGTGCTTTTGCCGGCGCCGTTTTCACCCAGCAGCGCGTGTACGGTGCCGGGCTCGACCTTCATGGTGACCCGGTCCATCGCGGTGAAGGCACCAAAACGTTTGGTCAGCTGGTAGGTTTCAAGCGCCAGCGCGCCGGTGGCCGGTGTTACCGGGGGAATCAGGTCAGACATGGCCATGGTTGTTGATCCTTTAAATCCTTGTCTATCCGGCAAGTGTTTCGAGCAGCGCAGTCGAGCTGGCCACAGCGCCAAAAACGCCGCCCTGCATCTTGACCATCTTGAGCGCGGCCAGGTGGTTGCCCACATCGGTGGCGGCGGTGCAGTCTTCAAGCAGCAGGCATTCGTAACCCCGGTCATTGGCGTCGCGCATGGTGGTGTGAACGCACACATCAGTCGTTACACCGGCCAGCAGGATGTTGCTGATGCCGCACTGGCGCAGCACCATGTCGAGGTCAGTTGCGTAAAACGAGCCTTTGCCGGGTTTGTCGATGATGATTTCGCCTGGCAGCGGGGCCAGCTCGGGAATGATTTCCCAGCCGGGTTCGCCGCGCACCAGAATCAGCCCACACGGGCCTGGGTCGCCAATGCCTGCACCCATCTGCCTCGAACGCCAGCGTTTGTTGGCAGGCAGGTCTGACAGGTCGGGCCGGTGGCCCTCACGTGTGTGGATGATGGTGAACCCAAGTTCGCGCAGGCGTGCCATCAGTTTGGAGATTGGCTCAATCGGTGCGCGGGTCAAGGACAGGTCATAACCCATGGTGTCAACATAACCGCCCGGCCCGCAAAAATCGACCTGCATGTCGATGACGATGAGGGCGGTGTTGTCTGGGCGCAGAT
>JAZKIK010000160.1:0-3773 GCA_040384925.1 Pseudomonadota bacterium | reverse complement strand
CCACAAGATTGCAATAAAGCGCATTGAAGTACAGCGGGTATTTACGGAATGCGGCACTCAAAGAGGTTCCTGTTTCAACATCCGTGCGAATGTCGTTAAGAAGCTTGGTCACACTGCCATTGGGGTTACCGCGCCCGACAATATCAAATGATTGCAGAAGCGGTACGCCCGCCTTCATCATGGTGGCCAGTTGGCGCGTAAAAATCGCAATATCACGCGGCTTGATCGATTTTCCGGTACGCATGCGACGTTTTTTGATTTTCGTCGGCATGACCCCCTGCCTGCGCAAGGATGCCTTGACCTGGTTCTCGCCAGCAGCGCGTATTTCGCCACGTATCTGCTTGCCGCCGCGATCCTTGCCTTCCCACTCGAACACGAACTCCTGAATACCCCTGGATGCAACTGTTGCCATGATGTTTTCTCGTTTTGCCAATTGGTTTCAAAGGCTTGCCCAATCAATAAGCCAATGATCTGCACTCCAGATGCAGCTTGATAAATCAGACGTTGGTACAGCCCAGGATTTCTTCCACTGAAGTCATCCCGAGTTTAACTTTGTACAGCCCGGCCTGACGCAGGCTTCGTACCCCTTCCGACTCTGCCTGGGCGGCTATCTCAAGAGCACTGCCGTCCCGCAAAATAATACGTTGAATTTCTTCGGTAATCGGCATCACCTGATAAACACCAACCCGCCCCTTGTATCCATTTGTACACATGGAGCATCCAACGGGCCTGTAAGGCGTCCAGGAACCATCCACCTCGTCCTCCTTGAAGCCCGCTTCAAGCAGGGTCTCACGCGGAATATCGGCCGGTGCCTTGCAGTTTGGACACAAGCGCCGCGCCAGACGCTGGGCAGTGATCAAGATCACACTGGATGCAATGTTGAATGGGGCAATGCCCATGTTTCGCATACGGGTGAGTGTGGTCGGCGCATCATTGGTGTGCAGGGTTGACAACACCAGGTGACCCGTCTGTGCTGCCTTGATGGAAATATCCGCCGTTTCCAGATCACGAATTTCGCCGACCATGATGATGTCCGGGTCCTGCCGCAGAAAAGCCTTGAGCGCCACAGGAAAAGTCATGCCCGCCTTGTCATTCATGCTGACCTGGTTGACGCCTGGCAAGGTAATTTCAGCCGGATCTTCAGCCGTTGCAATGTTCACACCGGGCTTGTTCAGGATATTGAGACAGGTGTAAAGCGAAACCGTTTTGCCCGAGCCCGTGGGCCCGGTCACCAGCACCATGCCGTAGGGCCGTGCGATGGCCGCCATGAGGCGCTCTTTTTCAACCGGTTCATAACCCAGCGCATCAATCCCCAGTTTTGCACTGCTCGGATCGAGAATACGGATAACAATCTTTTCCCCGTACATGGTGGGCAAGGTGCTGACCCGGAAATCAATCACGCGATCCGGACCGATCTTGAGCTTCATCTTGCCGTCTTGCGGCACCCGTTTTTCAGAGATATCGAGCTTTGAAATAACCTTGATACGGGCTGCCAGCTTCTCCTTGATGGCAACTGGCGGGGAGGCAATTTCACGCAGTTCTCCATCCACCCGAAAACGGACACGATAGGTGTGCTCGAAGGGTTCGAAATGCAGATCCGAAGCACGCATGCTGAAAGCATCAAGCAGCATCTTCTGCAGAAATTTGACGACCGGCGCGTCTTCAACTTCGGAGACACTCGTCTCAGAGGTATCTACCGCAGCATCAGTGTTGGCTTCATCAAACTCGAAGTCATCCCCGATGATGCTTTCCATGGCTTCGGCAGCCGTGGTGGTGGAAGCCTCGACCAGCTTGGACAGCTTGTCATATTCGGCAATGACCCAATCCACCCCCATCTGGGTGGAAAACTTGATTTTTTCGGCTGCTTCCTGATCTGACGGATCAGCTGTGGCAACAATCAGGCGATTGCTGCGTTTGCTGAGCACAACAATACGGTAGGTCTGGCAAATTTTGGCGTCAAGCAGGCCCTTGGGCAAACGCTGAACGTCGATGGCTTCAAGATCAAGAAGTGGCGCGGCAAATGCCGAAGACATGGTGTGCGCCAGGTCAAAAGGCGATACGGCACCCGAACCAGTCAGCTCGGCAATAAAGCTGGTACGTCCGCTTTTGGCCTTGGCAAAAATCTCTTCAGCGGCTTTTTGCCCGAGCTTGCCCGCTACAACAAGCGCGCGCCCCAGACCGGGCAAGGCCATTGAAGGAGGATCCGCAAGAACGGTATCTGCTACTGCCATGTCCTTTAAGCCTCATTCAAAATCAATATCATCGCTGATAGCAGGATAGGTGTAAATCGAAAAACCCTCCAGCATCCGGACTTGTGTTGGAACAAGGAGAACATTCGGTGATTAAATTGGGCAATTGGGCTCCGCCGGGGGGAAATGAATGGACAGAACAGCCTGATCAAGTGAACCCTTGGGCAGCCTGCCCCTGCCAGTACATTCAAGCTTCATGCACATTCAGGCCCGGACGGGAACAGGCCGCCCTGCCTCAAGGCCACTCAAAAACGTCGCCCCAGGAGTTGGGCAGCCAGATTCAGCAAGGCCTGACTGTAGGCATTTTGAGGCAAACCAGCCAGCGCATCGACGGCCCGCTGCGCTTCCAGCGCAGCGGCTTCGCGGGTGGCCTGCAGTGCACCCGTCTGCTGCACGATGGCGACGATTTCTTCCATGCGCTCGGCCCCACCGGTTTCTATGGCCTGCTCAATGAGCAGGCGCTCGGCTTCCGTACCTCTTTGCATCGCAATGATCAGTGGCAAGGTGACCTTGCCCTCGCGCAGGTCATCGCCCAGGTTTTTGCCCATTTCATGCACATCACCGTCGTAATCGAGCACATCGTCAATGACCTGGAACGCCGTTCCGAGTGCCTGCCCATAGTCAGAGCAGCTCTGCTCGATTCCGGAATCAGCTTTTGCAAGCAGACAAGCCAGTCGTGAACTGGCTTCAAACAATTTGGCCGTCTTGGAGCGAATGACACGCAGATAACCGTCTTCGGACAAAGACGCATCGTGCATGTTCATCAACTGGAGCACTTCCCCCTCGGCAATCACATTGGTGGCCTCTGCAAGCGTCTGCATGATGCGCATGTCCCCAGCCTCCACCATCATCTGGAAGGCCCGGGAATACAAAAAATCACCCACAAGAACACTTGCAGGATTGCCAAAAGCCTCATTGGCAGTGGCCCGGCCACGACGCAGGGTGGACTCGTCCACCACGTCGTCGTGCAGCAGGGTGGCGGTGTGGATAAATTCGATGACGGCCGCCAGGTTGAAGCGCTGCTCACCTCGATAGCCAAGCGCGCCGCACATCAGCAGCAGCAGGGCTGGACGCAAGCGTTTGCCGCCTGCAGCAATGATGTATTGTGAAATCTGGCTGACCAGAGGCACATCGGATTTCAGCCGTCGCCCAATGACAGCGTCCATCTCGCGCATGTCATCGGCTATCAGGGCAAGGGCAGCGGCGGTACTTGAAGAGTTGGCGGACAAAAGGCGTTCCAGACGTAGACGGTGAACTTTGGCAGGGATTATAGGAAGGGTGCTTTTGGTGCATTTATGCTGCCGCCTTGCGCGGCGTGGCCGAATCAGCCCGAACTGGCATTGCTGGCCCTTTTTTACCGGGCATGCTAGAATATTGGGCTCTGCGGAAATCCGTCTGCGGAGATCAATTTAAGGTCTTACATGTACGCGGTCATAAAAACCGGTGGCAAACAATACAAGGTTGCTGCCGGAGAAAAAATTAAAGTAGAACAGATTGCTGCGGACGTAGGCCAAGAGATCGTTA
>JAZKIK010000159.1:1163-3466 GCA_040384925.1 Pseudomonadota bacterium | reverse complement strand
ACGCAAGCGGCTGGAGGTTTACAGCGCACAAACCAGGCCGCTGGTGGACTATTACTCCAGCTGGGCAAAAGGTGAGCCTGACGCAGCCCCGAAATATCGTGCGATCTTGGGAATTGGCGGTGTTGATGAAATTACAGCCAGGGCATTCCAGGCCCTGTCAGACTGAAGGCGCTCACCGCACACTCGTCAACAGCAAAAAAAGCCATATTCAGATGGCTTTTTTTGTCAATCGACGATTTACCGTTGAACAAGCCTCAAGCCAGCAGGCGAAGAATCAGGTCAATTCGGGCTTTCACCGCGCTCAAACCTTTTGAATCGGCAATACGGTCATCAGACTTGGGCAGTATGCGACCATTTGGACAACGACTGGCGCGAACAAGCTGCACACCCGAAGCCTGAGCCGCAAACAAGGCAGCCTCCAGGCTGCGATGCAGGCTGCCATTTCCGGTTGAAGCAAGCACCAGACCCTGCACACCGGCGGCAACAAGTGCATCCACAACCATGGTGCCAGCACCCGCATGGCTCATGACAATTTCCACTTTTGGCCAAGGTCGGCCAGATACTTTATGTGCTATGAATTTGGCAGCAATAGATGACTGCACAGATTGCGCAACTGGCCAATTTCGCCACAATACGGCTTGTCCTTCCTCTACCAGCCCAATGGGGCCTGCATCGCCGGAACTGAAAGCGTCCAGCCGATAGGTATGGATTTTCTGTACATCGTATGCACCATGAATGGTTCCGGCGCAAACAAGGACTACCCCGCTTGCCCCGACATGTGACACCACCGCTACCGCGTCCATCACGTTCTGCGGGCCATCTGGCGCCAGCGATGTGGCCGGGCGCATGGCACAGGTCAGAACCACCGGTTTGGCAGGGTTCAGCACAGCCTGCAGAAAATAGGCGGTTTCTTCCAGCGTGTCGGTCCCATGGGTAATCACGATGCCCTGAACATCATCCCGGTCAAGAAAATGGCTGACACGGGCCGCAAGATCAGCCCATACCTCAAAAGTCATGTCCTTGCTGTCGATCTGCGCCACCTGTTCGACCAGCAGATTGCCAGCCCCGGCCAAAGCCGGAATGGCAGCGACCAGCTGTTCCACCCCAAGCTGTGCAGCCACGTAGGCAACATTGTCAGAGGCACTGCCGGCCTTGCCGGCAATGGTTCCACCGGTTCCGAGGATCACGATTTTTTTATTTGACATCAATGAATTCGCTTGCATTCCGTAAAGTGCTGGATGAAAATACAGTTACTGGTTATTAAAACAGCCACACCAAGGATGATCGAGGGTAAACGGCTGCTCTGATCACTTTGGCGTCCAGCTTACCCGAATAATTTTTAAGGACTTGCCAGCATGAGCACTTTGAATCGTTTTTCCGGTACCCCGGTTGATGGACCGAAACTCACAGCCCGGCAGCAGCAGATTCTGGAGCTGATTCAAACCGCAATTGCCAGCACAGGTGCCCCGCCTACACGCGCCGAGATAGCCAGCGAACTGGGTTTCAAATCTGCCAATGCGGCAGAAGAACATTTGCAGGCGCTGGCACGCAAGGGAGTGATCGAGCTGGTCAGTGGCACCTCACGGGGCATACGGCTTCGTGGCGACACGCTGCGTTCACTCAACGAGTCACGAATCAAACAACTGCCGCTCTCCCTGGCGGCAAGCCTGTCACAACTTGCCCTGCCCCTGATTGGACGTGTTGCAGCCGGCAACCCCATCCTCGCGCAGGAACATATCGAGCAGACCTATTATTTTGAAAGCAGCCTGTTTCAAAAGCAGCCTGACTATTTGCTCAAGGTCAAAGGCATGAGCATGCGCAACGCCGGCATCATGGATGGCGACCTGCTTGCCGTCAAACAGACAAAAGATGCAAAAAACGGTCAAATTGTGGTGGCCAGACTGGGTGAAGAAGTCACCGTCAAACGCTTTCGCCGCAACAAACATCTGATAGAGCTGCTGCCGGAAAACCCGGACTTCAACATTATCGTGATTGAACCAGGTGAGCCTTTTGAACTTGAAGGTCTGGCGGTTGGATTGATCCGCAACACGATGCTGATGTAACAAACTGGCCGGGCATCAGGTGGTGGGCGTTTAGCCAGGCTTTTGGCTAGCCCTGATGTCACGGTCTTATCGGCAAAAACAGCCGTATTGCAATCCTGCCTGTGTATACCTCTTTTCAGGAGTTCATCATGGGAATCGCTGTTTTTTCACAAAACTTTTCAAGAGCGCCAATTCTGTCTGTTTTGTCAGTGCCACTGCAAACACTGCTTGGCCTGTTCTTGCCTGCATCAGCAACACTGG
>JAZKIK010000159.1:0-1063 GCA_040384925.1 Pseudomonadota bacterium | reverse complement strand
ATTTCAGGGCGAATGTCAGATGTTTGTGCTGAACTTGAACGCATGGCTCAGCGTGAACAGGGCAATTACAAGAACTGAGCAGGGCTTCCGGGCTGTTTGAAGCAGTCTTGCAGCATATGGATCCTGAAGTGGCAATACAGGCAAGTACGGGCTTTCACAGGGACCTGAGTCAAAGCATAAAAACTTGCAGGCACAATATCGACATGAATATTGTGATTCTCGATGACTATCAGGACGCTGTACGCAAACTGGCTTGCGCCAGCAAGCTGGATGCCTACCCTGCCAAGGTTTACACCAACACCGTAAAAGGCATTGGCCAGTTGTCGGTTCGTCTCAAGGACGCTGATGTGATTGTGCTCATAAGAGAGCGCACCCACCTGAATCGCCAGCTGATTGAAAAATTGCCAAAGCTAAAAATGATCGCCCAGACCGGTCGTGTCAGCTCGCATGTTGATGTGGGTGCCTGCACGGAACGCGGAATCGCAGTTGCAGAGGGCGTTGGCTCCCCAACCGCTCCTGCAGAGCTGACCTGGGCATTGATCATGGCCTCCATGCGCCGCCTGCCCCATTATGTGAGTCACCTCAAACATGGTGCCTGGCAGCAGGCGGGACTCAAATCAGCCTCCATGCCGCCTAATTTTGGCATTGGTGCGGTGCTGAAAGGCAAGACCCTGGGTATCTGGAGTTACGGAAAAATCGGGCAATTGCTGGCGGGTTATGGTCGTGCTTTTGGCATGCGTGTGGTGGTGTGGGGACGCGAGGCATCGCGTGAACGCGCCCTTGCTGACGGGTTTGAACTGGCCCATAGCAAGGAGGAGTTTTTTGAACAGTGCGATGTGCTCTCCCTGCACTTGCGGCTCAATGACGAAACGCGCGGCATTGTGAAACTTGAAGACCTCTCGCGCATGAAACAGACAGCACTGCTGGTCAACACATCACGCGCTGAACTGATTGAACCGGAAGCACTGATCGCCGGGCTGAATCGGGGCCGACCAGGCATGGCAGCAGTTGATGTGTTTGAGTCAGAACCCATACTCCAGGGACATGCCTTGCTGCGACTGGA
>JAZKIK010000158.1:0-15119 GCA_040384925.1 Pseudomonadota bacterium | reverse complement strand
ATTGTTCCAGCCTGCCAGTCAGTTCTGGCGGCCTGGCGCAAGGCCGGTGGCCTGGTGGTGCACACGCGCGAGGCCCATCTGGCCGACCTGTCAGACTGCCCACCCGCCAAACGCAATCGCGGCAACCCCAAACTGCGTATTGGCGATGTCGGGCCCATGGGCCGCGTTCTTGTCACGGGCGAGGCTGGCAACCAGATCATTCCGGCGCTGGCCCCGGTGGAAGGTGAAATTGTCATCGACAAACCCGGCAAGGGCATGTTTTACGCCACCCCGCTGCATGACATGCTCAAAGCGCGTGACATCACTCAGCTGTTTTTCATGGGTGTCACTACCGAGGTGTGTGTGCAAACCAGCATGCGCGAAGCCAATGACCGTGGTTACGAAGGCCTGCTGCTGGAAGACTGCACCGAAAGCTACTTCCCGGAGTTCAAGGCCCAGGCCCTTGAAATGATAGTTGCCCAGGGCGGCATTGTGGGCTGGGCTGCACCCAGCGCGCTTTTATTGCAGGCGCTGGAAGCCTAGTTGTGCGCCAGGGCGCTGCAAGGGTGTCAGTCAAAGCTGACAGCTGCAGTGTCGGGATGCCCCGCAATGGCAAAACCATGCAACAACACTGCTAAAGTCATTCAGTGCAAACCCTGACCAGCCGACCTTCCCCCAAGGCACCCGCAACTGCCGCCGCTGTTGCCGCGCCCGTCCACCGTTCCCGCGCCGAAGAGGTGTACGAACAGCTCAAACGCGACGTCTCCGACTTCAAACTCGTGCCCGGCGACCGTTTTACCGAAACTGAAATCAGCGAACGTCTGGGCGTTTCACGCACCCCCGTGCGGCAAGCCCTGTTCAGGCTGCAGCAGGAGGGTTTTGTTGAAGTGCTTTTTCGCAGCGGCTGGCGCGTGCTGCCCTTTGACTTTGACCAGTTTGAAGAGCTGTACGACCTGCGCATGGTGCTTGAAACCACCGCCGCCCACCGTTTATGCGAAGCCGCCCGCAAGATAGACCGCAGCCTGCTCGACGACCTGGCCGCCATCTGGCTGATTCCTGCAGACCAGCGCAGCAGCGACACCGTGCAGGTCGCCGAATGGGACGAAGCCTTCCACTGCGCCCTGGTAGCCGCCGCCGGCAACGCCGAAATGACCCGCGTCCACAGCGACGTGACAGACCGTATACGCGTGATTCGCCGCCTCGACTTCACCAAACAGCCGCGCATAGACGCAACCTATGAAGAACACGCAAAAATCCTGCAAGCCATCCAGCACCAACGCGGCGACCAGGCCGCCCTGCTGCTACGCGCCCACATAGAAACCAGCCAGACCGAAGTTCGCAAGATCACTTTGCATCAGGTGCATCTGGCGCGGCAGGCTGGGGGCGGGGGCTGAGTTTCGGGGCATTTCAGGAATACTAAACTGCCACCGTTCGGACTGAGCTCACACCCCGCGTGAATGACGGGCAACGTACTGCTGCAATACGCCGTCCATGCGCGACTGCCAGCCCTCGCCTGTTGACTTGAAGTACGCTACAACCTCAGGGCTGTAGCGCACAGAAACCAGCAGCTTCCTGTTTTCGGACTTGGGACGACCCCGTATAGCCTTGAGCGGAACCATGGCCTGCAGTTGCCTGGGCGTCAGTGGCTGCGCATCAGGATCTGCCTTGGCCGCGCCCGTGATGGCCTTGTCTTCTGCGACAGTTGGCATGACAATCGCTGGCCGTTTAGAAACTTTGGACATAGTGCTTCACCTCGCGTCGATTGGCTTTGCGCAAGCTGATGATCCTGCGGGCATCATCACGATCCACAAAGGCCACGTAGTACAGTATTCCGGTATCGGGAGCCAGCGCGACCATGCGCAACTCGCCGTACCCGTACCGATCATCAACCCAGACCAGCGCCTCATCCCAGTCAAGCGCTGATGCCAGCGCAAGTGACAGGCCGTGCTTCTCTTGATTGGATGCATCCTTGGCTGCGTCGAATTCAATTCGCATGCTTAATTGTAGCTACATAAATTAAGCTGTGCAAACACCGGGCGGGTGGTATTTGGTGATGCCTGACAATCAGCGTTTTTATGCCGCGCAGAGCTGTAAACAGAGGGCGAGGACGTGAATAGCGGTAGATAAACGCTAATTGTTCAGCTCAAACGCGTAGTCAAGGCCAGCTTGTTTCCTCGCCGCACGCTCCAACATGAATGATTCCGGCCCTGCCGTCGTTCGCGACAAAGACCTGGGTTTCTGCGGTCTTGGGATATGTGGACCCATCGGCACATTCTGCGCTCTGTGTAGTTCCCAGGACGATCTGCGTGCCAGGCCTGATCTCGCAAGACACCAGACGGTTGAGGTTGCTCCACTCCGGGCAGATAGCGTTCGCTGCTCTGTACTCGGGTTTCGAATTACCCGGACGATTCAAGGACCACCACCCCCCAAACTTGGTATAGGGTTTGCTCTCATCAAACACACGATAGAGAACCACTGGTGCCGATACTGAGAAGGCCTTGGCCGAACACACGCCACCTTTTCCGGTTTGCATTTGAGCCTTGGCCAAAAGTGGTGAATTGCCTGCGTCGGACAGTCCCTCGACGGAAGTGGCAACGCTCCCTACACATGCGACTCCATCTATCCCGCGCTCACCAGAACCAGTGTTGTTCGCCAGATTGGCGCAACCAGACAGCGCCATGGAGACGATGATGGCAACAGGTAGAAATTTGATCATGGTGTTTCCCTTGAGTGCGCTTTATTTGAGACAGATCTGAATGAAGTCCCTCTTCTTTGCTGCAGATTATGGGAGGTGCCCATGCATTTTGTGAATGTAAAAATTAACCGAAATGTGCACGCCTGCCCTTAGACCGTGAACACGTTCTTACACAAGAGGCGTAAGGGCTGTTGGACCGGGAATACGTTCTTGTTCACCAAGGCCTGACTGCGGAGGTCGCGGCAGGTACAAGTCTGGCAAGCCTAACTGTTGAGGCTCGCTGCTTCGATTGTCAGTTTGAGCTCTGCCTGGCCACAACGTGCCGGGCAAAATTGTCCAGAATGGCCTGCCATCCAGCCCGCTGCTGCTCTTCCGAATGGCTGTCTTCACTGTCAAATGTCACTTTCACGGTGACTCCGGCTGGCCCGTCCAAAAATTCGACCCATCCTGTTCGGCCGCCAAAGCTGTACTCAATGGACTTCTGCGGCACGATTTTTGTGTATTCACCTTCAAAGTCAAATCCGAATGAACCATCCTTTGCTTCCATGCGCGATGAAAACTTGCCGCCGACCCGAAGGTCAACTGCAGATGCAGTCGTGTGCCAATCCGGTGAAGCGGTATTCCAGACCTTGATGTCCTCAGGCGAGTTGTACGCACGCCAGACCTCGGCAATCGGAGCCGTGACGACGGTGGATACGGTAATCTTCATGGATGCTCCTGTGTAGTCATTGCCGCAAAATCAGCAGGCCGGTTTTCAAGTCCAGCCAGCTAGTAGGTAGGTCGGGTTAGCAAAGCGTAACCCGACACCAGCCATTTTGCCGCGCCGTCGGTCTGTCGGGTTGCGCCTTGCGGCTAAGCTGACCTACTAGCTGTCTTTGGGCCACTATTGAGGAACAGCATGGCAAGCACATTCATGCGGTGCCCGCAGAAACAAGGAGTGCCTTTTGTCGGGTGTTCAGGTACGGGTGATGGATGCACCACCATCCACAAGGGAGGCGGTGCCGGTGACAAATGTGGAGTCATCAGAAGCCAGATACAGAACCGAACGCGCCAGTTCTTCAGGTTTTGCAACACGTTTGAGCGCATGCAGATTTGTCACAAACGACTGTGACTCGGCTGTGTTGTTCATGTCGCGGTACATGGCGGTATCGACTGCGCCCGGCAAAATTGCATTGACGCGCACGGCCTGCGGTCCAAACTCTGCCGCCAGCGCCTGTGTCAGGCCGATCAGGCCCGATTTGCTGGCGGCGTAGGCTGCCACACCGGGAAAGGCAAAGGTGTGCCCCACAAATGTCGATGTGAAAATAACCGAGCCGCCGCCATTTTTCAGCATTTGTGCAATCTGGTGTTTGGCGCCCAGAAACGAGCCTGTCAAATTAATGGCGAGTGCGTCGTTCCAGCCAGCTTCAGAAACTTCTGTACTTGGCCCGCCTTCGCCCAATATGCCTGCGTTGTTGAAGGCGATGTCCAGCCGGCCAAAGCGCTCGACGGCCAGCGCAACCAGTGCCCTGGCATAGTCTTCAGACCGCACATCACCCGCCAGCGCCACGGCCTGGCCGCCGGCTGCATGAATTTGTGCGACCAGTTGATCCAGTTCGGCCTGGCGGCGTGCGCCCACCACAATCCTTGCGCCTTCAGCCGCGAACAGCAGCGAGGTGGCATGGCCGATGCCGGAACTGGCGCCAGTGATGATGGCGACTTTGTTTGCCAGCCGTTTGCTCATGATGTTTTTTTCCTTGAAATGGTTGGGAGTGAATGAATCAGTGCGCCGAGTTTGATACCCAGGGCGTGTTTTCGGAAGCCAGCAAACGGCTAAACTGCTGTTCGGCTTTTCCGAACAATCGGGGCCGATCAGGACTCAAAAATTCTTGCAGCCACTTGTGCATACCAGTCAAGAGTTCTGGGAATTCTGACAATGCGGCAGCACCATGCCATGGTTTGAAGAAGGGAAAACATGCTCAAGCTGGACGGAATCTCAAGCTTTGTGGCCATTGCCGAGACGGGCTCATTCAGCGCGGCAGCAAGACGGCTCAAGGTATCAAAGTCCGTTGTGAGTGAAAGGCTTGCCGAGCTTGAACACAGCCTGGGCGCATCCCTGTTGCATCGCACAACCCGCAAATCAAGCCTTACAGAGGACGGGGCAGCATTTCTGGAGCGCGCAATCCTCATCGTGCGTGAAGTCGAGGAAGCCGCAGCAGAAATTTCCGAGCGGCGCGGCCAACTCACAGGGCCCATGCGTCTGTCTGCGCCGGTCACCTTTGGACGCATGCACCTGGGGCCGGCGCTTTATCCATTTCTGGCCCGATACCCCGGAATCTCCTTGACGCTGGAGCTGGATGACCGCCGTGTTGACGCAGCAGCCGAGGGTTTTGACGCCGTTGTCAGGCATGGCGTGCTCGCCGATTCCCGGCTGGTGGCATGGCAGCTGGCAAGCAGCCAGCGCCTGCTGGTGGCTTCACCGGCCTACCTCAAGCAATATGGAAGCCCTCAATCGCTTGAAGATCTGGAAAACCACCGGGCGATCTATTACTCGAACCGGGGGCTTGCCGACTGGCGCTTTCCTGATGTACGCGCCGGTTCCTATATACGGCCCGTTGCCGCCCTGAGCGTGAACAATGGCGACATGATGCGCGACGCAGCGCTGGCAGGCCTGGGCCTGGCGCTGCTGCCGAGCTTTATTGTTTTTGCTGAAATCAAGGCGGGTTCGTTAAAAAGGGTGGACATCGGCTGGGAGCCAGAGCAGGAGTCCATCTACGTTGCTCATCCAGAAGGCCGCAAGGCTTCAGCCAAATTGCGCGCCTTTGTTGCTAGTCTGCGTGAGGTGTTCGGCGACCCGCCTTATTGGCAAGTCACACAGTGATAAAGGGTAGGCTGTCCTGCCTGCCTCCCCAGATCACTTCGCAGAAGCCGGCCAAACCGGCAGTTTGCCCACATCCCGCGCATCGTGCTGAATGATCACCGTGGCCTTCAGGTTGGCAGCAGCTGTCTTGAAGCGGTCCAGCGATGCCAGCGTGTCGCCCCGGTGGAAATTGAAGCCGGGCACGCCGTTGCTGGCGTAGTTCTCCTGGAAGTGCGTGAGGTCACCCGTGATCAGCACATTGCCCATGCCCGCAAGTTTGACCAGCAGGCTGTGGTGACCCGGCGTGTGGCCGGGGGTGTTGATGACGACTACCGAGCCATCGCCAAACACGTCCTTGTCCCCCGGCAGTGCTTCCAGCTTGCCGCCACCGCTGATCCAGTGGGTAAACGGTGCCACGTTGGCGCCCACATTGGGCTTGGGTGCCGTGATGCCTTCCCAGTCGCCCTTGCCAATCAGCAGGGTGGCACCGGGAAACGATGCCACCTGGCCCGTATGGTCGGCATGGTAGTGGCTGATGCCCACATATTTGATCTGCTCAGGCTTGACGTTGATTTGTGCCAACTGGTCCACAATGCTCACCTTGGGCGCAGGTGCCCCGGCGGTCATGGCGTGGCCGGCATCCCACAGCATGTAGTCGTCACCACGTTTGATCAGGTAGCAGCTGTAGGTGAACAACACCTTGTTGTCAGTAAAGGCCCAGGCATCGTTGAAGCGGGCAACGATATTCAGAACAGGCGTGCCACAGTCCAGCCGCGCCAGCGAAAGCTCAGGCGCGGGCTGCGCGCTTGCAGGCAGGGCAGTGAAGGCTGCTGCGCAGGCCAGGGCCATGGACGCAGAAAGTTTTGCAAGGCGCAGGGTTGAAGTCACGGGTTGTCTCCTGTTGGTGGGGCGGGACGGTGTGACTGACTATCTCATCAGCTTGTGAAAATATCAACACTGCAGCAAATAAACGGCCGCTTCATGAAGCTTGTTTGCTGCCTATTTTGCAGGTGCCTGCGCGGCACAAAACCCCAGTTTGGCCATAAACCGCCCCAGATGCGGGTCGCTTGTCTCCAGTGGTGCTTCTGAAAACGCAAACCATCGAACCGCGTTGAATTCCTGTTTGTCGAATTTAATGGGCTGATACCGGCTTGCCCGCACCACGTACCAGAGCGAAACATCTGTGTGGCCCGCCGTGATGCCAACCGTTGTTGTTGCGGTGATCATCAGCGGTGCCTCAATGGCGTGGGCGGCCTTGAAGCCAAGCTCTTCTTCGAGCTCACGCAGAACGGTCTGTCTCGGGTCTTCATCCGGCTCGACATGACCGCCAGGCGGCAGCCAGAGCCTGGCATTCTTGTGGTCAACAAGCAGGATGTGGCCTTCATCCACCACCACGAAGTAGGACACCAGATGTTTTGGCGGTGTTGCCGGTTTGGCCAGGCGAAACAGCCCGGCACCCGAGTCAAGCCAGGCCAGCGCATCGGCCTGGTGCTTGTGTTCGACTTCATCGAGTGGCTTGATGCTGCTTATTTCGCTGCGAATGTGTGCTCTTGTCTGAATCGTGTGGTTTGGCATGAGGGTAATTATGTTGAAGTCAAACCCCGCGAAACCCATAAAACCCCGCAAGCCGACGATGCCGGTGGCGAAAAACCATTTTGTAAACCGGCAGCAAAAGCGCCGCAAGCCATGCAATCCGGCCTTGCACGGTCACCGTGTCGGTGACGATGCAGCCTGATCTGGTGGCTTCGGTCCTGCGTTCGTGTTGCCACTGTTTGTTGACCCATGAGGACGATTTCTCAACAAACCCGCGTTCCGGGTCGATGTGCGCCAGTTGCAGTGAATGAATATCCACCGGCACAACACCAAACAGCAGGATGACACTGCGAAACAGGGGCTGGCCGGTGGCCCATTGTTCAAGCGGGCAGCTTTTCCAGTTGCGCGGAACCGTCATCCTGACCAGCGGCCACAACTCTGCATTGACAGCGGCCATGGACATGCCCTGCCAGAAGCTTGCGGGTGTGGTTTGCAGCTCGGTACTCAGGATGAAGCTTGGCATGGCTGGAGATGATCCCACAAGCCAGCTTCGCAGTTACAGCGCTTGCGCAGCAACAGCCGCAGGCAAAACCACCGCCTCCTGCCACACCACCACCATCGGGGCGCGCCGTGAAAAAAGTTTGATGTGTTCGTCAATCGCAAAACGGATGCGGGCCAGTTGTTCCGGGTCTGCTGCGCTGCAGTCAAAGGCCAGGCTGCTGGCGTCGGCCTTGAGCTGGCAGTGGCCCCAGGGAAATTCGGCTTCGCCCTGGTGTTCGTCGTAGCTGACCTTTATCTTGCGGCTGAAGTGAAAACACAGGCGTTTGAGGTACTGGCTGGCGTCACTTGTGTTGACCTGGCCTTGTTGCTGGATCATCGGGGTCTCCTTGTAGTCTCGGTTTATTCAGCCCTGTCGGCCAGCACAATCAGGTGGCCCTGGCTGCAGCGTTCGACGCGGGCTTCAACGGCATAGGCACGGCGCAGCAGCGCGGCTGTCATGACCTCGGCGGGCTCGCCTGCGGCCAGCACTCGTCCGGCACCCAGCACCACAATGCGGTCGCAAAAACGCAGGGCCAGGTTCAGGTCGTGGATGGCCATCAGGGCGATGGCCTGGCTTTTGTTGACAATGCCGCGCACCGCTTGCAGTACCTGCAATTGCCAGCGCAAATCGAGTGCGCTGGTGGGTTCGTCAAGCAGCAGCAGGCGTGATTCGCGCACGATGACCTGGGCCAGCCCGACCATCTGGCGCTGGCCGCCCGATAGCTGATTGAGCGGGCGAAAAGCCAGGCCCTTCAGGCCCAGCTGGCCAAACACGGCTTCAATCGCGGCCTCGACCTGGGGCACGCTCAAATCAGGCCGACTGGCGCGCAATGAGCTGAGCATGGCTTCATAGGCTACCAAGGAGCTGGCCTGCGGCAGTGCCTGCGGCAGGTAGGCAATGCGGCGCAGGCGTTCGCGCGGGCTCAGTTGTGCCATGTCCACACCGTCCAGCACTATATGACCTGAAGCAGGGCGCAGGCCGGCAATGGCCTTGAGCAGGGTTGATTTGCCCACCGCATTGGGGCCGACCACGGCCAGCAGCGAGCCCGGCGGCACGGGTGCCAGGTCAAGCGCCGCCAGCACAGGGTGGCCGGGGTAGCCAACGCTGAGGCCGCGCAGTTCAAATCCGTTTGCCTGGCTCATGTGCTTCGCGGCCTGCGCAAAATCAGCGCCATGAATACCGGCACACCCACCAGCGCGGTAATGATGCCAATCGGCAAGACCACGCCGGGAATCAGCAGTTTGCTCAGGATCGAGGCACCAGACAGCATCAGCGCGCCAGCCAGTGCGCTGCCGGGCAGGTAAAAGCGGTGGTCTTCGCCCAGCAGCATGCGCGAGATGTGCGGCCCGACCAGGCCGACAAAACCAATCGTTCCAACAAAGGACAGCGCGGTGGCGGCCAGCAGGCTGACGCGCAGCAGCGTGACGACACGCAGGCGCTCGACCGGAATGCCAAAGCTGCGCGCCTGCTCTTCACCGGCCCGCAGCGCAGTCAGGCTCCAGGCATGGCGGGCTGACCACACCGCGCATACAGCCAGCACACTGGTCACCAGGCCAATCTTGTTCCAGGTTGCGCGCGACAGGCTGCCCATGGTCCAGAACACGATTTGCTGCAGCGCATTGCTGTCAGCCAGAAACTGCAGCATCCACAGCAGCGCCTCAAAACTGAACAGCAGGGCAATGCCAAACAGCACCACGGTGTCCACCCCGGCACCAAAACGCCAGGCCATCAGCTGGATCAGCAGGGTGGCAGCAGCGGCAAAACCAAAGGCGCATAGCGGCACGGCGATGTTTTCACCAAAGGCCAGCAGCGTCAAACCGCTGACCACGGCCAGTGACGCCCCCACGGCCGCCGCCGCTGAAATGCCCAGGGTAAAGGGGCTGGCCAGCGGGTTGTTCAGCACGGTCTGCATTTCGGCGCCCGCCAGCCCGAGTGATGCGCCCACCAGCACGGCCATCACCGCGTAGGGCAGGCGAACGTCCCACAGAATGACCTGTTGTTCCAGCGGCAGCGCGGCGGGCTGAAAAAGCCCTGTCAGCACATCGGCAAAGCTGAAGACCGAAGGGCCGGTGCTGATGTCAAATGCCAGCGTCAGGCACAACACCAGCACCATGGCTGCCAGCAGGGCCAGCCGCAGCGCGGAAAAACGTCGGTAAGCGTGGGCAAGTGAGGCTGGTTTTTGTATTGGGCCAAGCGTCATGCCCGGCCTTTGAATGCCAGGGCGCGGGCTACACCGGTGGGGGCTGATGCCATCATTTCAAGCCGGTCCAGTAAGTGCCTTCCAGTGGAATCGGCTGAAAACGGGTGTACATGGCCTGCAGCGTGGCACGCGGGTCCAGGTCGGCAAACAGCTCGGGATGCAGCCATTTGGCAAACACCTGCACTGCCACCACATTAAAAGGCGAGTTGTAGAAGTGGTGCCACATCGCATAGGCGCGACCGTCCTGCACAGCCTTGAGCTGCGCAATACCGCGCCGCTGCGTGGCACGCTGCAGCGAGGCACGTGCTGCCTCGGGCGTGGCGTCGGCACCCAGCACGATGCGCAGCGGGGTTTTTTCAGCCGCAGCCAGGCTGCCAATGCCGGTGCCGATGTAAAACTGCGGCTGCCTGGCGATCAGAAATTCCGGGTTCAGCGTGCCGTGTTCGCCTGGAATCAGGCCTTTGGCCACATTGGCCGAACCTGCGGCGTCCAGCAGCATGCCGACCAGGCCCACCATGGTGTCGCAGCAGCCCTCGGACAGGCCGACGCGGTTTTCCAGAAACACCGTGGGTGCGGCAGGCTGCCTGGCCTTCAGGCGCTGGCTGACGATGTCCAGCTGCTGCTGCCAGTAGGCGGCAAAGGCATCGGCCTGCGGGCGTTTGCCCAGCACCTCGCCCAGCACCTGCATGCTGCGCGCCGTGTTTTTCAGCGGGTCATGTCGAAAATCAATAAACACCACGGCAATGCCGGCGGCCTCCAGCCGTGCCAGCGTTTCGCGATCACGCTCGCTCGGGCCGTGGCCACCCGCCAGACCAAAAATGGCAAGCTGCGGGCGCAGCGCAATGGCCTGCTCGTCACTGAAGCTGCCGCTATTGCTGCGGCCCACACGCGGCACCTTGTCAATGCCCGGAAACTGTTTGCGCCACTGCGCGTAGCCAGGCTCGTCAAGTTTTTCAAACTCGCCCATCATGCCGACCAGCCGTTTGGCCGGGTCATCGCGCTCAAACACGGCCAGCGCAGGCAGCAGCCGGCCTTCACCGAGCAGGATGCGCTCGACCCTGGCCGGAATACGCACGCTGCGCTGTGCCAGGTCGGTGATCTGGATCGTGCCGGTCTGCGCCTGCACCGGCAACAGTGGCAGCAGCGCGAGCTGGCAGACAAAAAGGCTGCGTGTCAGGAAACGAAACATGCGATGGGCTTTTTATACATATTAATGAGAATCATTTGCATTTGTAGATGGCGAATGCTAGCATCTCACGAACGCCTGTCGCCTGTGTTTGCCGCATCAACAAAGATGTTTGATCGGGCTTCAGGCTGCCAGAACCAAACCAAACCAAACCAAACCAAAACGAGGGCCATCGCGTAATTCCATGCACCAACTGACTGGCGGTCTTGCTGCTCCGGCCTGGCCTGCCTCTGGCGTGCCCGGAGAACCTCTGCTGCGTGAACACATACAACGCATGCGCCAGTTGCGGCCCGGCCTGCATCTGCATTCGGACGACGCCCACGACGAGCGTGACCTGACCGCCCAGGGCGAGATGAGCGCCGGTCTGCGCATCGTGCTTTTGCTTGAAGGCGCGGTCGATGTGTCTTACGGCCAGCGCCGGGTCAGCATTTCAAGCAGCGATGCCGGAGCAGGGCGGCCGCTGCGTGGTGCAAAAGCCCTGATGGTGTCGGTGGCCGAGCGTGATGTGTTCATGCGCCATACACACAAGGGCCGGTATGCGCGCCGCCTCAGCATTTGCCTGGGCTGGGACTGGCTTGCCCAGACCGCTGGCGGCGTTGCGGCAGCTGCGTGGCCATCGCTGGCACTGCAGGACTTTCAGCGCCAGCACCTGGCGATGCAGTCGTGGCAGGTGTCGCCACGCGCCGTGGCGATTGCCGAGCAGCTGGTCAGGCCACCACAGTTTGAGCCCTTGCTGCAGAACCTCTACCTTGAAAGCCGCACGCTTGAACTGGTGGCCGAGGCCCTGGGCAGCTTCACCAGCCACGAAAGCGGTTTGGCATCACCTGCCGTGCAGGCCGAGCCGGGCCTGCGGCCGCAGGAACACCAGCGCATGCGCGATTTGCGGGCCTTTCTGGCGACCGGCCAGGCCGACGAGCTGTCGCTGGACGAAATTGCACGCCACGCAGGCATCAATGCCAACACCCTGCAAAAACACTTTCGCAGCCTGCATGGCAGCACCATTTTTGACTACCTGCGTGAATGCCGTCTGCAACGCGCGCGGCAGGCGCTGGAGCGCAACGGCCTCAGTGTCGGTCAGGCCGCTGTGCTGGCTGGTTACACCAGCGCTGCCAACTTTGCCACGGCCTACAAACGCCGCTTTGGCCTGACACCCAAACTCGCCCGCTCCCGCGTCTGACAGTTTTTGCGGGGCTGGCGCAAACATCTTTGTGGCTGGTGCAAACCAAGGGCGCTGCCTGCTGTGAAAAAATGATGCAAATAGTAATGCAAATCATTCTCACTGGAATCACATGACAACAAAGCAGGCTTTTTCTTGCCAGGCGGTTCAGCGCCATTCTTCTGGTTTCAACCCCTTGCTGTCGGCGGCGCTGGCTGCTGTCTGTCTGGCCAGTGTGCCCGCTCAGGCCCAGCAAACCCCGCCAGCTACAGGTGCAGAAACCGCCACGCTGGGCACCGTGGTGGTCACGGCCAGTGGCCGTGAGCAGGCCATACAGGACGCACCCGCCAGCATTTCGGTCATCACACGGGCCGAGCTGGACGCCAAACCCTACACCAACCTGCAGGATGTGGTGCGCCACCTGGAAGGCGTCAGCATCGTGGGTGCCGGCCCGAATGAGACCGACATATCGATTCGTGGCATGCCTGGCGACTACACGCTGATTCTGGTGGATGGCAAACGCCAGAACACCCGCGAGACCATGAATCGCGGCACCGGCGGTGTGCAGTCCAGCCTGTTGCCGCCACTCGATGCGATTGAGCGTATCGAGGTGGTGCGCGGGCCGATGTCGTCGCTTTACGGTGCTGACGCGATAGGTGGTGTGATCAACGTCATCACCCGCAAGGTGCCCAAAAAGTGGAGCGGCTCGGTCACCCTGGGCGGCGTGTTGCAGTCCGAGAGCAAACAGGGCAACACCACACTGGGTGAGTTCTGGTTTGGCGGCCCGATCAAGGACGATGTTGTTGGCCTGCAGCTTTATGGCAAAATCCGCGACCGCAAGGAAGACGGCCTTTATTACCCACTGAACGCCACCGCCGGTGCCTACGGCCAGAAAGACGAAAGCCTGACGGCCAAACTGAGCGTCAAACCCGCATCCAATCAGGATCTGGTGTTTGAGGTGGGCAGTGAAAACCTGAGCTACACCACCACTCCCGGCAAAACCAGCCCGGCCACCGTGGCAGCCACCACGATTGTCAAAACCGAACACCAGCGCAACAACGTCGGCGTGACACACAAGGGGCGCTGGGACTTTGGCACAAGCGCCGTGTCGCTGTACCGCGAAACTGCCAAACAGACCCAATGGAGGCCGGCCAGCCAGAGCCCGGTGGTGCCCGGGTTGACCAACACCGTGCTTGATGGCCTGGCCAGCCTGCCGCTGCGCAACAGCCTGCTCAAGCTCGGCGGGCAATACAGCCGCAACGAGCTGACCGGCATTGCCGCGCAGGACGCCGCACCGGGTGGCTACAAGGCCAACACCAACGGCGTGTCGCTCAAGTCGTGGGCACTGTTTGCCGAAGACGAGTTTTTTGTGACCGACAAATTTACCCTCACCACCGGCCTGCGGGTGGACGACGACCAGCGTTACGGCAAAAACTGGACACCGCGCGTGTATGGCGTTTACCAGCTTGACCCGGCCTGGACTTTGCGCGGCGGTGTGGCCAAGGGTTTCAAGGCACCAAGTATTCGCCAGAGCACCACCGGCTATTGCATGACCACCGGCGGTGCAGGCGGTGCGGTGCCGGGCACTTTGTGTGGTGATTCGCGCCTCAAGGCTGAAACCAGCGTAACTGAAGAAGTCGGCATGCGGTTTGAGCAGGGCGGGAGTCATTTCAGCGCCACGCTGTTCAACAACGCTTTCAAGAACAAGGTCGCCAGTTACGACACCGGTGTGGCCGACCCGCTCTCGGCCGGGCGCAACATTTATATCTACAGCAATATTGACCGCGTGACGACACGCGGCATCGAGCTCAGCGCCGGTGCGGCCCTGAACCGTGACTGGAAGCTGTCAGGAAACTACACCTTTACCGATTCAAAACGCAAGGGCGGCGGTGAGCCGGCCTTTAACGGGACGTCGCTTGAAGGCCAGCCCCTCGACAAGGCACCAAGACATGTTTTGAACGCTCAGCTTGACTGGAACCCGCTGCCGGCACTGGCTGTGTACACCGCCGCAAGCTATACCGGAAAACAGTACTGGGCCGCTTTTCGCAATGGTGCGCTGGGTGTGCGCGAGCGTGCTGCCACCACCACTTTTGACCTGGGCGGCAGTTACAGCGTCAACAAAAACCTGTCGCTCAAATTTGCGCTGCTCAACATCAGCAACAAGATGGTGGCGGTGGATGAACGTGCGCGTACCGGCGGGCTCAATGGCAACTGGATGGTGGATGAGGGCAGGCGACTGGCTGTGAGCATGAACGCCACCTTCTGAGCAGCCGCCTGATCGCCACCCATGCTTGAGCCCTTTTTTGCCGTGTTTGCGGGTACTGCTGTCGAGTTTTTTGAAACCGCAGCGATTGTGTATGCCATCGCAAGAGCCGGATACCCGAAAGAAGCCCTGTCCGCCCTGGTGCTTGGGCACCTGGCGGTTTTGCTGATGGCGATATTTCTGCTGCCACTGCAGGCAGTTTTTCCGGTTTTTGCCTTGCGGCTTCTGGCGGGACTGCTTCTTTTGTCAACCGGGCTGTACTGGTCGCTCAAGTCATGGCGGCGCATGCTTTCCCACCAGCGGCCGCGCTGGGCCGAAGACCCGCTGGGCAAACTGAAGGTCGAGCCCGCCATATCCGGCGCGGCATTCTCGATGTTTGTATTTTTTGTCACGCTGAAAAGCTCGCTGATTGAAGCAGGCGAAATCCTGTTGCTGGTGTTTCCGGTGGCCGCCCCGACTGCCGCCTGGCACCAGGCCTTCTGGGGCGTGGCGACAGGCATCGCCACCGTGTCTGCCGTCATGCTGGCGCTTCATGGGCAGCTCAAAAAAGTCCCCGAGGTCAAATTGAAACTGGCCACTGGCCTGGTGCTGAGCGCGCTGGGCCTGTGGTGGCTGCTGGAGCTTTACCTGGATACGGCGCTGTAACAACTGCTTGATGCCGGTCAAAAACCCGGACTTTGCCCAGTTCATGCATCAAATCGGCATCTTGATGCTTATCATGCGGGTA
>JAZKIK010000157.1:3781-6982 GCA_040384925.1 Pseudomonadota bacterium | reverse complement strand
GAGCTCGCCCTCGTCGACACCGATTCGGGCGACCTGCGCCAGGTGGCGCAGACGTTTGCAGAGTTGCTGCAACTGGGCGGTCCATTCAGCTTCGCCTTCCAGTCCGTGACGTTTGCCATTGCCGACCTGAAGGACGACACGAACATCAAGGCGTTTAAAGAGAAATTTGGAAATGGAAACGATTAGTTGGAATTGCGAGCCCAACTCACCTCTACGAAAGAGTAGAGAGAAGGAGATTTGATGAATGAACAAGAGTCAGTCAGCCCGGCCAGTCGGCTTTGTGGGGGCGGCTGTGGCTCAGGCTGTTGACGCTGTCACCTCAAACCGACGCTATTTAATTTATAACTGTTCGCACCCACAGCCATTGCGCAAAAGGCTGATTGGATGCTGAAACGGCGCAACTACAAAGCTCCTACGAGCGGAGCTGACCCTTCTTGCACCCTCTCCCTTTGGGAGAGGGAGTAAAACCAACTCAGATACCTTAGCAGTTACGAAACGGCGCTTTTGAGTGGTTTGGGGACAGTGGCTGAGCCTTCCAGGGAAGCAAGGAGAATTCTGGCCCCTGTTGCACTATTGCATTGAAGGTGTGCAACTCACCGCGTTTGGCGATCTGCACGGCGACGTGTTCACCCCAGTGTCTCGCGCACGCCCTGCGCAACGGGCTGGCCCACACAGCCCTTGTCAGGGGCATGCAAGTCAGGCCGGATGTGTGGGCAAGTACGACGCGCCCAATTGCTCGCTTGTTCCCAACGCCCATCGGGTATCGGGTTCACTCTGGCCTGGAAACAAGCAGCTCGAATTCGCCAAGATCCGTGAAGACGACGTCACCATTGTTGGCTGTGACCTTGAGCCGGTAGTAGCGATAGGACGCCGGACTCGCAATCGTGTAGGTCTTCAGCTGGAGGCGTTGGGCAAACGCCTGCTTGCTTTGCGTGTCGAGCGTGGTCCAGGTGGTGCCGTCGTTGGAGGCCTGGAATTGCCAGTCCTTCGGATCGCGGGGGACCAGGCCGCTGGCGCTGCGGATGGCATAGCGCTGTACGCGCTCCGTGTGGCCGAGGTCATACTGCAGCCAGCCGGTCGTGCCCTTATAGAACCATCCCGACCCCGTGTTCTGGTCGAAGGCCGCCTTGGCGCCGCTCGTGTTTCCGCTGTCTTTTGCGATGCCACCAGTGGCGACGTTCACCATCGGATGAAACGGCGTGGCGCTGTCCGCCGGCGAACTACCGCTAATTCCGGCGGAGTTGGCGGCCTTGACGGTGTAGTAGTAAGTGACCCCATTGGTCACGGACTTGTCCGTGTAGCTGCTGCCCTTGACCGACGCGACCGTCGAATAGGGGCCTTTGCTGGAGGTGGCGCGCCTGATCCTGTAGCTGGTGGCTCCGAAGGACGCCTGCCAGCGCAGTGGCACCGCGCCATCGCCCGGCGAGGCCAGCAGCAGGGCGGGTGCCGCCGGGATGACGCTAGGCGCACCACCGTCGCCGCCAGTGATCTGGACATTGCTGAAGACGCTGTTGTTTAGCTTGCCTGTGACCGACGTGACCACCAATCCGACATAGATCGTGTCGGGAACGGGAGCTACGATGCGGCCGACATCGGTAGCGGCCCAATTGGTGCCATCGAGAGAAATAGAGCCGGTGATGATGTTTCCGATGCGCTCGAGCTTCACCCAGTAAGTGCGCCCGGAGCTCGGATTGGTCAATGCCTTGTCCGAGTAGTTCGAGCCGCCATACACCGCCAGTTTCGTCATGTTCTGCAAGGCTTGACCTTGGTGGTTTATCGCCATCCAGGCGCGCGGAGCGCCTGGATCCAGGCTTGTGCGCATCATCACGCCCGCAAATGCGGATGGGTGGGTGTTCTCGAGCGACTCGACTTTCGCAATGATGGCGCTGTTGCCGGTGAGGGCCTTGTAGGCGAAGTGGGAACTGTCGAGTGCGCCCCAGATACCCCAGCCTCCCCCAGCCACGTTCCATTTGCCGGCGGCGTATGTGGCCGCGCCAGCCGCGCTGCCGCCCCCGATGTCGGCACTGCTGAACCCCGAAGTGATCGAGGTGGTCGAAGGAATGGGCAGCGCCGGCGGCCGCCTCGCCGTCGAGGTGTCGGACTCCTTGTGGAACATGAAGCTGCTGCCGCCCACGGGTATCCAGAGGCGCCTCTGAGTGATGAAGGGTGCCTGGAGACCCTTGCGGAGGACATAGGCGTTATAAAGCTGAGCCAGCGCCACGCTCCCGCCATTGGCGCCGTTCCAGCCGTGCCCGGTGACGTCGGTGATGTAGTAGCGATCGGTGGTGCCGAAAGGAAGGGCTGGTGTAGGGACGAGCTCGTTCACCCGCGCGAAATACTCACCCGCCGCCAGCAGGCGGTTGTCAAAGTCGGAATAGATGTCGATGCCTTGGCTCCAGAGCGCCTCGGCGAGCATGGTCAGCGACGCGAGCTGCCCATAGGCATGCCCCTGGTCGCGCAGGGAGTCGCCGAGCATGCCGATGTCATTGGAATTTCGCAATCCGATATGGGCCAGCGTGCGCGTCTGGTAGACGACCCTGTCCAGCATCTCGATGTCGTCGTTGTAGATCGCCATCAGTCCAAGGGCAAGGAGGGACAGTGCGCCCTTGTTGGCGGCCCCGAACATGCTTTCGCCATAGGGATTTGCTGCCGGAATCAGGACGTTCTTGAAGTACTTCTGGACGGTCGCCGTGTCGGCCTTCTTCCAGCCCGGCCAGGTGCTGCGCAGGATTTCCGCACCGCCGACGAACTGCGCGGCGTAGTCACCCAGATCCAGCATCGATTCGCGACCCGAGAACTCAACGTGGGTGGTGGCCCACCCAAGCAGCAAATTGCGCGCATTCACGGCGTATCGCTCGTCCTGAGTGAAATACCACATCCGCGAGAGTTCCGAGATCGCGACCATGTCGCTGCGCCAGGCATTGAGATTCTCGTCGGGGGCGCGGCTCACCTTCGCAAAAGGGCCACCACGCCCTGCGTAGCTGAGCCTGGAGTTGGGACTGTTCGCCAATTGGTTGTAGCCAGACTTCCACGGCTCCCTGCCCTGATCGATGTTCGCCTTGAGCGTCTGGAGATCCGACAGGGTGAGCCCGGCGCCTGGATGCTTGAAAACGCGGACCAGGGCGCTTCTCACCGGGGTGTCTGCCTCCGGAGCCTCTGCCTCCGGAGCCTCTGCCACCAGAATGTCCGCCTCCGGAGCCT
>JAZKIK010000157.1:0-3681 GCA_040384925.1 Pseudomonadota bacterium | reverse complement strand
CCACCGGGGCCTCTGCCACCGGGATCTCTCTCACTGGGGCGTCACCAGTAGCATCCTTCCCAATTTCTCCGCCACCGCCACCGCAAGCGCTGAGCACCAGGCAAACAATGATCGTTGTAAATAATTGTTTTTTCAAAGAAGACGTCATACTTTTCAAAAGAGACAGGTGTTGGCAAGAAAAATTCTTCCATCTTTCAAAATGGGGAAATTATTTTCTATAGAAGGAATTTCGAATTGGAAGTAACCGTGCGGGCGGTAGCGCGCAGTTATTGGCACGACATTATCAGCACAATCCATGCCACATCGAATTTCGAAGCCGGACGAATCACAAGACAAGCAGAAACTGTGAACAAACTTTCATCGAAGGACGAAAAAATTGATAAATTTTTATCTGTTTTTGTCGTTCGAATTGAGTACCGTTATTTGGGCCTGTTCAAGTCAAACGAGAACGGCCAGTCGGTGTTGGCGCTGACAAAAGCCGGTGTTGGCACCGACAAAATTGTCAGCCTTTTTGTTTTTCGGTTAATTTTGTCCATATCTTGGTGGCACAACTGCGGAGTTAATAGGGGTCAGTTAATGAATAGGGGTCAGATTCTCATGCCACCAGGATAAGAAAAAGACTCATAGCCTCGTCACCAACTGCATCCAAGAAATCCATTGCAAGCCACACTTTTCTAAAAAATTCACTACAGGCAGTTAAACCCTATTAGTCACCAACAAGTTCAGTGTTGACGAATTGTGAGAAGAAATGCCTTGTGCCTGAATCGTTCCAGCATCAATGACGTCACAGGCGAAATGCCTTTAAACCCATCCCATCCCACACAAGTCAGCCATTATTGAACCGCCGCGCTGTGCAATCAGGCGCATCACGGTGTTCAGAGGCGGAACCTGCCGGGGTGCAGGCTTCTTGTTGAGGATGAATGCGGCACGCCACTCGTCCGGCCCAAACAGCAGATCGGCTGGTACATCAGGCAGCGTGCGCCCCAGCCGCATCAGCCGGTTGATGCGCCAGGCAATCACCTTGTACAAGGCCAAAGCGGTCTGCAGCGCTCAGTATCGGCCAATTGCAGGCTCTCGACCCGGCAGCCCCCTTGAGCACCAGTAGGAACAGCTCGATTTACCAATGCGCGCAGTACCAGTTGATCAGATCCAGGGCAGCCTGCAGTGTGGGCACCAATCGATTCGTCAACAAGCGCCAGACCACCGGCTTGACGCCTGCGGGCACCTTGATTTCCGAGGCGATCAGGCAGGTGACTTCGAGTGGGCCTGCCTGCCCGCCTGCCAGGCGCACATGCAGCACACGCACCTCCTGCTCCACCCTGCGGGCCTTGAACCCGCGAAGGGGGCACAACAGTCCCTTTTGCTGATTTACTGATGTTACGCAGGTTTGACTCCGTCCCGGCTGCGGGAAGGAGCAAGGCATCCAGGCTGCACAACATCAGTGATTCAACTCACCCAGCAGCCTGACGAAAGACCAGCCGCCTCAAAGCGGCGACAGAAGATTGGTAATCACCGGCTGCTGAAAGCCGCACTCGGCATCAATCGCCTGCACCTGTGCATTGGAGCTGTTGAGGTAGAGGTTGCCGAATTTGTCGGTGTAGCCAGCTGAAAGGGTCCCGTTGAACTCTGCGGAGCTGATGGTGGCGGTAACAAGGTTGCCGGTAGCGGGGTAGTCCCAGGTTTGCAGGCAGGCACCATTGAGGCCGATCTGCACCTGGGTCAAAAACCACTGGGTATAGACCCCCTGTTTGGTAAATGGCCCGGCCCAGTTGGTGGTCACGCCAAAACCGTCGTTTGAAAACAGGCTGTAGCACAGCCCGGAGGGCGGGTATTCCGGCAACGCGCTGTCTGCAACTGCCTGCAGCCACCATTCGGTCGCAGTGGCATATTGCCCCCTGGCGTGGCCAGGCTCCACGGCAAAGTCTGTAAACCAGACCGACAGGTTTTCGCCATTGGAAGATGCGATGTACTGGGACAAATCACCACCTGGTGCGGTAATTTCGGCTATGGTGTGATACCAGAACTGTTTGGTGTCGGGCGCATTCGGGTAAGTGCGGTATTGCAGGGTATAAAGCTGCACGGTGATGGAGGCCATCAGATTCGTGTTGAGGTCGCTGGTGATCTGCTGGCCCAGTGTTGTCCAGTAGTTCAGGCCGTTGACCACATCGTTCGATGCCAGCGCCAGCATGCCAAGCTGCACACTGCGGCCGCTGAGCGGGTCGGCATAGGCTGATGTCCAGACCTGCTGCAGGGTGCCGTTGCTCACGCTGTCCATCAGGGTGTCATGCATGGCTGAAACATAATTGATGGTGGCATTGGAGGCCGCCGTCAGCATGCCCTGGTATTCCATCAGGGTGTAGCTGCCGCCGCCACCGCCACTTTGGTTGGCGGCATCCTGCGCTACCGTCATGGCGGTGCTGACCAGACTGGCAACAACGCCGCCCACATCGGGAATCATGTTCAGGCCGATCTGCAGCGCGCCAAAAATGCAGTCAGTCAATATCTGCAGGCCTTCGTCAACAATCGGCGCCGCTGCAAAGGTGTCGTAAATGCCCGAAAAATCGGCCAGTGAATCTGCCGTGGCGATCTGCAGCATGGTGACGGTGCTGGCCAGCACCTTGAGCACATTGGCGACCTTGTCCGCAGATGCATCAGGCACCGGGCCGTAGTCAAACGCGGGCAGACCGATCAGGCCGCGCGAGGTCGTCCATTGCCAGGTTGGCCAGCCAGCCCCGTAACCCAGGCTTGCGGCTACACGCATGGTCGATTGAGCCCAGACCGCCGGGTCTTGCAGATTGCACAGCATGCCGGGCAGGGTCAGTGACTGGTAAAGCTGCAGATTGGGAGCGTCGTAAAAAGAAAGGCTGGGGTAAGCCGCGCCAAAAACCAGAGCCGTGACGTTGGTGCCATCGGTCTGAAAGGTCGGAATCGCCAGCTGGTTGCCCTTGCTGGTGGCCCAGGTCTGCACCAGCGCGCCCCAGCTGACGGTGTTGGATGGATCAAAACCGTCAAGCTCGCTGATCGGAATGCTGGTCAGCGTCAGTGCGTCATGCGGCTCGAAAGTAATCACACCCCAGACCTCAGGGCCGACCTCCCAGGCTGGAATGGCACCCGGCAAACCCTGGGACTGGGCCCACAACATGACGCAGGTCACCGCATATTGCGCCATCGGCAGGCCGGGCGTGGTAGGTGCAAAAGGCTGCAATTCGGTGGTGGAAGGACCGCACCACTGCAGCAAGGGAAGCGGGTAAACAGTGTCATCACTGGATGCGCGGGCCGTTGCGGCCTGAGTGGCTGCAAGAAGTGTGGCGTTGGGCATTTTGGACATGAAACAGTTCCTCTCTGAATGTAAGGATCAAGGGACACGGGCAATGGGCAATGGGCAAATACTGACTTCCGGACCCACGTCCGTTCCAGCTCGATACAGCCAGATAGCAACGCAAACAGGCAGAAAATCAGCCGCATGCTATGTCCGGCTTCCGCGTCAGGCAATGCTTGCTTTTCACTTAATCGAGGGTAGTTTTACCCTTCTCTACATCCAGCTTCAGCGCAAGAAAACGCCGGATCAGCATCCCCGAACAGGCAGCCTCATTGGTCGGTCGGCTGTGGCACCATCCGGTTACCAGCGCGAGTTGCAGCAGCTGGAAAATGTAAAAAAAGACGCACAAAGTTGCCCCAAAT
>JAZKIK010000156.1:0-1571 GCA_040384925.1 Pseudomonadota bacterium | reverse complement strand
CGCACCTGTTTGCCCAGGTCCTGGGCGGCCTGCAGCAACTGGTGGTCGATGTTGGGTTCAATGTCTTCACGCCGCTGCGCCAGGCTGGGCAGGGTGTAAGTCCATAAGTTGATGCGCGCAAACAGGTCTTCCCGAAAGCGCCCGGCGCTGATCTCAAAGCGCAAGTCGCGGTTGGTGCCACCTATCAGCTGGAAATTGCTTTCCACCTCCCTGTCGGCACCGACGGGCAAAAACCGTTTGTCTTCAATTGCCTTGAGCAGCATGGCCTGCTCGTCCAGGCCCAGCTCGCCAATTTCATCCAGAAACAGCAGGCCCTTGTCGGCACTGCGCAGCAGGCCGGGGCGGTCTGTGGTGGCACCGGTAAACGAACCTTTTTTGTGGCCAAACAGGGTGGAAGCCGCACCATCGCCCCGCAAGGTGGCGCAGTTGACATCGACAAAATCACCAGTAATTTGATGGCGCGCCTTTTTCAGCTCAAAAATGCGCCGCGCAAGCATGGATTTGCCTGCGCCGGTGGGCCCGGTCAGCAGCATGGGTGCCTTGCTGCGCACCGCCACGTTTTCAATTTCTTCAATCAGCAGGTTGAAGCGGCTGTTGCGAGTGGCGATGCCGCTTTTGAGAAAAGACACCGCATCCTGCCGCGCCACCTGCAGCCGGGTGTTGATGGCGTCATAACGCGACAAGTCCAGGTCTATCAGCTCAAAACTGCCCGGCCCCTTGCCCTGGCGACCACGCGGTGGGGCTGACTGCAGCAGCACACCGGGAATAAAACGAGCTTCCACCAGCAAAAACAGGCAGATTTGTGCAACGTGGGTGCCGGTGGTGATGTGTGTCCAGTATTCCTCATGTTCGGTATCAAAGCTGTAGCCGCTGACCCAGTCATAAAGCCCGCCATACACCTCACCAAAGTCCCAGGGGTTGGCAAAGTTCATCTCGACCAGCTTCACCTCGGTGCCCGGCGACAGCTGCAAAAAGTCGTCCCGCACCTGATGCGCCATGGCTGTGTAACGCACATCGTGCAACAGCTCCAGCCGGTCAATCAGCAAATCATCATGCTGCGCCAGCGAAACCGTGGGCCGCCACCTTTCCCAGCGTGCGGCACTGCTGCCTGAATCAAGCTGGGTGCCGAGGAAACCCTGGACTACTTTTTTTCTGATGTTCATTTGGCTAGTTTACTAGCTATGAGTATAAAAATGATCAAAGTTTTTCTAGTTTAATGTTGTTATTTTTCAGGATAGAAATTATTTAATTGTTTTAAAACAATGACTTATGAGGATTCTTGGATCAGCTTGATAAAGCTGGCACAGCCCCTGCAATGTTTGATGCATCAACAAGCAATCAATGCAACAAGGGGAAAACAACATGGCCAACACACAACTGTTTCAAACGTCAAAAAGCCGGGTTCTTCCTGCGGCCAATATGGTGAATGAAGCCGGTGGCGCTGCTTACCATCTGCAACCCCGGCAGGCACTGGCCCAATTGGCAGTAACGGGGTGCCTGAACAACACCTGGTACGCCGGCGCCGCCGAGCAACTGGACAAGGTGCTGGCGCTGGCCGCTGAAGTGGATGC
>JAZKIK010000155.1:0-18534 GCA_040384925.1 Pseudomonadota bacterium | reverse complement strand
CAGCGCGCCAGTGCCGGCCTGCTGATCACCGAAGCCACCGCCATCAGCCACCAGGGCCAGGGTTATGCCGACGTGCCCGGCCTGTACGGCACTGAACAGCTCGACGGCTGGAAACGTGTGACCAGTGCCGTGCATGAAGCCGGCGGCAAGATTGTGGTGCAGCTCTGGCATGTGGGCCGTGTCTCGCATACTGAGCTGCAGCCCGGCAAACAGGCACCGGTTGCACCCTCGGCCATCACTGCCAAAACCAAAACCGTGCTGATCAAGGATGGTGTGCCGACCTTTACCGCCACCTCCGAACCACGCGCACTTGAGCTTGAAGAGTTGCCCGGCATCGTCCACAGCTACCAGGTCGCCGCCCGCAGCGCAGTCGAAACCGCAGGGTTCGACGGTGTTGAAATCCACGGTGCCAACGGTTACCTGCTGGACCAGTTTCTCAAAGACGGCAGCAACAAACGCAGCGACGACTACGGCGGCAGCATCAAAAACCGCGCCCGCCTGCTGCTGGAAGTCACCCGCGCCATCGTCGACGCGATTGGCGGCGGCAAAACCGGCATTCGCCTGTCACCCGTCACACCCGCCAACGATGCTTTCGACAGCGACCCGCAAGCCCTGTTCGACTACGTGGTGCGCCACCTTGCCACCATGAACCTGGCCTACATCCACATCATCGAAGGTGCCACCGGCGGGCCGCGCGAACTGCCAGACCGCCCGTTTGACTACAAGGCGTTGAAAGCTGCATATCGCGAGGCCGGCGGCAGAGGTGCCTGGATGGTCAACAATGGCTACAACAAATCACTGGCCGAAAAAGCCGTGGCAGACGGTGCCGATCTGGTCGCCTTCGGCAAACCCTATATTGCCAACCCTGACCTGGTCGAGCGCCTGCACGCCAGCGCCCCGCTCAACACCCCCGAACAAGCCACGTTTTACGGCGGCGGCACCAAGGGTTATACGGACTATCCGGTACTTGCTGAAGCCGCCTGATTATTTCCTGATAGCTGGATACCTCCGCTGATATGGGTTAGCAGGGCTTGTTTGGCCTTGCTTGCCTTTTTTACAGCAGATGTTTGGTACAAAGGCAGTTTGAGGCCAAGCGGGCCGATGCGCCTTCAAAAACCCAGCAGCTACCATAAGCCCCATGCTTGAAAAGCCCCGAATCCTGCTTGTTGAAGACGAATCCGGCATTGCCGACACGATTCAATATGTGCTGAACACCGATGGTTTTACGCCAGTATGGTGCAGCACGGCCCAGCAGGCACTGCATGAGTTTGCTGCCACGCCGCCTGCGCTGGTGATTCTGGATGTTGGTCTGCCTGACCTCAATGGTTTCGAGCTCTTCAAACGCCTGCAAAACCTGCCTGGTGGTGCGCAGATGCCCATGCTTTTTCTCACTGCCCGCAGCGACGAAATTGACCGTGTGGTCGGGCTCGAACTCGGTGCTGACGACTACATCGCCAAACCGTTTTCACCGCGTGAACTGGTGGCGCGGGTACGCGGCATTTTGCGGCGCAGCGTGCGGCCTGCTGCTGCAGAGCTGCCTCAGCCAATCACCGCAACGCAAGCAAGCGCAAACCTGGTCACCACCCCTTTTGCGCTTGACGAAGAACGCCGCCAGATCCGTTTTTATGGCTGTGTGCTGGAACTCTCGCGTTATGAATACGGCATATTGCGCCTGCTGGTGTTAAAACCCGGCCGCGTTTTTACCCGTGACGAGCTGTTTGCCAAGGTCTGGACAGACGGCAGCGGCAGCCTGGACCGCACCATTGACGCCCACATCAAGACCCTGCGCGCAAAACTCAAAGCAATTGCTCCGAATGCCGAAGCAATACGCACATCACGCGGCTCGGGTTATGCGCTGAGCGAAGACCTGCCCGCCGCGTGACCAGGCGCAACCGAATCTTCATCGGCATCCTGCTGATTTACGCAGCAGGCATCGCCTTCATGCTGTACCGCGTGGTGGCCGACATAGACCCGCGTTACCGCGAATCTGCCGAAGAGTCGCTGGTTGAAAGCGCCCATCTGATGGCCACGCTGATCGAACAGGACGTGCGTGACGGTGCGATTGACACCGCCCGGCTGGAACCGCTGTTCAAGTCGCTTTATGCACGAAATTTTCTGTCGCAAATCTATTCCGTCACCAAAACCAGGGTCGAACTGCGCGCCTATGTGGTTGACCGCCAGGGCCGGGTGCTGTTTGACTCGCTGGGCAAAACCGTGGGCGCCGACTTTTCGCAATGGCGTGACGTCAACTACACCCTGCGCGGCAACTACGGTGCACGCACCACACCCGATGTGGCCGATGACCCGGCCACATCGGTCATGTATGTGGGCGCACCCATTCGCTGGAACAACGAGATCATTGGTGTGGCCAGCGTGGGCAAACCCGTCACCAGTTTTGGCCAGTTTGTGTCTGCCGCGCGTGAAAAAACCCTGGTTTTTGGCCTGGTGTCGGTGTTTGCCGTGCTGCTGCTGGCGGTGATTGTGTCGGTCTGGCTGGTGCGGCCTTTTGGCCTGATTGCCGACTATGTGCGTTATGTGCGCGCCCAGCGTTCGCTGAACCTGCCGCGCCTGGGTCGCCGGGCACTGGGTGTGATTGGCGCGGCCTACGACGAGATGCGCGACGCCCTAGCCGGGCGCAATTACGTCGCCGACTATGTGCAGACACTGACACATGAAGTCAAAAGCCCCTTGTCGGCGATTCGCGGTGCCGCCGAGCTGCTGCAGGAGCCCGGCATGCCGCAAGCCGAACGCCAGCGTTTTCTGGCCAACATCACGCGCGAGGCTGGCCGCATCCAGGAAATGGTCGACCGCATGATGGAACTGACCGCGCTGGAAACACGCCGTTCGCTCGACACGGTCAGCCTGCTTGCCCTCAAACCCCTGCTCGAAGACATCAGCAGCACCGCCCAGGACAGCGCCCGTCTGCGCGGCATCAGCATTGAAGTGCATGCTCCCGAGGACGCCCAGGTTGAAGGCGACGCCTTTTTGCTGCGCCGCGCCATCAGCAACCTGCTGGACAACGCGATTGACTTTTCAGACCAGGGCGGCAAGGTCCGCCTGTCACTGAAGGCCGGCACCCGCATCGCCCGCATCCAGGTGCAGGACCAGGGGCCAGGCATTCCCGACTACGCGATGGGCAAGGTATTTGAAAAATTCTATTCCCTTGCCCGTCCCCATTCGCGCAAAAAAAGCACCGGGCTGGGCCTGGCCTTTGTCAGGGAGATTGCCTCGCTTCACCACGGGCGCATCGATCTGGTCAATGCGCCTGAAAAAGGGGCGATTGCAACACTTTCGCTGCCGCTTGCCGCTGGCTGAAACGCTGCTTAAATCGCACCAGGCGTTGCTGGCTACCAGTCATCAATGTCGAATCAAGCTGCCCGGCGTTCAGGGCATCAAGGGCACACTGCATGGCCTCATAAAACTGACCATGGTCATAAGCCAGCAGCAGCAGATCGACCCCGGCATTGAGCGCCGCAAGCGTTGCGCCACATGTGCCGTAAAGCTGCGCAGCACGCATCGTCAGGTCATCACTGACCAGAACACCGTCATGCCCCCAGTCCTTGCGAATGACACCCTGCACCACCTTGTGCGACAGCGAAGCAGGATAAACCGAATCAAGCTCCGGCAAACTCACATGTCCCAACATCATCAACGCATCGCTCTGCGCCAGCACCCGGCGAAACGGCAGCCAGTCGCGATGCTGCAGGGTCGCTACCGGCGTATTCAACTGCGCAGAAAACAGGTGGGTATCAGCCGCCACTTCGCCCAGCCCCGGAAAATGCTTGAGCGTGGCCAGCACCCCGGCCGATGCCAGGCCACGACTATAGGCCGCAGCCACACTGCTTACCATTTCAGGGTCTCCAGAGATGGCCCGGTTGTTGATGCGGCTGAACAAATCCAGCGGACTCAGCGCGCGCCCGCTTTTGATGTCAACCACCGGGCTGAAGTTAATGTTCACACCCAGTGATGCCAGTGCCTGGCCTTGCACCACACCATAGTCAAAAGCTTGCGCCTGCAGGCCGGACAGCGTAGCACCAGCCACCAGCGATGACAAAGCCGGCTGCCGTGCCAGCGGTGGTGAAAGCCGCGAAACGTCACCCCCCTCCTGATCCGTCGCAACCATCAGCGCAGGCAAACCCGCAGACCGGCGCACCGCCTGCATCTGCGCAATTTCCCTCTGCAAAACTTCAGCTGACTTGTTTTTTGCATTGCGTGCCGTCACAAAAACCCCGGCAATCAGTCCGCGTCGGGCAAGTTCAGTCACCTCACCAGCATCCTCATATCCAACGATAAAACGTGAACCCAGCAACTGCGCCTGTGCTGCGGGCGTAGCCATGACTTTTTGCCGAAGCTGCCAGGTACTGAACGCATTGAAGCTGAAGATGGCTGCAGCCAGCAACATCAGCAAAACAAGGCCGATCAAGGCCAGTCGTGCGAATTTTTGCAGCTGAGGTGAAAGCGGTTTTGGCATGTCGGCTTGTGCGGCTGTGTGGGGAAGCCGATCATTGCAAGCGACTGAGAAGTGCTGGTGAAGGCGGCTTCACCCACACCTCACACGAGAGTCAGTTTGATTGCCAACCATGCCTTTTGCGCAATCAGTACCGGCATCTGCAGCAACTACAAACCCAATACCCTGCGTCCTGCGCGGTAAAAAACAAACACGATATTCTTGACTCCCAGCACGCAATACAGCCAGGCTTTTTGCCAGCGTCGCTGGATCACAAAAACGTGCAGATGCAGGTCGGCTCGTCTGCGGATGGACTGGCCGCTGTGAATCAGCACAAAGGCCTGGGAAACCCACAGCATCGTGCGCCAGACGCAAACCATCTGGAGTGATTGCCAAAAATATCACCAAAACCTCCATTCATGATGGGAATTTGCACATATCTTGCATCTTGCACGTTTGACGACGATGACTCACCAACTATTTATTCCAGCCCCGACACATCTGCAAGCAAGGCCCCTTCCGCCCATAAACTGTCTTGAAGCAGCCGGACCAACATCAACCAAAGAGCCAGAGAGCCCGAATGTCCAATCCGTCCTACCTGTCGTATCCGGTCACCTTGCGGCTTCAGAACATCCTCCTGACAGCGACCGGAATTGCCGCAGACGACTATGCGGCTTCAACGGCAACCAAGGGGACGCTGCCTGTCAATGCATCCGTCTCCGGGAACATTGAAACCGGCCAGGACAGTGACTGGTATAGCGTCATGCTCACAGCGGGCCAGACTTACCAGATTGATGCCGAGGGACGCGATACCAGGGCAGGCACACTTCTGGATACCTACCTGCAGCTTCGTGACAGCGCCGGTGTGATCCTGACGGAAAACGATGACGACGGAACAGGTCTCAACTCGCTGATGGTTTTTCAGGCCAGCACCAGCGGCATTCACTATTTGTCGGTCAGCGCCTATGGCGTTTTGCAGACCGGTTCGTATCGGCTCACGCTGACAGATCTCCCGCTGGTGGGCACGGTTTCAGACGACGTTCTGCAAGGCAACGCGGCAGGCAACGCACTTGAAGGGCTGGGCGGCAACGACAGCCTGAGCGGCCTTGACGGCAATGACAGCCTGACCGGAGGTATTGGCGACGACACACTGGATGGCGGCACCGGCTCAGACACCGTGGATTATTCCAGCGCCGCCAGTGCAGTGCTGGTCAGGCTGGCAGGCACCACGGCCCACGCCAGTGGCGGCGCTGGCACAGACAGCCTGCAAAACATTGAACATGTCAACGGTTCCAATTTTGACGACACACTGGTTGGGTCCGGCCGCGCCAACCAGCTGGTGGGCAATGACGGCGACGACATCCTCAATGGCGCTGGCGGGGTTGACACCATGGAAGGCGGGGCAGGTGATGACCGTTACACCGTTGACGACACCAACGATCAGGTCACAGAGCTGATTGACGGCGGCATTGACACGGTTTTCAGCGAGGTGAAATTCTACTTTCTGCCACCCGATGTTGAAAACCTTCGCATCACCAACACCGGCACAGCCAATGGCACGGGCAATGAACTGGACAACGTCATCTACGCTGGCCAGGGCAACAACATACTGAACGGTGCAAATGGCAATGACACAGCTTCTTTTGCCTTTGCAAGTGCCAGCGTGAACGCATCGCTGAACAGCCGTAGCGCCACCGGGGCTTCGGGCCTGGATTTGCTCTTGTACTTTGAAAACCTTGAGGGCTCCAAATACCAGGACAAACTCACCGGCAGCACAAGAGCCAACAACATCGACGGCGGCATGGGCAAGGACACCCTGCTGGGCGCAGCCAACAACGACACCTTGACTGGCGGCCGCGGCAACGACGTGCTGCGGGGCGGCCAGGGGCAGGACAGTCTTGAAGGCGGCCTGGGCGCTGACCGGTTTGACTACGACGCGCTGGATGACTCCCTGTTTGCCGCTTCTGCGTGGGACCTCATTGCCGACTTCAACCCGGCACAAGGCGACCGGATAGACCTCGCCAGCCTGGACGCCGACAACAGCCTTGCAGGCCATCAGGCATTTACCTTCGTCGGCAACGCAGAAATTACAGCTGCAAGCCAGATACGCTATGACCCAGAAACCGGCATGCTGTACGCCAACGTCAATGCAGATCTGGACGCCGAATTTGCAATCCAGCTGATGGGCGCGCCCGCACTGGCACCGGCAGACCTGATTTTGTGAGAAGGTGTTTGCTTCTTCTTTCACATCGCCTTCACAAACACGCAAGATCATCTCTGTGTCTGCCCCGCTCGCTACGCTGTCACTACCGTCACTACCACCTGTTTTTATGTATGCAGGGCTTGCCGCTCAGCTTTGGCCGTCATGCAGGCCGACAGGTCACCAGCCTCTGCCCGGTAGCTGCGTGGCGACATGCCCAGCTGGCTTCTGAACACCCGGCTGAAATGTGAGGAGCTTGAGAAACCCCAGGAAAGGGCGATGTCGGTGATGGACCGGTGCGCTTCTGCCGGGTTTTTAAGTGCAGCCGCGCACAGCACCACACGTCGCTGCCAAAGGTAGTTGGAGACCGAACCGGCCGCGTCGCTTGAAAAGACGCGGTGAACACTGCGGGCCGACATGCCGCAGCCCTGGGCTATGGTTTGAACTGACAGATCGGGCTCGGCAAGCCGTGTCTCGATCCAGTCCTTGAGCCGGCCGCACTGGATGTCGCGCGGCAGCATGGGGGCCGGTGCCTCCAGTTGCTCCTGCAGCGCATGCCAGGCGGTGGCGGTGATGCTACCCGCCAGGCCTTTGGCACTGTAGGGAGCCAGGTGGTGCAACTGGCCCATCACCTCTTCCACCATGGTGTGCAGAATGCGCGCTGCACCCGTCTTGCTGTCACAGCGGCGTGCAATGCCTCGCACCATCAGGTCGGCCAGTGCCGGATCTGCGGGCCGCTGAAGGCGCATGATGATCTGCTCGCAACCTGACAGGCTGTTCCAGCCAAAGGGCCAATAAGTATCAAGCAGGCACCAGTCGCCAGGACTCAACATGCCGCGGCGTTCGCGCTGCTCGAAATAACTTGAATGCCTGACCTGGATGACCAGAATCAGGGGACTGGTGGCCAGAGACGCGTCCTTGCGCAAGGCGCGCCGAAACCGGTGTGGGCTGACGGTCATGCGGCACAGGCCCATCCCCGCCAGATCACCATAGTCGATTTGGCCACGCAGGCCCTGCTCACCCACGGGTTCGATATGCATGACGTCCTGGTGCCGCTGCTCAACAGGCATGCGGCTGATACCGGTGTGAATGGCCGTTTCCCAAGTCTGCGCAGAAGCGGCGCACATATAACCTTCCCTGGAAACCATGGTGTAGGGAATCATGTCTTGCCTGTTTTCTATTTCTGGGTGTGGTCAGCCATATTAAGACGCTTCACGCCAAAGCTACAAGTCATTTTCTCAGCCGGTGAGACAGCCATGCACGGCGGTGAAATTTGTGCATGACAGGTCCTTGGAACGTGTTCACGTTCTAAGGGTTAGCCATCAGGACGCCATGACGCATCCGGCCAAGTCTGGCATCTGCAGGCAAGTCTGGCGGCGGCCTGGCTTTTACGCTTCAGCTCATCTGCCACACCACACTTTCGCACGGTGCAGGCAGGCCATGGAGACAAACCCTAAATGAAATCACACCTCGCACCCCGCCGCCTGGCAAGGTTTGCCGGCACTGCCTTTTTGACCCTGCTGGCCGGCCATGCCATGGCCCAGACACCAGCAGTCAGCCAGCCCGGCGGACTGAACCTTGGCAACACCAGCTTTTATGACGGCTTTTCAGGCCCTCCCGGCTGGACCGGTTTAAGCACCATCCAGCATTCAAGCGCCAACAAAATTGTGGACGCCAATGGCAAGGCCAGCCCGGTGTTCAACAATCCCAAAATCAACAGCACGGTCTGGCTCAACCAGCTGACCTATGCCATGCCGACGTCGATTGGCGGCTGGCGGCCAGCTGTCATGGCGATTCTTCCGGTAGTGTCACTGGACTCCAGTTTTGGGCCGGGGCCAGCACTCAAGGATGGTGGCACCGGTGCCGGTGACATCACGCTGGAAGCATCGCTGCAGGGCGAACCCGTCATGAATGCCGAGGGCAAACCAGTGTTTGTGCAGCGCTTTGCAGCCGCAGCCATGCTGCCTACCGGTCGCTACGACCAGAACGTGGACATCAACCAGGGCTCTGGCCATGCCTCTTTCAACCCGTACTGGGCAGCGACATTTTTCCCCGCACCGCGCTGGGAAGTCAGCTGGCGCCTGCATTACCTCTACAACTTCAAGAACAACAAACCCGCCTCCAGCAACCCAGCGCCATTCAACGGCAAGCCGGTCACGAGCACGCAGGCCGGTGACGCAGCCTGGGTCAACTTTGCCACCTCGTATTCGGTCACGCCCGACCTCAGCGTGGGCATCAACGGCTACTTTTTCCAGCAGCTCTCAGACAGCCGGGCCAACGGCACACGGCTGGCTGATTCGCGCGAGCGGGTGCTGGGCATAGGCCCTGGGCTGATGTGGCGCATCAGCCCCAAGCAGGCCCTGTGGATCAACGCCTATAGCGAAAGCATGGCGCGCAACCGGGCCGCCTCGCCGCTGAAGGTGCAGGCGCGCATGGTCATCAATTTTTAAGCCTGCCCAGCCATCACACCCACCCGACCAACCAGCGCCTGCAAGACCACCATGACCAACAGCCCGCCCCTGCACATATCACCTCCTGACCCGGCCAAGTCACCTCCGCAAGAGTTAAAAACCCTCGCGCTCATGGCATTTGGTTTTGCGCTCGTCAACCTTGACCGCTTCATCATGTACCCGCTGTTTCCAGTCATGGCCAGGGAACTGGGACTGGACTACCAGGACATTGGCCTGATCTCGGCGGCTGTAGCGCTCACCTGGGGCCTGTCGTCCATGGTGTTTGGGCGCCTGTCAGACCGGCTTGGCAGGCGCGGCATCCTGGTCACCTCGGTGCTGGTATTTTCAGTACTGTGCGGCCTGACCGGTCTGGCCATGGGGCTGGGCAGCCTGCTGCTGATCCGGGCAGTGATGGGCATATTTGAAGGCGCTTTTGTACCGGCCAGCATCGCGGCAGTGGTCGATGCCAGCCCCGCAGGTCGGGTTGGCCGCAACACCGGCCTTCAGCAACTGATGGCACCGCTGGTAGGCAGTGCGCTGGCACCCATGCTGGCCATCCTGCTGTTGCAGCTGCTTCCCTCCTGGCGCTGGGTGTTTGCTGTCACAGCCCTGCCAGGGCTGCTTTGCGCCTGGCTCATCTTCAAAAGGCCAAGCACGCAGCAGCAACCCAAACCACTGGCCAAGCACGCAGCAAGCAAACAGGTACCACTGCGCACCGTGCTGGCCTACCCCAATGTGGCCTTGTGCAGCCTTGGCTTTTGTTTCTGGCTGGCACCGGTGGTGATCTTCGGCTCCCTGATGCCCAGCTATTTATCCGACCATCTTCACCTGGGGCTCAATCAGATGGGCTTGCTGATGTCCAGTCTTGGCCTTGGTGGCGCGGCCGGCATGCTGGTGTTTCCGGCCCTGTCGGACCGCTGGGGCCGGAAAAAAATGATCGTCAGCTGTCTGGCCCTGGCCATGCTGCCGACCTGGCTGCTGATGCAGACAGGGGCAGATCCGCTGCGCCTGTCACTGCTGATGTTTCTGGCGGCAGCCTTTGTTTCAGGTGCCATCGCCATGGTGCATTCGGTCACGGCCGACAACGTGCCGCCGCAACATGTCTCGACCGCCACGGGTTTCATCGTGGGTGCTGGCGAGATTGTGGGCGGCGCGATTGCACCGGCCATTGCCGGTGGCCTGGCCAAGGCCATGGGCATCACCACCATCCTGCCCTTTGCCCTGGGCTGCATGGCAGCCGGCCTGCTGCTGGCCATCATGCTTCGCAGCCCTGGGCAGCGACCCGCTCAGCAGGAAGCAGCCGTGCCGACCTGAGCAGTGCTGCACCCGACCTGCCCTGCCCTGCCCACCCCATTTCGCGTCTACAGCGCATTGCCTACGGAACCTTGTCATGAACACCATTGAATTGCATATCAACAGCAAGAACATCGCAGCCCACGAGGGCCGCACTTTCGAGCGCCGCAACCCGGTCACGGGCGAGCTGGTGTCCACAGCCGCTGCCGCTTCCCCGCAGGATGCCCAGCAGGCCGTCGAAGCCGCCAGCCGAGCCTTTGTCGCCTGGTCAGCCACCGGCCCCGGCGAGCGCCGGGCACTGCTCAACAAGGCAGCCAACGAGCTGCAGTCCGCAGCGCCCGCCATCATCAAGACCATGATGCAAGAGACCGGTGCCAGCGCCTTGTGGGCCGGCTTCAATGTCATGGCTGCCGCTGGCATGGTGCGCGAGGCTGCTGCAATCACCACCCAGATTTCCGGCGAAGTGATTCCTTCGGATGTGCCCGGCAATGTCTCCCTGGCCCTGCGCCAGGCAGCCGGCGTGGTGCTGGGCATCGCACCCTGGAATGCGCCCGTCATCCTGGGTGTGCGGGCCATTGCCGTGCCGCTGGCCTGTGGCAACACAGTCATACTGAAAGGCTCGGAACTCTGCCCGGGCACACACCGCATGATTGTTGATGCCTTCGAGCGGGCTGGCTTTCCTGCCGGTGTGGTGAACTTCATCACGCATGCCCCTCAAGACGCAGCTGGCGTGGTGGAGGCCATGGTCGCACACAAGGCGGTGCGGCGCGTCAACTTTACCGGCTCGACCAAAGTCGGCAAGATCATCGCACTGCTGTGCGCCCAGCATCTCAAACCGGCCCTGCTGGAGCTGGGCGGCAAGGCACCGTTTGTGGTGCTGGACGATGCAGACCTTGAGCAGGCCGCAGAGGCCGCAGCGTTTGGTGCCTTTTTGCATTCAGGCCAGATCTGCATGTCCACTGAACGCATCATCGTGGACGAAGCTGTGGCCACCGAATTTGTGGAAAAGCTGGTGGCAAAGGCCAGCAAGCTCCAGCCCGCCACCAGTGATTCACCGATTGCCGCAGTCATCGACATGGCAACCGTACACCGTTGCAACGCACTGATTGACGATGCGCTGGCCCAGGGTGCCACGCTGCTGTGCGGCGGCAAGGCCTCCACCACCCTGATGGTGCCGACCCTGCTGGACCATGTGTCCCCGGCCATGAAAATCTACAGCGAAGAGTCCTTTGGCCCGGTCAAGGGCATCGTACGGGTCAGGGGCGCAGATGAAGCGATTCATTGCGCCAATGACAACGAGTACGGTCTGTCGGCCGCCGTCTTCAGCCGCGACACAGCCCGCGCCCTAGCAGTTGCCCAGCGCATCGAATCGGGCATTTGCCACATCAATGGCCCCACTGTGCATGACGAGCCGCAGATGCACTTTGGCGGCGTCAAGAACAGCGGCATCGGCCACTTTGGCGGCCAGTCAGGCATAGCCGCCTTTACCGACTTGCGCTGGGTCACCTTGCAGACCTCGCCGCGCCACTATCCGTTCTGAAACCTCATTCATTGATTAACGAACCCACGCTTTCAACAGAAAAAACAAATCATGTGGACTACCCAGAACCCTTTTCTCCAGGGGCCCTACGAGCCGCTGGTCACTGAATATGTGATTGCCGACCTGCATGTGGAAGGTACCATCCCGCGCGAGCTGAACGGCGCGCTCTACCGCACCGGCTCCAACCAGCATTTCCGCCCGCTGGATGTGGACCACTTTCACTGGTTTGACGGCGACGGCATGGTGCATGCCTTCCGGCTCAAGGATGGCAAGGCCAGTTATTGCAACCGCTTGGTCGAAACCGATGGCCTGAAGGCCGAACGGGCAGCCGGGCGCGCGCTTTACAACGGCATCAGCGGCCACTCGTCCGTGCCACAGCAGGCCCTGCCAGAAGGCGCCCCCTCCATCAAGACAGTTGCCGGCATCAATGTCATTTCCATAGGCGGCCGGGTGCTGACCATGCACGAGGTGGATAATTTTTACTGGGAGCTTGACGCCCACAAGCTCAAAACCTTGGGCAAGTTCGACTTCGGCGACCAGCCCGGTTCCATGCTGACGGCGCATCCCCATACCGACTTTCGTGCCAGCGAAATGCTGTTTTATACACACGACAACGAAACCCAGACACTGGAATGTTTCGCCACCGACATGCAGGGGCAGGTGCTGTCGCGCCACCGCCTTGCCTTGCCTTTCAGGCCCTGGATTCATGATTTCATCTTCACCGAAAATTTTTACGTCTTCATCTTCGGGCCGATACGTACACGTCCTTTTGCACCAGAGCTGATTCCGATGGGGCGCAGCGCACTGAGTTTTGACCACGAAGCCAACACGCAGGTGCTGCTGGTCAATCGCCGGACCGGCCAGGGGCGCTGGTTTGGCACCGATGCGTCCTTTACCCTCGGCCACTACCTCAATGCCCACGAAGCGGCAGACAAAATCATCATTGATGCGTCAGTCACACGTACGGTGCAGCCAAGTTTTACCGGTCTTGTGGAAAACTTCTTTCCATTTCCGCTGATCAACGAACCATCCCCGTTTTCTGGCCCCGAGCTGCACCGCATCACCATTGATCTGGCCACTGGTCAGGTCAACAGCAGCCGCATTGGAGACTTCAATGCAGAGTTTGTGCGGCCCAACGAAACCATCATGGGCACACCCCAGCGTTATGGCTACATGGCTGGCATTCATGCGCCCGGCCCGCAGACACGTGGCTTCAACTGCCTGGTCAAACACGACTACCAGACTGGCAACAGCAGCTTCCAGCATCTTTCCTCAGGCTACGACATGATTCCGGGCGAGCCGATTTTTGTGCCCAAACCCGGCGCCATTGCGGAAGACGAGGGCTGGCTCATGTCCGTGTGGTGGGACCCGATGCGCAATACCAGCGAAATGGTGATCCATGAAGCTGCAGACCTGGACGGCGAGCCGGTAGCCCGCATCAAACTCGACCACCGTGTACCGCTTGGTTTTCACGGCAACTGGATTGCTGACGTCTGAACCGGAGGACGGCGAGGCGGCAAACCAGTCCCGCCCGGCTCACGGCGCAAGCGCACCAGAGCCTGAGGGCTTGAGCCATTCATGGTGGGCAATACGCCAGCGGCCATCAAGCAACTGCACCGGAATCGCCGCCTGGTTGGGATGATGTGCCCGGCCCACACCAAAGGAAAAAGGCATGCCCAGCATGGGGAATTCGTTGGGCGGCATCTGCTGCAAGGCCAGTGTCACCGATTCGCGGCTGATCTCACCCTTGATGCTGCGCATCGCGTTCACCAGAATCTGCGCTGCCAGATAACCACCCTGCGAGGAAGAAGTCAGCGAAACATTGTTGGCAAGCATCAAATTACGCCAATGGCTCAACTGGCCGGAACGGCTGGACCAGGGCTCGAACTCCGACATCGCATAAATGCCGTTGCCATCGCGCCCCAAGGTCTCGGCGGCCTGGCTGGTGTAAACCGCACCCTGAAACACCAGCGGAATGTTTCCTGGCATGATTTTTTTGCCTGCAACTGCATAGCGCACCGAAAAATCTTCCGTACCGCCAAACACAATCGCCTCGCAACCCGCTTGTACAGCTTTTTTGAAATAAGGCTCAGGGCTGTCCCCAGGCTGAATGTTGCGCTCATCAAGCATCGGTTTGTTGCCTGTCTTATCCGACCATTCCTGCACAACACCGTCCAGGGCCTTCTGCACATTGGCAGGTGTGCCAAGACGCAGCACACACAGCCGCTTTTTATAAAGCTTGTCGGTGACGTAGTGCATCGCCAGCCTGAGTTGCATGTAAGGGCCAGTATTGACAGGCGCAATCATCGGCGTGTTGAAGCAATTGTTGTCCAGCCCCAAGGCAGGAATAGAAGCAAGGCCGGCCTGCTCGTAGGTACGCGCATTGACCGAACACTCCAGAAAACTCACTCCGCCCGCCAACGCCACCACCTTTGCCGCATTGATCAGCCGCGCCGCAGCCTCTGCTGCAGCGGCCGGCTTGCCCTGATCGTCTTCCAGGACAAACACCAGTTTTCGTTTCTGGATGCCGCCTGCCGCGTTGACACTGTCAAACACCGCCTTGGCCGCCAGCCCTGGCGATGCAAAGTCCGGCCCGCCTGTCAGCGTGCTGATGGCACCAATAACGATGGGCTCCAGCGGCATTGCGGCCACGCTGCGGGTTGTCTGCGCCCAGGCAGTGGCGGCCACTGCGCCCGCCACCATGCCCAGCGAAATCTGTCGAATGCTCATGTTTGTCTCCTGCTGTTTTTGAAAATGCCCCGCAGTACCGGTTGATGCCAGTACTGCTGCCGTCAAGGCCCGCGTCATGTCAAAACAGAGCCCCTCAGACGACCCAAGCGTAGGATGTCGGCCTTCAGGCAACTTGCACGGGCGCGCCAGACTGTCCCCTGTGTGCCGCTTGTTTCTGGATGTAAACCCCAGACCGGGGGCAGGGCCAAACCTTTCACGCCGACTTCATGAAAGCTTCCCATACGCTTCAAACTGCCTCCCCACCCGTCCGCGATGCTTGGTTTTGTGCACTGCCGCACTTCACCAGGGACACATCATGGACTTGCCGCTTCATCACAACACCCATAAAAACGCCACCGCCGCCCGCTGGCTCTGGGCGGCTACGGCCAGCCTGGCTACCGCCTGTTTTGTCACACTGACAATCAGCCCGGTTCATGCGCAGGACAGGAACAGGCAGGACACCCCGCCGCGCCAGAAGACCGAAAGCCCGTTTTTCCTTATCAAAAGCGACTCGCCGGGTGTGGACGCGCTGCCCCTCAAATCAAGCAGCGTTGATGTGCAGATTTCGGGTGTGATTGCCGACGTCACCGTCACGCAGCACTACAAAAACGAAGGCCAGCGGGCGATTGAGGCGCGTTATGTCTTTCCGGGCTCTACACGGGCTGCGGTCTACGGCATGAATGTGCGGCTGGCTGACAGGCTGATCACGGCCAATATTCGTGAAAAACAGCAGGCGCGCATTGAATACGACACCGCCAAAAAAGAAGGCAAAACCGCCGCCCTGCTGGAGCAGCAACTGCCCAATGTATTTGAGATGAATGTCGCCAACATCCTGCCTGGTGATGACGTGAAGGTAGAGCTGCGCTACACCGAGCTGCTGGTGCCGCAGTCTGGCAACTACCAGTTTGTTTTCCCGACCGTGGTCGGGCCGCGCTACAACAGCCCGCAGTCTGGCCAGGCACAGGCGCAATGGGTCAGCCAGCCTTACCTGCCCGCCGGGCAGGCGTCACCAGCCGGGTTTGACATCAAGCTCAGGCTGGCCACGCCGATTGGCATCAAGGAGGTGTTTTCACGCTCACACAATATTGATGTGCGCAAGGACGGTGATGAACGTGCTGCCGTGTCCCTGCTGCAAAGCGACAAACCGCAGAATAACCGCGACTTCATTCTCGACTACCGGCTGGCTGGCGAGCGGATTGAATCGGGTGTGATGCTCTACAAAGGCAATGTGGCGGGCGGTGAAAACTTCTTTCTGGCCATGATAGAGCCGCCCAAACAGGTGGCTGCGCAGGCCATCAACCCGCGTGACTATATTTTTGTGGTGGATATTTCGGGCTCCATGCATGGCTTTCCGCTCGACACGGCCAAGGTGCTGATGCGTGAGCTGATTGGCACGCTGCGGCCCAGCGACACCTTTAACGTGCTGCTGTTTTCAGGCAGCAACCGTTTTTTAAGCCCGCAGTCGGTGCCCGCTACTCAGGCCAATATCGAACAGGCCCTGCGCACGATTGATGAAATGGGCGGTGGTGGCAGCACCGAGCTGATGCCAGCCCTGCAGCGGGTGTATGCCGAACCCAAGGCAGCCGATGTGTCGCGCACCGTGGTGCTCGTGACGGATGGTTATGTGACGGTGGAGCGCGAGGCTTTTGAGCTGGTGCGCCGCAATCTGTCGCAGGCCAATGTTTTTTCATTTGGCATTGGCTCCTCGGTCAACCGGCACCTGATGGAAGGCCTGGCGCGCGCCGGCATGGGTGAGCCCTTCATCATCACCCAGCCGTCTGAAGCCAAAGCCCAGGCCGAACGTTTTCGCAGGATGATTGACTCACCCGTGCTGACCAGCGTCAAAGCACGTTTTGAAGGTCTGGACGTGTACGACGTCGAACCGGCCCAGCTGCCCGATGTGCTGGGTGAACGCCCGGTGGTGGTGTTTGGCAAATGGCGTGAAGGGCGCAGCCCCACTGCAAATGGCCAGGTGGTAATAGAAGGCCATAGCGCCACCGGCCCCTATCGCCATGTCGTGCCCGTCAATACAGGCAGTGCGGCCAGCACACAAGACAGCTCTGCGCTGCGTTACCTGTGGGCACGCCATCGCATAAGCAGCCTGTCTGATCAGGAAGCGCTGGAAGGCAGCGACCTGCACCGCCAGCGCATCACCGAGCTGAGCCTGCAGTACAACTTGCTGACGCAATACACCAGCTTTCTGGCAGTTGACAAGGTGGTGCGCAACGCCCAGCCGCAAGACGCCACCAGCGTCAACCAGCCCTCGCCATTGCCGCAGGGTGTCAGCAACCTGGCCATAGGCGCAGAAGTGCCCGGCACACCCGAGCCCGCGACCTGGGGCGCCGTGCTGGTGCTGCTGTCAGTGCTGGCCCTGATGGCGCGCCGGGAGCGCAGATTGCGGCACAGCCAGGGTGGCAATGCGGCCCGCTTCACAGCCTGATTCGGGAGTTGCTCATGACCGTGATTCAAACCAGCACTTCAACGCTGCGCACCGCGCTGCTGACATCGCCCCTTTTTGTGCGCTGGGGTATACGAATAGACACCGCCCCGACCTGGGTCTGGCCACTGCTGCTGGCTGCCGCCTTGTGGCCCAACTGGCTGTGGATGGGCCAGCGCATGCTGGACCGCTCTGACGACCCTCTGGGCCTGCTGGCCCTGGCTGCTCTGGCCGTGCTGGTATGGCGGCATCACAAAAAACTGCGTGCCGCACCGCGCCTGGCCTGGTTTGCAGGTGCCTTGGCAGCAGTTGTGCTGGCAACCGCGCTGCAGGGTGTATTGCCTGCGCTGCTGGTCGCCCTGATAGCCATTCTGGGCCTGGCTGCCGGGCTGATTGCCGTATTGCCCTCCAGCGTGGCAACGGTGCCTGTGCTGGGTTTGTCAGTGCTGTCTTTGCCCCTGCTGGCATCGCTGCAGTTTTACGCCGGATACCCGCTGCGCCTGCTTACCGCCGAAGCCAGCCGCTGGCTGCTGATGGCAAACCACACGGTGGAACGCCAGGGCAGCAGCCTGCTGGTAGACGGCCACCTCATCATGGTTGACGCGCCCTGCTCGGGTGTACAGATGGTCTGGCTCGGTTATTTCACGGCCTGCATCGTCAGTCTATACCTGGGGCGCGGCAATCGCAGCTTTTTAAGCCGCCTGCCAGCCGTCAGCATGCTGGTACTGGCGGCCAATATTGTGCGCAACACCGTGCTGGTAGCGGCTGAGGCATCAGGCAACCACCTGCCCGGCTGGGCACATGAGGCCGTGGGCCTGGTGGCACTGGCTGTGGTTTGCGTAGCAATTGCATTTGTCATGGCCATCAACAAACCCAAAGCAGGCAGCCATGTTTGACAACACCTTTATCAACCGCGCCCTGCACAAAACCCTGTGGGCCGCCCTGCTGCCAGCCTGCATGTTGTGCCCGCTTGTCTTCACAAACCGTGCACCTGCTGAAGCACCACCCGCACAAAGTGCAGCCGAGATGCCTGCCCACTGGCAAGGCCAGCCCCTGCGCCCGCTGGCCCTGAGTGAAGTTGAAGAGCGTTTTGCCCAGCGTTTCCCCGGCACATTGAGCCGCATGACAGACGGCCAGCAGGTGCTGGTGCTGCGCCACGTCAACCAAGCCACACGCATGCTGCACCCCGCAGCCGACTGTTATCAGGGCCTGGGTTACCACATCAGCGCACAGCAACTGGAGCTGGATGCGGCGCAGCAGATGTGGCGCTGTTTTGAAGCCCAGAACAGCAAGTCAGGCCAGCGCCTGCGGGTGTGCGAACGCATCGTGGACAAAAACGGCAAGGGGTTTACCGACACCTCAGCCTGGTACTGGTCAGCGGCCCTGGGCCAGTCGCAGGGGCCCTGGCAGGCGATTACTGTGGCGAGGGCGCTTTGA
>JAZKIK010000154.1:13803-15313 GCA_040384925.1 Pseudomonadota bacterium | reverse complement strand
GCCCATTGATCACTGCCGTGACAGTGAAACTGATGGTGGCATTGGCCGGCACCAGAAAACTGTTGGCCAGCGAATTGCTGCCTGGTGTACCGATGGTCAGTGTGCGGGTACCACTGCCGATCACCGGCGTGCCGGGGCCGCTGCCACCGGCCAGGTAACTCACGGCAATCGAATTCAAGGGCGCCACGGTCGGCGTATAGGAGAAGGGTGCATCAAAGGTGTCCCGCACCGTGACACCGCCGGCCGCGCCGCCGCCGCCACCGCTGTTGGAAATTGTGATGACGTAGACCGCCGTGTTGCTGGCCGGAAAGGACACCAGTGGCGTGGTGGTGCGTTTGGTGGTTTGCAGTTGCGGCAGGCAGTTGCTCGCCAGTGACTGGATGGTCGGCACAAATGGGACAGTGGTGGCGATGCCGCCACCGGCACCTGAGTTGTAGCCGTTGAAGATCGCCGTGTTGTTGTCCGGAAAAACCGCGCCTGACAAGCCACCATTGAGTTGCGGCGCGGGCAAGGTGGCATTGCTGGAGCGAATCAGCGCCCCGCCGCCGCCACCACCACCGGGGCCCTGGGTTTCGCCGGCCCGCAACTGTGTGGTGCCCGCAGTGCCGCCAGATCCGTTCCAGCCAGTATTGCCGCCCTGGCCACCATTGGACTGAACTGAGACGTTGGGCGTGGTGGAGCCGGTCAACACCACCACCGTCCCGCCCGCCCCGCCGCCGCCTGCGGCATCGCGCCCACCGGGCAGGCCGTTTTGTCCATTGGCCAGCAAATTGCCTGTGCCGGTGATCAGCGCCGCACGAACAAAGATGATGCCGCCGCCGTTACCGCCCGCAGCCTGCGCAACGGTGATGTTGTCGCAGGCATTGTTGTTGTCACCGGCACCACCGCCGCCGCCCATGATCAGGCGTGTGACGACTGCAGTTGCCGTCCCCCCGCCCAGGCCGCCCATGGCACGCGCGCCGTCACCGTTGCAGGCCAGGAAGGGGTTTGGGTTGCCGCCGGTAAATGACACGCAGGTTCCCGCCTGGTTGTAGAAGGCAAAGGAATTGCCGCCGATGCCGCCAGCGCCCACATTGGAACCTCCACCGCCGCCACCGTTGTGCTGGGTACCGCCGCCGCCCGCGTTCCCGGGGGCACCTCTGGCCAGGTCAACGGCGGCCGGATAACCCGAAACGCCCAGATCCACGAATGCATAGGTGAGCTGCTCAGCAACACCGCCTGTCAGACGACGGATGTAGCGGGGGGTGCCTGCAGTGCCTTCGCCCTTGAAGCCGCCAAAATTATTGCTGTTGCCAACGCCCGTACCGCCACATGACTCGCCATTCTGGACGAAAGAAGCCGGCGCGATTGCGTAGTCGGTTTGACCCTGATGCACGGCGTTGGGAATTCCGCCCGCTCCGCGAAAGCCCAGCGTGGACGCATCTACCGTCGTGCCGTTCATATTCAGCGTGCCAGCGACATCGATCACCCATACACCGCCGGTTTCGCCGTTCCAGGCAGGCGGCGAGAC
>JAZKIK010000154.1:11026-13703 GCA_040384925.1 Pseudomonadota bacterium | reverse complement strand
CGACATCGATCACCCATACACCGCCGGTTTCGCCGTTCCAGGCAGGCGGCGAGACGGTGCCGCCGGGCAGGCTGACGCTGGAGTATTGCGGCACACGGACGACCTGGAAGCGGCGGTTGCCGTTCTCGGCGGCACCGGTGCCGGCAGATGGCGCGGCACGGGTATAGGTCGCGCTTAAATTCTGGTCCAGCGTGATGTTGCTGCCGACCACACTTGCGACCCGCCTGAACTCATAAATGCCTGTGTTGTTCAGCGCTGTCCAGCCGCGTCCGGTGCTGCCGTCGCCATAGGCAATGCTGTTGGTATTGTTGATCTGTGCGTCCTGCATCTGCAGGATCATGACCAGGTCCCCCGGCGCAAGAGCTGCAGTCCCGGCATCGGTACCGGTGCGGATGGCACCCACCTGCACTACCGCCTGGCCTGCAGCCGCTGTGGCAGTTCCCGGAAAGTAGGACGGACTGACAAATGTTGGGCCATCCAGCCCAGGCGTACCGCAGGACGACGGTTGCGCCCAGACCCCGTGGCTGGCCACAAGGCAAACAAATACAAGAAAAAAACGGCTGATGGCAGCCAATGCGAACGACTTCATGAAACGACCAGTTGATGCCCGAGTGGCAAGCTGCGAATGAACGCAACACCGGTACTATTCAAAGAGCCCGGCCGATACCAGTGGAGGCCAGCAGGCCCACCCCGAAGGAACTGATAGTAGAAGTTTCAGCCTATATATGAAAATACATATTTCGTATAGATATCGATACTTAAAAAATATTAACCTTTACATTCCCTGTTTTGGTATCGCGGAGTTGCGGTGCCCAAAATAGCAGCGAGGGCACCAGGGTGTGCTAAATGCAGCGTGGAGACCGCATTGTTGCCTCGCAGTCGTTGATAAATTGGCAGGCCGGCGGTAGCAGAACCGAACTACTAACGCGGAATTGCTACCCCGAGATGGTTAACCGCAAGCACTTCTGCCTCGCACCATTTTGCCGGGCTACATGCAATCCTCTGAAGAGCCACTGATGAAGACGCCTCGGGAGATCACGAAGCCAAGAGTGAGATAGCTGCAGTTGGTACCGCAGACAATCGTGATGCTTAACTCGGCTGATCACCGTACCGCTCGGCAAAGGCCCGCAATCCAGCAACGTCGAGGATTTGGAGGCCACCCCGTTCAACGACAATGAGAGCGTTCTCCTGCAGCACTCGCAGAGCTGCATTTGCACGTTGGCGAGATATATTTGCGAGCAACGCCACCTCATCCTGGTTGAGCTCGATCGCGTCCGATGCGTGTGGGTACAGATCCGGGTCCATCAAACTCGCCAGGCACTGCGCGACGCGGGAATCGATATCGAGTAATCGATCATGTTCCAACTGACCAATAAAAAGGCTCAGCCTGGCGTTCATGAGATTCTGCAGGTAATGGTTAAACGCAAAGCTGTTGTCGCGCAGCCAGGTAAACGCGCTTAGCGGCACAAAAGCAAGTCTTGAGTCTCTCAAGGCAATTACGTCATAGCGCCGCCGCTCACACTTCAGCAAAGACCCTTCACCAAACCATGAACCAGCGGCTAAACCAGTCAGCGTCGATTGCTTCCCATCACGGGACGTCACTGACATTTTGACGAAGCCCTCGATCAAACCGAGCCAGTGTTGTACAGGCTCACCTGCGCTCGCGACAAGTTTGCCCGCAGCGACAATGCGCTCCTCGGTTGCATTAAATACTTTCTGAAATTGGCTGTCAGTCAATCGCGAGCCCCATGCCGATTGATTCAGCATGGACTCCAACGACAACTTCGTTTGTGAGGATTCATCATCTTTAGGGAAAGCACGGGTCATATCCGTCTCCTTCTGTCATTCCAACGACAAAGATTCATTTTTTTGACTCCTAAACTGTTTTTACCTAACAAGGAGACAAGAATGTTCAATAAATCGTTGAGAACGCCCCGCTCTCAAATTTGGTCCACTGCAAGCACGCTGCCAATCTTACTCACTCTAGCCATTTTGGGGTGCGGTGGAAATGATGAAGTTTCAGTTTCTGCCGCTGATGAGCCATCCGCCGCACTACCGACCTTTCAAATCACCTCTCTGTCTTCACATCTGGACAAGATTAGTGGAGGAAGCACAATGCTACAGGTGCAAACGCCGGCTGGCGTTTCCCTTGACGCAGTGAAAGTGACGCTCAACGGAGCAGATGTAACAAGCAAACTATCTACGCGCGATTCGTCGTCCCGCACTTTGCGAGGCCTCATCGACGGACTGACTACAAACGCCGCGTCCACGACAGGCAGTACGAATACTCTGGTCGTGACGTCCAGCGATCAGAAGACTCGGACAACCACTGCTGCCTTGGTAAATTTTCCAATCACAGGTCCAATACTGTCTGGGTCACATCTGACTCCGTACGAGTGTCGAACTGTGAATAACGGACTCGGTGCCGCTCTTGATGCGAACGGAAATATTGCAGTATCAGGTGGTACATTTGATGTTTCAAGCAGTAACCATCAGATCACTCTCGCGGGCAATTGGTCAAAAACCGGCGGCACCTTTAACGGCAGGGCGGGAACGGTGGTGCTTGACGGTACCAATCAGGCGGTTAGTGGTGACACCACATTTTATGGCTTTAACAAGACGGTGAGCGCTGCGGACACGTTAACGCTTCCTGCTTCCGCGGTCACTACATTTACAG
>JAZKIK010000154.1:5955-11016 GCA_040384925.1 Pseudomonadota bacterium | reverse complement strand
TGCGTGCTCGCGTTCTCCAGTTCGATCAGGCTATCGGTGCCGCTCTTGATGCCAATTGCTCCGCGAACCAGTTGGTCAAATACTATTACCGAGCGAGCGATGGCACGTTCAAGGCTTTGGCTGATCCAACAGTTGCGCGTCCCTCTGATCTTGTCAATACGACCACGAACGACGGCATACAAGTCCCGTACATTGTGAGAGTTGAAATTGGCACCATCAACCGAGGCGTCTATCGCATGGCCATGCTCGATAACCCTGTTGTTGGTAAAGCCCTTCCCGCCAGGTTCGTGCCTGGCGCGGGATGGAACAAAAAACTGGTTTTCAGCTTCAGTTTCGGTGCGGGTGCCAATTTCAACCAGGGTACGCAGCAGGATTCATTTGTTCTGAGTCATACTGAATTGTCACGTGGGTTCGCTTACATGTCTTCAACTGAACTTTGGAACAGCCAGCATTCCAACCCTCATCTTCAGGGTGAGACCTTGATGATGCTTAAAGAGCACTTCATCAAGAATATTGGTACGCCCAAGTGGACGGTGGGCACAGGAGGATCGGGTGGTTCGATTCAGCAGCATCTCATCGCGCAGTTGTATCCGGGCCTGCTCGACGGACTCCAGCCGTCGGACGCTTTTCCTGAAACCTTCCTGCCGCATATGTACGAGTGCCGCCTGGCCAACAATGTCTTCAAAAGTGATCCTGCAAGATGGACAACGGCAAAGCAGATCGCGGTTCAAGGATTCAATGCAGGTACGTGCAACTCATGGGATGCTGGACTTGGAAACGTGTTCGTCAAGGTCGATAACGCTGCAGCTTGCGGCTTTGCGGACCCCGCCAACATCGCGAAGGTCTACAACAAGATGACCAATCCGACTGGATCGGTCTTCTGCACCATTTTTGACACCAATGCCAATCTCTTTGGTCGCACGGCGCGTGGCAGTGCAAGACGTCCCATCGACAACGTTGGCGTCCAGTATGGCCTGGCGGCCTTGTTGAATGGAAGCATCACGCCTTTGGAGTTCCTTGACTTCAATCAGCAAGTGGGAGGATTTGATGAGGACGGAGTTGCACCCGCACAGAGCGCGCTTGTTGTCACTGGCCCTCCAAATCCGCGCATGGTCGGAGATTTGAACGCCATCAAGATGGTCCACGCCGGGGGATTCAGAAACAGTTTCACTGGCCCAGGACTTTCTCAAGTTCCTATCGTGAATTCCAGGACGACCGCTAGCGACACGGGAAACATCCATGACATCATGGAAGACATGATCATCAGGGCGCGTCTGATTCGGGCAAATGGAAATGCCAACAATCAGGTCATCTTCACGGCCGGATCGGAAGCGGTTGCCGCTGGCTTTAACCGAAATGCCGTGTCACTCGACACCATCAATGCCTGGCTGGACGCAATTGCAGCCGACCCTGCTCCACATTCCGCTGCGAAGGTTGTTGCGAACAAGCCAGCCACTGCCAGGGATGCGTGCTGGAACAAGAGCGGGATCCGCATCGACGAAATGCAGTCGACCGATCCAAAAACCGCCTGCAACACGATCTACCCAAGATTCAGCACTTTACGGTTGCAAGCAGGCGAACCACTCGTTCAGGACGGAGTCAAGTGCACGCTCAAGCCTGTTTCAATCTCGGACTATGGCTCGGTAGTCTTTACGCCCACCGAGCAATCAAGATTAGCGCTAATTTTCCCGAGTGGAGTGTGTGATTGGTCCAAGGCGGGCGTCAATCAAGTGCCACTTCGCGGCACCTACTTGCGACTTCCGTTGAGTGAGTAGCAAAGGCTCTGCGCACCGCACAGTACGTCAAGGGCAACGCGATATCCCGATACATTTACGCCTGACGTGACATCAGGGCTCGTTTGAATCTCGGCAAAACCATATCTTTTAAGTATTAATTACCATCTTAATTAAGTATTTGTAGATATGGAGTGTATTTCCTACGATCAGAGCCCTGCCAACTGATCTCATCTCGACTGTGCTGAAGCTCAGGTTGGCAAATTCAATCAATGGAGACACCATGAAATTACTAAAAATTTTCTCTTGCCTTATCGCGGCCGCTTGTTTTCTGCCCCCGGCGCATGCACAAAATGATGCCTGGCCCTCCCGGCCCATCAAGATCATCACACCCTCACCTGTGGGCGTAGGTTCCGACGCCTTTGCGCGGCTTTATGCCGACCAGTTGTCGCGCGAGCTGAAGGTTCCAGTGGTTGTTGAAAACCGCCCAGGCGCGCTGGCAACAATCGGCACCGCCGCTGTTGCCAAGGCACCGGCCGATGGCTACACCCTGCTGTTCAGCACCGGAAACCCCTTCACAATGGCTCCCTTTTTGCTGTCGAAACTGCCTTACAACCCCAACAAGGACTTCATTCCCATCACCCAGGTCCTGCGCGGTGGCTCCTTCATTGTGGCCAACAAGGATGTTCCGGTCACAAACCTCCGTGAGCTGGTTCAGATGGCGAAAAGCAGCCCTGGTAAAGTCACTTTCGCCTCATATGGCTCGGGCAGCACCGCACATATAGGTTTTGAACTGCTCCAGGATGCAGCCGGCATAGAAATGCTGCATGTACCCTACAAACAAAGCGCATTGCCAGATGTCGTCAGCGGACAGGTCATGCTGGGCTGGGAACCACCAGCCTCGGCCCTTCCCAATATCAAGGGCGGTCGCCTGCGGGCCATTGCCTATACCGGCAGCAGCCGTAGCCAGGTATTGCCTGACGTGCCCACGCTGGCCGAGACCTTCCCCGGTACCGAGCTTTTCAGCTGGGCTGCGTTCTGGGTACCGGCCGGCACGCCACCCGCCATCGTCATGCGGCTCAACACCGTCATCAATGACATCACCAACTCCCCCGACACCCTCAAAGCCATACACAATGCGGGCAACGAGGCAATCAGAAGCAATAGCACCGAAACAGCGGAGATCATCAAGCGCGAAGCTGAATCGATGGGGCGCTTGATAAAGGCCAAGAACATCAAGCTTGACTAGCAGCGGGGAGCCGAGCATGCCGTCACTCATCCCGTTCCGGGCATTCGCACTGTTTTTGGGCTTGATCATGCCTGTAGCGCTGCAGGCCGCCACGCTGCTGGTGGGCCAGGTGGCACCCCTGACCGGCCTGGAAGGGCCCCAGGGCAGGGCCTATGCGGCCGGCATCCAGCTAGGGCTGGAACTGGCAAATCGTGACGGTAGCGCCGGCGGCCATACCTTTGTACTGGTCAGTTCAGACGATGGCGGGCGCGCAGCAGACACGGTATCACTGACAGCCGCGCTGCTGCGGGACAAGCGCCCGATAGCGCTGGCTGGTTATTTTGGTGGGCCGAACGTCGCCGCACTGAACGATTCAGGTCTTCTGGCAAAAGAACGCATCGCACTGGTCGGCTACCGCTCAGCAGACATCCGGGCAGAAGCGCCCTGGATGTACAACGTGCGGGCAAGTCTGCACGACGAAATCGGCAAGATAGTCGGGCATCTGGCCACAGTCGGCGCCAGTCGGATTGCATTGGTCAATGAAGAGGGGCAGTCGGCAGCAGCCCTCATCGCCGCTGTTGGCGAGGCTACCCGAAAAGCCGGCATCAGAGTGGTGACCCAAGCCCGGATTCCCGCAGGCACGGTCAAGGTGGGCAAGGCCGCGCAGACCGTGGCCGCCCAGCAACCGGTCGCCATCATTGTCATCGCCAACGCAGCGGCCACAGCCAGCTTCATCGAGCATTACCGCGCCATAGGTGGCGGGGCACAGATCTTTGCCCATTCAGGCGCCGACCTGGAGCAGCTCATAAAGCAGCTGGCAGAGGAGCAAATGCCAGGTGTTTCGATTGCGCAGGTCTTGCCAAACCCCTACAAGCTCAATGTTCCCCTGGTGCAGCAACTACAGGATGCAATCAGAAAAAGTCCGCAAGCCCAGGCCCTGACGCCCAGCTACGCCATGCTCGAAGGTTTTATTGCAGCAAAGGTGATAGTTGAAGCGGCGCGCCGGGTGGGCTCGCGCGTAACACGCGAAACTCTTGCAGCAGCACTTGAAAACATGCAAACCTACGATTTGGGCGGCTATATGGTGTCATATCGCCCGGACGCAAGGGGAGGCTCAAAGTACGTGGAATTGACTATTATCAGCAAGGCGGGGAAGATAAGGCAATAGCCTTGTTCAAGCTGTCAAGCAGTAAAGATGCGCTATGGATGTTCATGCCATGCTGGGATTTGGTTTACTGCTGCTGACATCGGGACTGGCGGCAGGTTTTCTCGGCGGCATGATAGGTGCGGGCGGTGGCCTGATTCTTGTGCCGGTTCTTTACCACGCGTTCTCCGCACTGGGCGTTGACCCCGACATCCGAATGCACCTTGTGGTTGGCACAGCACTTGCCGCCGTAGTGCCCACGTCCATAGTGGGCGCACGTGCCCATTGGCTACGCGGAAATGTCAACACCTCCATCGTCAAGCGCCTGGCTATCCCGGTTTTATTGGGCTCCATTGCTGCGGGTAAGATTTCGGGAAGCGTCGGTGGCAAGGAACTGAGTCTTGTATTCGCTTTTGTCGCCCTGCTGGTGTCAGTCAACATGGCTCTGAAGAATGGCGTGGCGCTTGGAGGCGAGCTGCCTGGCATCCTGGGAACCAGCCTGATGGGCGCGAGCATAGGTTTTCTCTCTACCTTGGTCGGAATTGGCGGTGCGACATTGACGGTGCCCCTGCTTTACTCGTTTCGCACACCCATGCCTATCGCCATTGGGACCGCATCCACGCTGGGTTCGCTGATAGGATTGCCCGGAGCGATTGCCTTTGTGGTCAGCGGGTGGAATGATCCAAGGCTTGCACCTGGCAGCATCGGTTATGTCAACCTGGCTGCGGTCGCCATCATCTTTCCTGCAAGCACGCTGGCAATTTCAGCAGGCGCCCGGCTTACACGCCGGGTAAATGAGCACCTCCTTCGTGCGATGTTTGCTCTCTTTCTTGCCTTGACCGCGCTGCGAATGCTCACCTCTCTCGGGATGGCCAGCTGAAAGTGCTTTACGGACCGCGAAGGCGGGATCGATGGAATGCAGGTCGTCGTTTTGCAGGCACTTTCAGTTCTTCCAG
>JAZKIK010000154.1:1807-5945 GCA_040384925.1 Pseudomonadota bacterium | reverse complement strand
CCAGTGACGACCGGTTTTGGTCCAGGTGCCGCGCCGCGTTTGCCCAGGAGCCCTGCGATTCAGACCGGTACTCTCCGCCATGCCGACGAGAGATGCGACAGGAAAGAGTCGACTTGATGCTCATCAGTCACCCATGAGGTGACCAGGCGGATGACTGCATGGTCATTGTCGGCCTTTGCCCAAACATAGAAGGCGAAGTGAAGCTGCAACGATGACACAAGGGCGTTCGGCAGGATTGGAAATACCTGATTTGTCTCGGTGTCTGCTGCCAAGGCATATCCAGCCGACATGATGCCGGTGGCCAGCTTCGCCGCCATGGCATTGGCATGTTGCGCCAGGGAAAAGAAGAGCTTGCTGGGGCCGAACAGCTCCTGAAACTGAATACCCAACAAGCGCCCCTTGGCCAGCATCCCGCCCCTCTGCTTGACATGGAAAGCGAAATCCTCGCTCAAGGCTGGCTTGCAAACAACTATGGCCTCTCCCAACAGTGCACCCAGCTTTGTGCCTCCAATCCAGAACATGTCAACCAGGGATGCGATGTCTGCCAGGCTTGCGTCGTTCTTTGGGGAGGCAAGCGCGGCCCCCAGTCGGGCACCATCAAGAAAAAGAATCAAACCCCGTCGTCTGGCTAACGCAGATATATTCTGGAGTTCCGTGAACTTGTAGATCGTGCCAGTTTCCGTTGCATTGGACAGATAGATCAGGCGCGGTTTGGCCATGTGCGGGAAGTGAGCATTGCTTGCGAGCGCGCCCTCAATTGCGTCGGTCGTAAGCTTTCCATTGACGGCAGGAACGGTGATAAGTTTGTGACCAGTCGCTTCAATAGCTCCAGCCTCTCGCAAGACGATGTGTCCGGACGCGACTGCAATGACTGCCTCGTGCGGGCGCAGGCAGCTCGAAATCGACACGATATTGGCCATGGTGCCGCTGGCGACGAAGTGAATTGCCCCTTGAAAGCCCTCGCCCAGATGCGCCTTGATTCGGTTCGCTGCATCTTCGGAGTGGCTGTCCGCTCCGTACGGTGCCTGCTGGACGTAGTTGGATTCTGTCAGGGTGCGCAAGATGTCAGGATGGGCACCTTCGCTGTAGTCATCAAGAAAGCTGTATGTAGCCATGAGGGATCAATTCGATAGATGGTGACCCTGCAGAAAACGAGAGTCATGGCCCAAGCTTACTGATCCCCGACTGGAATGCCTTGTAAAAAATTGCCACTGGGCTGCCGGAAGGAGGCAGGAGTCACACCGTAAGCATGACGAAATGCATGGGTGAAATGGCTTTGGTCAAAGAAACCGACGGCATGCGCGACATCCGTGATTGCCATATGGCTGTTGGCTTTTATGAGTTCCATGGCACTTTCGAGCCGCAATCTAAGCAGCCAGGCATGAGGAGTCATGCCAACAGTGCGCTTGAAGAGCTTGAGGAATCGAAAGCGATCAAGACCCAGGAGAGTCGCGACGTCGTCCAGCACTATCCTGTCAGACAGGTGCGCCTGCATGAAATCCCGGACGCGCCGGAGCTGTTGCTGAGACAGTGTTCCCGCAACCGTCAATGGCGATGGCTGCAGAAGGCGCGCAAACAGGACTTCAAACAGATCCAGAACGCGAGTCTCGTCCAGCATCGGATCGGCCCTCGCCTGCCTCAGGCTCGCGTGCATTTGAAGTAGCTGATCTGCAAGATGGGGGTCGTGGAATACGGCCGCCGCCTGAGCGGGAAAGTGGTGCCTGCCGCTTACTTCTTCGCCCAGGCCTTTCAGGAGCGAGGGCGAAAGCCGGAAGGTCTGCAGCGTGTACGACTCCGTTTCAGCTGCAGTTCCATCATGGACCTCGCCTGCGGGCATCAATTGGATGGTACCCGGAGCGAGCAGCAGGGTCTCGCCCTTGAACGACTGACGCTGCACACCCTTGGTGATGAGGGCGACATGACAGTCCAGGTGGTAGTGCGGTTCAAAGCGAAAGTCGGCAAACCTGGCCGTGCTCAAGACAAGGCCAGGGATGGTGGTGGCACGGCTGTATTGGACCTCTTCACGCAAAATACACCTCAGACTTGCCAAAAAAACGATGCCCTCCAGTGTCTCAGAATCGTTTTACCCTGGCTGATCATTGCCTGCTTACAAACAACTGTAGCTGGCCGCCAGGTTGATGTCCCCGCTGACATAGCTTGCCTTCTTGGGATAGACACACATCGGTTGGCTCTTGGCCACTGCAGTGCCTGTGGCTACGCTGCTGATCGTCACCTGTCCCGGTTCAATACCTTTTTCAACCCAGTCGGTCAGCAAGGCATACTTGGCAGCCTCGGTCGGGATGGGCGGGTTGGCGGTCGGATTGACGGTGCCATTGAAGGGAAAGTGGCCCATGCCAGGAACCATGTAAAGCTTGTAGAAGCTTTGGACGTTGGCCAGTCCGCCAAGTTGTGTCATCACCCTGTTGTAATAGTTGATGATGCCGGGGTATGGGATCAGATTGTCTGACAGGCCATAGACGGTGATGAGCTTGCCACCCCGTGCCTTGAATTGCGACAAGTCAGGGTTGTCAGTGTCGATGTTGCTGAACGCCGATTGCAGCGCAAGCGCCCGGTCAGACGCATGAGCCAATCCTGCGTACGTCAGGTTTTTCCAGCCGTCAGCGCCGTTGCCGGTAGCGTTGATGAATGCCGGCGTCGAGATGGTCGGATCTTGCAGGTAAAGCGCAAGCAGATCGGTGCCCAGCGTGTTGTAGGGAGCAGCGGGGTCAGTGATGGTGCCCAATCCCGGGAAGGGTGGAGTTGCGAGACTGGAACCACGAGGATAGCCATACCACACTTGATTGCCGGCCAAGGTAATTCCAGAACCAGTGTCGCTGGCGGGTGCGGGCACCGAGCCATCGCGCGTCTGGCCATACCAGATCTTGTTCATGGCTGTTGCTTGCTTTGGCGTGACACAGCTTGTCGTGGTGTTGGTTCCGGCGGGGGCGCACAGCACGCTTGCATCCAGCGCTGGATCGTATTTGCACTGCGACGTGTCCAGTATGAAACCAAGGTGCTGTCCATTTACCAGGTCACAGGCATTGAGTGCAGCTGTGGAAACCGCGTTAACCTGTGCGGTGGTCATGCCGACGCCACCCAAATCGCGCTGTGTGACGATTTGGCCATACAGTATGGAGCTTGTCATCCGGCTCCAATTGATGGCCGGCGACGTGGCGATGATGCCGTCGAAGTCTGCCGGATAGGCCTGGGCCTGTTTCATCCCCTGGCGGCCACCAGTGGAGCCGCCGTGCCAGTAGGTGTACCTGGCCGCCGCACCGTAGTAGGCCTGAGCCAGGGCCTTGGCCTTGAGGGTCATCTCGTGAATGCCCCGCTCGGAGAATTCGTTCCAGCCGACAGTGTTGATGGTACCGTCGGATTTCATCAGGAATTGGGGATTGCCCGCCACGTGCCCGGTATCGGTTGTAGCCGAGACGGCACCCTCTGAGCCAGCGACATCCCAGGGGTTGATGCCGGCCCCCGCAGCAAAAGCAGTCAGTGTGCTTTGCACGCCACCCGCCATGCCAGCGCCGCCGAGCAGGTGGATGCGATTGTTCCACAATGCCTTGCCGGGCAGCCAGACCTCGATGCCGATGCCCGCCGTCGTCGAAGGAGCGCTGGCCGGACCCGGGTGCCCAGGACCCACCAGCAGCTTGACCAGGCACATGTCGTTTGCCGCCACTGGTGTGGTGGCGGTGGCAGTACCCGACAGCAGCATCTGCTCGCCTTTCTTGAAGGCCTTGACCAGTTGGACTGTGGTGTTGGCGTCAGGCTTGAAAGCACTCTTCATAGAATCGTCGCATGACAAATTTGCCGCGACAACGGCATCGCTACCCCCTCCACAGGCCAACAGTGCAGAGGCTACTGTGATCCCCATTGTCCAAATACCCATCAAGGCTGTCGATCTTTTCATCATTGTCTCCATCGTATTGATTTTTTGCTGCCCTCGTGAACGACCGCGACCGCAGGGCTGGCCGCCGGATGTTAGGCAGCTTCGGTTCGACAGACCAATACTGGATTGGTATTCAATTCAATACGTGATTCCTATTGCCCAAGCTTTGCCCCATCAGGTCCGGATGTTGAACAAAAGTACCTCGTCAGTGGCTGTGGCCCCACGGTCTTTGAACAACGCCAGCTCGCG
>JAZKIK010000154.1:0-1707 GCA_040384925.1 Pseudomonadota bacterium | reverse complement strand
GTATTCCCTACCATCCCTGCACATCTACACAGCGTCAACTGTGCAGATACAAATCGCAAAAAAAGGAGCCCTCTATATGGCAGGAGACATTCATCGTGCGGTGGAGTTGGACGCAGTATCAAACGATGTGGTAAGCCGACTTCATGCAGGCATTCCGGTACTCGCCTTTGGGGTACGTTTCAGCCGAACACCGGACATAGCCCGGTTGGCCAAAGCAAGCGGACATCATGTCATCTGGATTGATCTCGAACACAGCACCATTTCCATCGATGCGGCAGCACAGATCTGTGCGACGGCGCTCGACCTTGGTCTTGTTCCCTTTGTTCGAATTCCCGAACGGGAATATGGTGTTGTCGGACGTTTGCTCGATGGTGGCGCGGCCGGAATCATCGCTCCCCGCATTGAAACGGCTGAACAGGCCCGGGATCTCGTGGCGGCCTGCCGTTTCCCTCCGCTGGGTCACCGATCAGCGATCGCTTCCCTTCCTCATGTTGGCTATAAAAAGATGCCCGCAGCGACTTTCAACGAAGCCATGAACCGCTCAACAATGTTGAAGGTGCTGATCGAAAGTCCGCTGGGTATAGAAAACATCGGCGAAATCGCAGCCGTTCCGGGTGTCGATTTTCTCGGTATCGGAACCAACGATCTGAGTGCTGAACTGGGCGTCGCGGGCGAGTACCAGCACCCTCTCGTGCGCAGCGCACACGACAAGGCCCTGCAAGCATGCAAAAAAGCCGGCAAACCACTTGCCATAGGCGGTATTGCAGATGCTGCCTATTCTGCAGAGTTGATCAAACGGGGGGCTGCGCCTTTCCTGATGACCGGCATTGATACGGACATCCTGCTGTCAGCGACGCAAATTCGGGTAAAGCAAGCCCTCGAATCCATCAACCATTAACTGAATCCACAAGAAACATGACTTCTGAAGTTCTGACATCGACTCCCACGCGTGGTGCCGATACACTCACCCGCCCGACATTTGAAGTTCCACCGGGTGCCTGCGACTCACATGTGCACGTCTTCGAGTCCGAGGATGAATACCCGCATGTCGACAAGCCGCACTACACCCTGCCCGACGGAGGCCTGTCCAAGCTGGAAGCGATGGCTGACTCCCTTGGCCTGGACCGCTACATCATCGTCCAATCGAGTTTTTACGGTACAGACAACCGTTGCCTGCTGGACGCCCTTGACAAAGCCGGTGGCCGTGCGTACGGCGTCGCCATGGTCGACGAGGCGGTGACTGACGCCGAGCTTCATGACATGCATAGAAGAGGCGTGCGTGCGCTGCGTCTGGATCTTTTCCTGCGGTCTTCGTTGACCACGGCAGAAATTTTTCAATACATTGAGCGCAGCGCAAAGCGGGCAAAGGCGCTTGGTTGGCACCTGCAGTTTTACACACCAGGCTGGGTCATTCGCGACCTCATCCCTTATCTGGGTGATCTGGACGCAGAGTTCGTGATTGACCATATGGGCTACATGCTGGAAAGCGATGGACTGACTCGCCAGGATTTTGACAAGCTCCTCTCTGCACTCAAGAATGGCCGTGGCTGGATGAAGCTTTCTGGCCCCTACCGATTGGCCAAGGATGGCAACTACGAGAGACTCAGACCGCTGGCCCGTGCGATCGTTGGGGAACTCCCAGACCGCGTCATCTGGGGGAGCGATTGGCCGCATATCCCGGATGGTGGCCGTGATACGGGTGCCTTG
>JAZKIK010000153.1:1274-2149 GCA_040384925.1 Pseudomonadota bacterium | reverse complement strand
TGGCCCTGTTGCTGCAAAACCCGCAGCCGATCCAGCTTGGCCTCGGGTGTGCAATCGCCCTGCACATGGCGAATCCCCAGGCATTCGGCCATCTGTTGAGCGCTGGCCTGCCTGTCGCCAGACAGCAAATGCACAGCCAGGCCAGCGGCCTGCAGGGCTGCAATCGCCTCAACTGCATCGGGCCGGATCGATTCACCCAGCTCGAATCGTGCAATCCAGCCCTGGCTGTCAGCCAGATATACCTGTACCCCGTCCCTTGCCCAGCCTTCAAGGCCACAAAAGCGCGCCGAACCCAGACGCAGCAAACCACTCGTAAAGGCAGAACCTGGGGATTCAATACGGCCTTCCAGACCCTGCCCCGCCACCTCTTTGACATCCTGCAGTTGCCCAGACGCCAGCGCGTGTTCACCAGACGCAGCTAGCAGAGCCCGCGACACCGGATGCAGGGAATGCCGGGCAAGCTGGTACGCCAGAGCCAGCGCGTCAGCCTCGGACACCCCTGCTCGGGTCTGTACCGAGCGCAAACCCATGTGCGCCTCGGTCAGGGTACCGGTTTTGTCAAAAATCACGGTATCAATGTCTGCCAGTGATTCAATCGCCTGCAGCCTTCGCACCAGTACACCATGGCGCGCCAGCAAACCGGCAGAGGTCAGCATGGCAGTGGGAGTTGCCAGCGACAGGGCGCAAGGACAGGTCACCACCAGCACTGCCACAGCAGCCATCAGAGCGCGTGAGGGGTCGGTGCTCCACCAGAAAGACGCAGCCGCTGCGGCCGCTATCAGTACAAACCACAAAAATGGTCTGGCAACCCTGTCGGCCAATTGTGCAAGGCGAGGTTTTTCAAGCGATGCCTGCTCCATCAGCGCAACGATTTG
>JAZKIK010000153.1:0-1264 GCA_040384925.1 Pseudomonadota bacterium | reverse complement strand
ACCGTGTAGCTGGCCCGACCTGATCGATACGGACTTCGACCGATCTCGACACGTTGTAGCTGCCTGCAAATACACCAGCGCCCACAAGGCGGGCAACTGGACGCGATTCACCCGTCAGCAAAGCCTCGTCGGTAAAGGTATCGCCCGCCAGAATGGTGCCGTCACCCGGAAAAGCCTCACCTGGCAGCACACGAAGCACATCACCGGTAACCAGTCGCCGCACGGCGATGCGTTCAAACAGCCCATTTTTCAGTTTGCGCTCCACACTGGCGGGCAAACGCTGCATCAGGCTTTCAAGCGAGCCGGCAGTTCGGGCGCGCAAACGCTGCTCCAGCCAGCGCCCGGTCAGAAGAAAAAACACAAACATCGTCAGGGAGTCAAAAAAGACTTCCTTGCCCCACCAGCCCTGTGGTTCAAAAGTGGCCGCCGTGCTGACGGCAAAAGTCATTGCAATGCCCAGCGCAACCGGTAAATCCATGCTGATGCTGCGCTGCAACAGGTCGCGCCAGGCATTGCGAAAAAACGGCCCGCATGAAAAAAACACCACCGGCAGACTAAGCACCCATGAAGCCCAGCGCAGCAGCCCTTGAATATCGGGGGTAATCTCGCCAGGCGCTGAAAAATACGCCGGTGCCGCATACATCATGACCTGCATCATGCAAAAGCCAGCCACCAGCCAGCGCCAGAGCATCAGGCGCGCGTCCTGGCGCACAGTGTCAAAACCAAAAGCGTCGGACGCAGGCAAAAGCGAATAACCTTTGGCCAGCGGCGCAGCCATCCAGACCGATGGCAGGGTCTGCGCAGCGGACCAGCGAATACTGGCACGGGCACTGGCCGCACTGACACGCACCGACAAAACACCTTTGACACTCGAAAGCGACTCCTCAAGCATCAATGCGCAAGCCGCACAATGCATGCCCCGCACCACCACCTGCGACTCCCAGATTTCAGCCGAGCCAGCCGATTCATCAACCCGGCGACTGAAAAGCAGCCACTCCTGCGGATCATCAAACACCTCCAGGCGTGACTGATCAGCCCTATCGGGTGACAGAAAGGCAGGATGGGACGGCAACACGGCAGCTTGCATGACACAAGAATAAGGGTGTTGGACTGCAATGGGCTTGATGCAGCGCAAAGGGCAGGCAATCATTCCCGTGAATGAAAGCCCGCTGGTCAGAGACTCATGAGCGGCAGGCAAACGCCGTCATCTTTTGCCATATTTGGTTTTTTTGACCTGGCTACGCAGCGCCTGTCGTCACAACTC
>JAZKIK010000152.1:1234-5474 GCA_040384925.1 Pseudomonadota bacterium | reverse complement strand
CGGCAAGATCGAGCTGGCAGCGCCTTCGTTGTTGACAGACCTGCAGCGCGCCGTGGCCGATCTGGCCCGGCCCGTGCCCGACATGGTGATCATCGGGCGGCGTGAGGTGAGATCCAACAACAGCTGGATGCACAACCTGCCACTGCTGGCCAAAGGCCCGTTTCGCTGCACCGCATTGCTGCATCCACTGGACGCTGCACGGCTGGGCCTGGCCGAAGGCGCGCTGGCAAAAATCAGCAGCAGCCAGGGGCGCAAAAAAATTGAAGCGCAAATCCACATCACCGACAGCATGATGCCCGGCGTGGTCAGCCTGCCCCACGGCTGGGGCCATGACAAACCCGGCGCCCGGCTGGCCGTGGCGGCAGAACGCCCCGGTGTGAATCTCAACGACTTGCTGGACGACCAACTGCGTGACCCGCTGTCGGGCAATGCGGTGCTGGGCGGGGTGGCGGTGGAGATGTCGGCTGTGGTTTGAATGGCCGAGGGAGGGGGTAGCTGAACTGGATTCCCGCCTTAACGGGAATGACAAAAAATCAGTCCCCGCGCAAACCCAGTCGCACCGCCAGCCTGACCAGATTCGCCCGGTGCAGACCCAGTTCCCGCGCGGCCGATGCCCAGTTATTGTGATGCGCTGCCAGGCAGACGCTGATTCGCTGGCGCTGGTACGCTTCGGTTGAGCTGCGCAAATCGGCCTGGGGCGTGTCAAGAGACTGTTCTGCCGTAGCAATTGGCGCATCAGCAGCCTTGAGCTGCGACGCCGTTTGCAGGTCAAGATGCCCAGCACTCAGGCTGACGATATTCGGCCGCCTGCCCTGCGGCGGCAAAGATGCCAGGGCTTTCAGCGCGCTGCGGCCTATCAGGTGTTCAAGTTCACGCACATTGCCGGGCCAGTCGTGCGCCAGCAGTGCGGCCTGGGCCGATGCATCCAGCCGCAAGCCGCCCAGCCGCAGGCGTGAGCGGTTTTGCTCCAGGAAAAAACCTGCCAGCAAAAGCACATCACGCCCACGCTCGCGCAGCGGCGGCACCTGCAGCGGATAAACACTGAGTCGGTGATAAAAATCGGCACGCAGCCGTCCGGCACGCACCTCTTCAGCCAGGTCGCGGTTGGTGGCGGCTATCACCCGCACATCCACCCGGTGTTCGCGGTCAGAACCCACACGCTGCAACTGGCCGCCCTGCAGCACACGCAGCAGTTTGGCCTGTGCGGGCAGCGGCAGCTCACCCACCTCATCCAGAAAAATGGTGCCGCCATCAGCCAGCTCAAACTTGCCCCGCCTGTCCGCCACAGCGCCGGAAAACGCACCGCGAACATGGCCAAACAACTCACTTTCAACCAGCGTGTCAGGAAGTGCTGCGCAGTTGATGCTGACCAGCGGCCTGGCAGCGCGCGGTGAGGCCGCATGCAGCGCCTGCGCCACCAGCTCTTTGCCAACGCCAGTTTCGCCGAGCACCAGCACTGTCAGCTCACTGTTGCCTACCATGGCAATTTCTTCCAGCAGGCGCTGGTGGGCAGCACTCTGGCCAGCCAGCACAGGCGCATTTTTTTGCGTGGCCAAAGCGCGGTAACTGTCGGCGCGCTGGCGTTCGTCTTCCGCACGCAAGGCCAGGCCGTTGATGCGCTGCACCACCCGCACAGTGGCAGCGGCCAGGGTGGCAAAGGCCAGCAAATCACTGAGTTCCACTTTTGAAAAGCGCTCTTTGGCAAGCGCATCAAGCGTCAGCACACCCCAGGGTTGTTCAGCCACCAGCACCGGGCAGCCCATGCAGTCGTGGACTTCAAGCGGGCTGTGCGGCGCATGTTCATACCCTTGCACCAGCCCGTCATACGGGTCAGGCAAGCTGCTGTCAGGCGGAAAGCGCATCGGCCCGACGGACTTCAGAATCGCTTCAAAACGCGGATGCTCGCTGACCCTGAATCGCCTGCCCAAGGTATCGTCACTCAGGCCATTGACGGCCACAGGCAGCAAAAACTCACCGTCCAGCCGCAGCAGCGCCGCCGCGTCGCAAGGCAACAGGCTGCGCACAGCCTCCAGCAGGCGGCGGTAACGGTCGCCGTCAGGCATCTCACGCGCCAGGTCATTGACCAATGGAACCAGGGTTTGCAGCATGAAATAGATCTTTTTGACTTGTTAATACATCATTATGACTGCATCATTTTGATTCGCAAAAATCGCAAGTCATTGATTTATAAGATATTTCATCATGGCACAGGTCTTGATAACAAGAGCACAGGCTCAACTACTCAAGGAAAATTGCATGCTGACAGACTCACAACGCGCCATTGTCAAATCAACCGTGCCCCTGCTTGAAACCGGCGGCGAAGCGCTGACCACCCATTTCTACAAAATCATGCTGGCCGAGCACCCCGAAGTGCGTCCCTTTTTTAACCAGGCTCACCAGGCCAACGGCGACCAGCCCCGTGCCCTGGCCAACGGCGTTCTGATGTACGCCAAACACATAGACCAGCTTGAAAAGCTGGGCGGTCTGGTGGCGCAGATCATCAACAAACACGTGTCGCTGCAAATCGAGGCCGCACATTACCCGGTGGTGGGTGCCTGCCTGCTGCGTGCGATTCGTGAAGTGCTGGGTGACGCCATCGCCACCGACGAAGTGCTGGCCGCCTGGGGTGCGGCCTACCAGCAGCTGGCAGGCATTCTGATGGGCGCGGAAGAAAAAATATATGCCGACACAGCCGCAGCTCCCGGCGGCTGGCGCGGCGGGCGACCCTTTACCATCAAACGCAAGGTCGCTGAAAGCGCCGAGATCACCTCCTTTTACCTGGCGCCACAAGACGGCGGTGCCTTGATCGATTTCCAGCCCGGCCAGTACCTGGGCCTGCGCCTGGTGGTCGGCGGGCAGGAGATTCGCCGCAACTATTCATTGTCAGCCGCGCCCAATGGCCGCGACTACCGCATCAGCGTCAAACGCGAAGCAGGTGGCGTGGCATCAAACCACCTGCATGACGCACTCAATGTTGGCGATGTGATCGACGTTTTTCCGCCCGCAGGCAACTTTGTATTGACGCCCAATGACAAACCGCTGGTGCTGATCAGCGGCGGTGTAGGCATCACCCCCACTTTGGCCATGCTGGAAGCCGCCCTTGAAACCAGCCGCCCCGTTCACTTCATACACTTTGCCCGCAACCGCGCCGCACACGCTTTCAGGGAAACGATTGAAGCCTACGCCGCCCGCCACCCGCAGCTCAAACATTTTTATGTGTACGACGAACACAACAGCACCGAAACCCCCGCCCCGCACGCCACTGGCCGCCTGAGCGCCGAACAGCTCGGCCAGTACCTGCCAGCCTCACGCGACCTGGACGCCTATTTTCTGGGCCCCAAAGCCTTTATGCGCATGATCAAACAGCAATTGCAGCAAGTGGGTGTGCCATTGGCCCAGACGCGCCATGAGTTTTTTGGGCCGGCAAGTGCGCTGGAGTGAGGTCCAGTTTTTTTGTTTTTATTCGCCGAATCTGGTGCCAGGTGCATGCAGCGTTGCCGGGTCACGCGGCACAATCATGGCTTTCCTTTGCCTGTCTGACCTTGCGTGACACTGCCGCCCGACAACCCGCCACTCCAAAAGCCCGACCAGTCCCAGCCTGAACCACCTTTGGCAAACAGCTTGCCTCTGCCGCTTCGCTGGCTGTTGATGGTGTTTGCCGCGCTTTGTGTGTTGCTGGGTGTTGTCGGCATTTTTGTGCCGGGCATGCCGACAACGGTGTTCATTCTTCTGGCGGCCTGGGTGGCAGCGCGCAGTTCACCGCGCCTGCACCGCTGGCTGATGGGGCACCGCCTGTTTGGGCCCATGATCGTCAACTGGCAAAACGGCGGCACCGTCAGCCGGCGCGTCAAATGGACCGCAACACTGAGCATGGGGCTCAGCAGCCTCACCATTGCCTGGTTTGTACGCCCGCTGTGGCTGATGCTGAGCGTGTTTGCGCTGATGGCCGCAGTGCTGGGCTGGTTATGGCTGCGGCCTGAACCCTGATCGCCCTTGTGAAGACAAGCAGCGCCTGCTGGTCAAACGCCCAACTGGCCAGGCGCTCAATACGTACCGATATAGTCCTTTTTACCGACTTCAACACCGTTATGCCGCAAGATGGCATAAGCCGTGGTGGTGTGAAAAAAGAAGTGCGGCAAGCCGTAATTGAGCAGATAGGACTCGCCGGTAAACCGCTTCTCTTTCGGCGTACCCGCCTGCGTGACGATTTCGCGGGTGGCAGCCCGGTCAAACCTGGCCA
>JAZKIK010000152.1:0-1152 GCA_040384925.1 Pseudomonadota bacterium | reverse complement strand
GCAGCGGAAACATGTCAGGGTACAAACGCGCTTGCAGCAGCGCATTTGGGTCTATCTTTTTGGCTTCAACATGGGCAGCGGCCTTGGCCAGGACAGTGCTCAAACCACCCAGCATCTGTTTGAAGACGGGAATGGATGTGGTGTAGATGGTGGACGCGGTGTTGGTCATGGACTTTTGGGGTTTTCTGATTTTGGAAAAGATTTTTATGTAGCACGAGGGCCTTGAGTTGGAGATTCTCGTCGGGATTCGCTAAGCTGGCAGCAGGCCAGGTTTTTCAGCTCTGCGCAGGCATTGCCAAGATAGGCTCCAAGAACGTGTTCACGGTCCAATTTCTGGGGCGCTCTGCACAAGCCTTGTGGTCCTGAGAACCCGTTCACGACCCATACGGGGTCGAGCAGCAACCGGATAATGACGGACTGCAAGGCAGTCTTTTTCCGCACTCTCAACATCATGCCCACATCCCTGAAAATTCGCGGCGCTCTGCAAGACACATTCAACACCATCACCCTGGCTACTGATGCCTTCTGTGATCAGCGATTGAATGATGAATACAAACAGCTGATCCGGCAGGCGCTGGCCGCGCTGTGCCGCAAACGCCCGTCGCCGCTGCTCAAGGGGCAGGGCAGTTCCTGGGCAGCAGGTGCGGTGCATGCGCTGGGCATGATCAACTTTTTGTTTGACCCCAGCCAGACACCCCATTGCAAGGCCACCGACATCTGGACGCACTTTGGCATCGCCTCAAGCACAGGCCAGGTGCATTCCAAAAAAATGCGCGACGGCCTGGACATGGGGCCGATGGATATTCAATGGACACTGCCCAGCAGAATGGGCGCGAACCCGCTGCTGTGGATGCTGGAGGTCAACGGCTTTATGGTCGACATACGGTCCATGCCGCTCGAAGTACAGGATCTCGCTCATGCCAAAGGGCTGATTCCATATGTGCCAGGACGCAAAGCCGTCCAACCCTGAAAAAAACATCTGTGCGCAAACTGGAATGCACGCTCTTCTCACCAGCGTTCGGAGCCCACCTCAGAACGTGTTCAGGGGCTTAGCGAATCATCGGAAAAGTCTTGAAGTATTCAAGCTCAAGCTGAGCCGGGTCATTCTTTTTCAGCGCCTCGTTAAACGCATTGCGCATTTCCAGCCCGACG
>JAZKIK010000151.1:0-3681 GCA_040384925.1 Pseudomonadota bacterium | reverse complement strand
AAACATCGATCAAGACATGTCAAACCTCTTTTTTCTGCCTTGACTGCGAAATTTCAGGCAAAAATGATATTTTGCGCAATGAAATCGGGTATTTCAAGCTATTAATTTAGTAGCCATAAAATCCTGGTCTACTAGGTCATCCGCCCCAACCCTTCACCATCCGGACTGGAAAAAATTGTTCTACGCCATCCCCCTGGAGCACAAACCCAGCTGGCGCAATCCGCCATGGATGACCTTGCTGCTGATCGCTGTCAACATGCTGGTGTTCTGGGGGCCGCAGCGCAGTGAAAGGCTGGTTCAGCAAAAGGCCGCTGATTTTTATTTCAGCAGCCCCTTGCCTGAGCTGGAGTTGCCGCTTTTTGTGGCCTGGCTTGAAGAAACCAACTCGCGCAATGCACGTGTGGCCAAAACGATGCTGCGGGTTCACCGGGAGCGCGAATTGCTTGACGGCATGGAGCAGGAGCCGGCCTTTCTGGCCAAACTGCATGCCGATACGCTGATCACACCCGCGCATGAGCTGTATGCCGAATGGAAACAGGCGCGCAATAAATACGAAAGTCTGCAGCCAGCGCCGTTTACCCAATACTGGTCACAAAACTACGCAAAAAACGCCGAATTTCGGCCTGAAACCTGGCTCAGTACGGCTTTTTTGCATTCCAGCACCAGCCATTTGCTGGGCAATATGCTGTTTTTGTTTCTGTTTGGTTTTACGGTTGAGCTGGCGCTGGGGCGTACGACCTTTCTGGCTTTTTACCTGCTGGGTGCGCTTGGTGCGTCGCTGCTGGCCGGCTGGGCCTATGCAGGCAAGGACGGTTATGGCCTGGGTGCTTCCGGTGCGGTGTCGGCGCTGATGGGCATGTATGCAGTGATGTACCGGCTGCGGCGCATACGCTTTTTTTACCAGCTGTTTTTTTACTTCAACTACGTCACGGCACCAGCGCTGATTTTGCTGCCTGTATGGATTGCCAACGAGCTGCTGCAACAGATGACAAGCGGCAAAAACGTCGCGTATATGGCGCATCTCGGTGGTTTGATGACAGGGGCGTTGCTGATGACCGGGGCGCTGTATTTTCGCAAGCTGCTTATTCCTGCGGCAAGCGGGGCAACTGCCGAGACTGCGCCTGATGAAGATGGCAAGCCGGTGCCCGACTTTGAACAATATGTGGGCGCTGCAAAACGGCTCACCAGTGAAATGAAGTTTGACGCTGCCTGCGCCCAGTGGCGCGCTGCCGCCAGCCTGCGGCCCACGGATGCCGACACGCTGCGGGCCTGGTTCAACATGGCCAAACTCTGGCCTGCCGGTGATGATTTTCATCAGGCGGCGCACCGCATTTTCAGGCTGCCCGGTTATGACACAGCAACACTGGAGCTGCAGCACAAGAGTTACCTGACTTATCTTGACCTGGCAAAACCGGGCGCGCGGCTCAAGGCTGATGACATGGTGCGGCTGGTCAGCCGTTTTGTGCGTGGTCGCCACTTCAGGGATGCCGAAAAACTCTGCCACGCCTTGCTTAAAACCGCACCGACGCACCCAACACTTGCAGACACAGTCTGCATCTGCGCCAATGGCCTGCTGCATTCGGGCCAGCGTGAACAGGCTTTGGCATTTTTGCCGCATCTGCAGCGGCTGGCACCCAACGATATGGTGACGCGTCTGCTGGAAAAGAGCTAAACAGCCACCGGTTTGTCACGCAGCAGCCAACGAGCCTCCTTGGTCTGTTCGCTGTCAGGATAACGCGACTCCAGCAAGTTCAGAACCGTCCGCGCCAGGTCTGCGCGGTTCAAACCCTGCACCAGCACCCGCACGGCCAGCTCATAGGCATGCGGTATGGCGCTGTGACCCCGAAAACGCTTGTCAAAACCCGACAGCAGTGCCAGCGCGGCCTTGTTGTCACCGCTTGCCCACTCGGCCCGTGCCAGGGCCAGGGCAATGACGGCGTCTTCGATCACAAAAGCACCGCCTTTTGCCGAACTGGCCCGGTACACCCGAAGCGCCTCGGACGTCAGTTCACGCTTGAACAGCAGTGCAATAAAACGCTGCGCATGGTTGATCAGCGAGCTGTTGTTGTCCGCCATCAGCAGCACACTGTGGTAGCGGCGCTGCGCGCCCAGATCATCTGGCCGGGTGCGCTGCGCTTCGTAAGCAATACCCACAGCCCCGGTTATGTCACCGCCAGTGACAAGGGCTGCCACTTCGGCGTCGATTTGCTGCGCGGCAATCTGTTCAGGTGTGCGGCGCTCGGGTGCCTTGTCCACATCACCTTCGTTGAGCAAATCAGTGCCAAAAGCAGCGTGGTGCTGGTACATCACATAACCGAGCAGACTGGCCATGACCCAGCCAAAATAGATCAGTGCATAGTTAAACAGCGGCAAGGCAAGCCAGCCGCCCAGAATCGGCATCAGCACGCCCATGGCCAGCGGCGCGCCAGAACTCAGCAGAAACAGGAAAAAACACAAGACCGCATAAGGCCAGCCAATGGTACGCACCGCCGACCACAAGGCTGCAGGGCGCAATGCCTCCATGATGCTGCAGGACTGCACAAGCACAATCATGGTGGCCGGGAACATGAAAGAGATAAAAAACAGCGCGATGCGCCCCAGGGCCGGGCTTAAGTGTCCGAGCCAGCCAGCCACAAAACTCTGCACAAAAAAAACTGCAAAAAGCTTCCAGGGCAGACTGGCCCATTCTTCGTCCAGTTCACGCGGGTAGTCGCGCGCATGCACCACACCACGCGAGCCAAGCGCAATGATCTTGAAACCGTAGCGGCTGGCCGCCAGCATGATGGCTAACTCAACCAGCACAATCGCCAGCACATCGGGCAGAAAAAACAGCGCCTCATGCAGCAGACTGGCCAGCGCCAGCCCGCCGCCATACATCAGCGGGACCGGCTGAAACGGAAATGCAAAAAACGCGTTGAGCCGATGCCAGAAAGGTTTGGGCTGCGGTGGTGCAAAAGTTGAGCTGGACATCATGAAAACTCCCTCCATATGGCTTGTTTGCCTGTAGCGGCTTTATTTAAATCATGGCTTCGCGACGCGCCTTTGACTTGTAAGCCGATGTTAATGCGTCATGGGCTGAAGGGCCAAGGCTGGCCCTGTATCGCTCAAGCCCTCAAACCCCAGAAGTCCAAGCCACATTCGGCGAGTTCACTTGTCCCACCTGCATTGTTTGCTATAAAAACATGCCAAACAGTGACTGGCAAACCACATGTAGTCGTTTACACGGCCTCAGGATCATTTTTAAGGCAGATATAAGCTGGCGGCGGCATACTGCACAACCCGACTAATCAACGATTGCCACCGATTTATGCGCCTGCTGCTGGTTGAAGACGATGCCATGATCGGCGAAACCGTGTTGCAGGTGCTGCGCGGCCAGCACTATGCGGTGGACTGGGTGCGTGACGGCGGCATGGCCGACCAGGCGCTTCGCAGCGCACAATATGATCTGGTCCTGCTTGACCTGGGTTTGCCCAAGCGCGATGGTCTTGAGGTGTTGCGCGCCTTGCGCAGCAGGCGCAGCACTGTGCCGGTTCTGGTGGCGACAGCGCGCGACGGTGTAGCCGACCGTATCGCCGGACTGGATGCCGGTGCTGACGACTATGTTGTCAAACCTTATGACATTGACGAGTTGCTGGCCCGTATACGGGCCCTGCTGCGGCGCAGTGCGGGCCGGGGCGAACC
>JAZKIK010000150.1:19347-24761 GCA_040384925.1 Pseudomonadota bacterium | reverse complement strand
AATGCGGCGCTTGCGGGTGGCCTTGATCAGATCGGGTTTGCGGCGCTCCAGCGGGGTCATGCTCTGGATGATGCCTTCCTTGCGTTTGATGTCTTTTTCGGCCTTGTCCATATCGACCTGACCGGCTTTGGCAGCCATCTGGGCCGGCAGTTTGTCGAGCAGGCTTGAGAGGCCACCCATGTTTTTCATCTGCTGCAGCTGGCTTAAAAAGTCGCTCAGATCAAACCCGTCGCCGGACTTGAGTTTGGCGGCCAGCTTCTGGGCGGCGGCGATGTCAACCCCTGCAGCCACCTGCTCGACCAGCGCCACGATGTCGCCCATGCCCAGAATGCGCCCGGCGTGGCGTTCTGCGTCAAACACCTCAAGGCCATCAATTTTTTCGCTGGTGCCCGAGAACTTGATGGGCGCGCCGGTGATCTGCCGCACGCTGAGCGCCGCGCCGCCGCGTGAATCACCGTCTGTTTTGGTCAGGATGATGCCGGTCAGCGGCAGTGCCTCTTTAAAGGCCCTGGCGGTGTTGACCGCGTCCTGGCCCTGCATGGCATCCACGACAAACAGCGTTTCCACCGGGTTCAGAACGGCGTGCAGTTCCTTGATTTCAGCCATCAGGGCTTCATCAATCGCCAGGCGACCGGCGGTATCGACCAGCAAGACGTCAAAAAAGTGGCGTTTTGCGTAATCAATCGCGGCCCGGGCGATATCAACCGGTTTCTGGTCGGGCGTGCTTGGGAACCATTCGGCACCAGCCTGGGCCGTGACGGTTTTAAGCTGTTCGATAGCGGCTGGCCGGTAAACGTCACCGGATACGGTCAATACCTTTTTCTTGCGCTTTTCAATCAGGTGTTTGGCCAGTTTGGCGGTGGTGGTGGTTTTACCCGCCCCCTGCAGGCCGGCCATCAGGATCACCGCTGGCGGCTGGGCCGCCAGGTTGATGTCGCTGACACCTTCGCCCATGGTGGCGGCCAGTTCTTTGTTGACGATGCCGACCAGCGCCTGGCCGGGGGAAAGAGAGCCCATGACCTCCTGTCCAAGGGCTTTTTCCTTGACGCGGGCAATAAAGTCGCGCACCACAGGCAAGGCCACGTCAGCCTCCAGCAAGGCCATGCGGACTTCACGCAGCATGTCCTGCACATTGGATTCGGTAATGCGGGCCTGGCCACGCATTTCCTTGACGAGGCGGGAGAGTTTGTCAGTAAGGGCTGAGGCCATGTTCAGGCTCCGTGAACGGGAGCAATCAGAGGGAAATAGGGCGGCGAATGAGGCCGGTGAGGCTAAACTGTAGCCATGATTTTAGCTTTTAGTGCCTGGTGGGGTCTGGCTACGGCGGCTGGGGCTGCCGCGAGTTATGGCGCGCTGGCGCTGGCTACCCGGCGTTTCAGCCAGCAAGCGCTGCGTGGCGTGCTGTTTGCCGCCTGGTTGTTGCATGCCTTGACCCTGGCGCAGGGCCTGCTCGGCGAGCAGCCACGTTTTGGTTTTGCGCCAGCGCTGTCCATGACGGTGTGGCTGGTGCTGACGGTTTATGCGATTGAAAGCCGCTTGTTTCCGCAGTTGCAGGCGCATTGGGCGCTGGCGGCTTTGGGCAGTGCAACCGTGCTGCTGGCCATGGTGTTCCCTGGCACCAGTTACCACATGGTGGCCTCACCCTGGCTGCCGCTGCACTGGGCACTGGGCATTGCGTCCTATGGTCTTTTTGCCGCTGCCGTGGTGCATGGCTGGCTGATGACACGCTCCGAACGCGCCATCCGGCTGGCGGCCACCAATGAGTCGGGTGTGCCACTGATGACCCTGGAGCGCCTGACCTTTCGTTTTGTCGAGGCCGGGTTTGTGCTGCTGTCGGCCACCTTGCTGGTCGGCTGGCTGTTTGCAGAGCAGCTCTATGGTCCTGGCCTGGCCTGGAAGTGGAATCACAAAACCATTTTTTCAGTGCTGGCCTGGCTGGTTTTTGCCGGTTTGCTGGCAGGCCGTGCCCGCCTCGGCTGGCGAGGTTTCAAGGCAGTGCGGGTTTTGTATCTGGGTTCCGGCCTGCTGCTGCTGGGTTATGTGGGCTCGCGTTTTGTGCTCGAAGTGATCTTGAGGCGCGTATGAAATACCTGCTGATGTTTGGCCTGCTCCTGCTTTGTTTATGGTTCTTGCGCAACAAGCTGCAAGGTGGTTCCTCCAGGACGGCTGCGAAAAAACCGCCCGATCCTGCCCGACAAGCCCAACTGCCGACAGAAATGGTGGCTTGCGCGGTTTGTCATGTGCATCTGCCACGCTCCGAAGCGCTGGTCGGGCCAAACGGACTGTATTGCTCTGCTGCCCACAGACAGCAAGCCAGCTGAATGCGAGAAACACCCGCATCCTGGTTTAGCCCCTTCGAAATCAGGTCCGGCGCATGGGACGCCGAGCCCGCGCTGGGTTCATTCAGCCGCCTGTGGCGCGCCTTCATGTCTGCGCGCGTCACGATTGCTGCTGTACTGGTGGTGTTGCAGGCTGTGATTTACGCGCTCGGCAATGTCAGCAATGGCTGGTCCATCGCGGTATGCCTGGCCTACTTTGTTGCCACGCTGATTGTCAGGCTGTGGGCCAGACCAAAACCACCAGGCAGCACTTTTGATGCGCAATGGGTATCAACCATTGGTGTGGATGTGGTGGCGTTTTCGGCGCTCAACTTCCTGCAGTCCAGCGGAATCAACTACACCCCACTTTTTGCATTGCCGGTGCTGCTGGCCTCCGTGCTGGGGCCGATTCTGCTGGCCTTTGGTACGGCTGCAAGTGTCACGCTGTTTCTGCTGGTCGACACCTGGTGGATGTCTTTGCAACCGGCGGGGGAAATGACGGCGCGCTACTTGCAGTCCGGCCTCAGTGGTTCAGGCTTTTTTGTCGTTGCCCTGCTGGCCAACCAGTTGGCCTTGCGTCTGGCCCGTGAAGAACAGGTCGCCAAAAACAGCCAGTCAGTGGCGCGCATGCAAACCCAGGTCAATGAACTGGTGATTGAAACCCTGACGGACGGTGTGCTGGTGATTGATGCCAATGGCATCGTGCGTTCGGCCAATCCAGCGTCCAGGCGTTTGCTGGCCACGCGTGAAGTGATGCGCATGGCACCCTTTGTGCTGGCTACCGAGGTCGCCTGGCAACCGCTGGCTGAGGTGATGCGACGGACGTTTCTGCTCAAGGTGCCGCAGGAAGCGGACATCAGCCTGCAATACCCGGCCCGCAACGCACGCCGTATTCATGTCCGCACCCGGCTGGCCGGTTCGCGGGACAGCGCCAATGAAAGCCTGTGCGTGATGTTTCTGGAAGACCTGCGCGAGATGGAAGCCAGGGTTCGCACTGAAAAGATGGCAGCCATGGGCCGTATGTCTGCCGCTGTTGCACACGAAATCAGAAATCCTCTGGCAGCCATTTCGCAGGCCAATGCCCTGCTGGAAGAAGATCTGCAGGACCCGGCCCACAAACAGCTGACCGGCATGGTCAGGCAAAACGCCCAGCGCCTGGCCAAGATCGTTGACGAAATTCTGAATATTTCACGCGCCCAGGCAGTCAACACCGACAACTCCGACCATCTGGCCCGGTCCGGCATGGCCTTGATGCTGGACCACACCGCAACTCGCATCACCACGGACTGGATAGGCCAGAACGCAGCCGCGCAGCGTACCCACACATCGCTTGATGCCGAGGGAGCGCGTGTGGTGTTCGACCCGGAACATTTGCGGCGACTGATGATCAACCTGCTGGACAATGCCTTGCGGTATGCCAGCCAGGCGGCTGCGTCGATTGTGGTCAGCACACAGATCATTGAAAACGGTCAGGCCAGGCTTTCGGTGTGGAGTGATGGTCCGCCGCTGGAAAAAACCGTACAAAACCATTTGTTTGAACCGTTTTTCTCATCCGAAAGCCGCTCCAGCGGGCTGGGCCTGTACATTTGCCGGGAACTCTGTGAACGTTACGGAGCCTTTATTGGCTACCAGCGGGCCACGCGATACGCACTTGAAGGCAACGAATTTTTTGTGGTTTTCAGACCAGCCGCTGACACCATCGCTGAAAATCCCACTTCTTTTGACACCTTGCCCGTCTGAACACCATGCCGCCCCCCATCAGTTCCCCAAACCCGCATCAGCAGTCTGCACACATCCTGGTCATTGACGATGAGCCGGATCTGCGCACCTTGTACGAGCTGACCCTGCTGCGGGAAGGTTACCGGGTTGAAGCCGCCGGTGACCTGGCACAGGCGCGCCAGTTGCTGCAGGAAACACGGTTTGATGCCGTGATTACGGACATGCGCCTGCCAGACGGCCTGGGACTTGAGTTGCTGCGTGAAATGGTGACAAAACAACGGCCAGAGCGCTGCGTGGTCATTACCGCACATGGATCGGCTGAAAACGCGGTGGAAGCACTCAAGGCCGGGGCTTTTGACTACCTGACCAAACCGGTTGATCTGAAACAGTTTCGCAGTGTTGTGGCATCGGCCATACAGGGCTCCAGGACGGCAGCAGGTCTGGCATCAATAGGTCGCCCCGAGTCCCTGGGGACAGAAAACGCTGGCGGACATGGCCCGACCAGCCAGTTGCAAGCCAGTGCTGGCAGCAAATCAGCAAACTCCCACACCATGCTGCAGCGCCTGGTTGGGCAATCACCGGCCATACAGGCGGTCAAGTCACGGATTGTCAAAGTGGCTGGCAGCATGGCACCGGTACTGATACAGGGCGAATCAGGAACAGGCAAGGAACTTGTTGCAAGCGCCGTACACGCTTGCAGCCACAGGGCCAGCGGGCCGTTTGTCGCCGTCAATTGCGGTGCCATTCCTGAAAACCTGCTGGAAGCCGAGTTTTTTGGTGCCCGCAAAGGGGCTTACACCGGCTCAAGCCAGGACAGGCTTGGTTATTTTCAGGCTGCCAAAGGCGGCACCCTGTTTCTCGACGAGATCGGCGACTTGCCGCTGGCCATGCAATCCAAACTCTTGCGGGCGATTCAGGAAAGGGTTGTCAGGCCGCTGGGTTCCTCGCAGGAGGACACGGTAGACGTGCGCATTGTCAGTGCCAGCCACAAGGAGCTTGGCGCAGAAGTAAGCGCCGGGCGCTTTCGCCAGGACCTGTATTACCGCCTGAATGTCATCGTGATAGCTGTGCCGCCCCTGCGTGAGCGCCTGGAAGACCTTCCGGCCCTGTGCGAAGCCCTGCTGTCCAGGATTTGCCGCGAATCAGGCCTGACCCAGCCCTGCGTGACAGGGCCGGTACTGGCCCAGTTGCGTACACACCCGTTTCACGGCAATGTCAGGGAACTTGAAAACATATTGCACCGCGCCGTGGCACTGGGCGAAGGGGGTGAGCTGCATCTTGACGCACCGCCGGCTGAATATGTGGCTGTACCAGACAATCTGCAGGACTACCTGGATTCGCAGGAACGCAGCATTTTGACGCGTGTATTGCAGGAAA
>JAZKIK010000150.1:0-19247 GCA_040384925.1 Pseudomonadota bacterium | reverse complement strand
CAGGACTACCTGGATTCGCAGGAACGCAGCATTTTGACGCGTGTATTGCAGGAAACCCGCTTTAACCGCACGGCAGCGGCGGCCAAGCTCGGATTGACCCTGCGCCAGATACGCTACCGCATTGCGCGCCTGAATATCGCCATGCCTGACGGTGACAATGTGGCCGATTTGCCCGACGGGGCCGATGAACATGCCTGAAAGCGGCCTGTCGACGGTGCCAGGCAGCAAGGCATGGAAAAAAAGCTGGAAAAACGGCTGGCATGACCAGGCCAGGGTCCTGGCATCGCCAAATTTCGGTCCCCGGCCTGAGGGCGCACTGATTGACCTCATCGTCATCCACTCCATCAGCCTGCCGCCCGGTGAATTTGACAACTACAACGTACAGCGTCTGTTTACCAATCAGCTGGATTGGGACGCACACCCCTACTTTCAGGCCATCCGGGGTTTGCAGGTCTCATCCCACTTCTTCATCACACGTTCAGGCGAACTCTGGCAGTTTGTCAGCGCCGATGACCGTGCCTGGCACGCGGGACAATCGAGTTACAGGGGACGCAGCAATTGCAACGATGACTCGATTGGCATTGAACTGGAAGGGCTGGAAGGTCATACTTTTGAAGCTGTCCAGTACAAGGCACTGACCGCCTTGTGCAGCGCCCTGGTGGAAAACTACCCGATTGGGCATATTGCAGGTCACGAACACATTGCTGCAGGCCGCAAACAAGACCCTGGCTGCGGTTTTGACTGGTTTTTGCTACAGCAGGAACTGGCCCTGCCTGCGGCATATTTCCCACCCCATACCCGGTTGTTTACGAGCACCGACCCATAAAACACCCAGTCTTTTTTATTACTTTTGTTGATACATCGGCCCTGCCGGGGCAAAGCAGCCTGCAGGGCGCATGAAACCACGATGTCGCCAACCAAGTCCCCGTCAGGCAAGGCCAAAACGCCTTGTGACCCCGTTGAAAGACAGCTTTAAAAGGCTTGGCGGCCACAACAAGTGGTAACCAAAAATTTAAAAGTGCTGTTTTCAAAAACACTACCTGTAGTGTTTAAAATCACTGCACACACTAGCTGTAGTGTAAATACAGTTTATGGCCCATAGAAATCCAGCTGACTGGCCTGCCAGCTGACAACACACCACAAGACAAGCGCAGCCAGGCAGAGGTTGCCAGGAAAAAGCGATTGTCATACCCGTGAACCTGCATTCGCGGCACCACAAAACCACCATACAGATCAAAGGAAGCCATGCAAGCAGCTCAAAACAAAGTTCCTGTTGCCGCCAACGCGCCAACATTCCCCCATCAGGGCAAGGAAAACAACACCCAGTCCAGCCCGTTTGGCAGTTACCAGATCATTCGGCGCAATGGCGCTGTGGTCCCTTTTACACCTGGCAAGATTGCTGTTGCCATGATGAAGGCCTTTCTGGCCGTGCATGGCACACAGGGTGCCGCCTCTGCCAGCGTTCGCGAGACGGTGGATGAACTGACACAGACCGTGGTACGTGCGCTGATGCGCTCACGCCCCGGTGGTGGCACTTTTCACATTGAAGATGTACAGGATCAGGTTGAACTGGGCCTGATGCGTGGTGGTCACCATGAAATTGCCCGGGCTTATGTCCTTTACCGCGAAAAACACTCACAGGAACGCGCACGCCAGGCGCAGGCACCTGCGGTTGCCCAGTTGCACGTCATGGATGGCGGCAAGAAAGTGGCTCTGGATGTGCGCAATCTGCAGGCCCTGATTGAAGCTTCATGCGCCAATCTGGGTGCCGATGTCAAACCCGACCCCATCGTTGCAGAAACCATGCGCAATCTGTATGACGGCGTGCCGATTGATGAGGTTTACAAGGCCTCCATTCTGGCGGCCCGCACGCTGATTGAAAAAGACCCTGACTATACCTATGCCACGGCGCGCCTGTTGCTGCACACCATCCGCCGGGAGGTTCTGGGTGCAGAAGTCACGCAGGAGGACATGGCAAGCCGTTATGCAAGTTACTTTCCCCAGTTCATAGCCAAAGGTGTTGAAAACGAATTGCTGGATGAAAAACTGCAGCAATTTGACCTGGCACGTCTGGGTGCCGCGCTCAAACCCGAGCGCGACCTGAAATTTGACTATCTGGGTCTGCAAACCCTGTTTGATCGTTATTTCCTGCACGTCCGCAAACAGCGGATTGAAATGCCACAGGCTTTTTTCATGCGTGTCGCCATGGGTCTGTCGCTCAATGAAATCAACCGCGAAGAGCGGGCCATCGAGTTTTACGAAATCCTGTCGTCCTTCGACTTCATGTCGAGCACACCTACCCTGTTCAATGCAGGCACGCTGCGCTCGCAGCTCTCGTCGTGCTACCTGACAACCGTGGCTGATGACCTGGGCGGCATTTACGACGCCATCAAGGAAAACGCACTGCTGTCCAAGTTTGCGGGCGGCCTTGGCAACGACTGGACACCGGTTCGTGCCCTGGGCTCCCACATCAAGGGCACCAATGGTGAATCACAAGGTGTGGTGCCTTTCCTGAAGGTGGTCAATGACACGGCCGTTGCCGTCAATCAGGGCGGCAAACGCAAAGGCGCGGTCTGCGCCTACCTTGAAACCTGGCATCTGGACATTGAAGAGTTTCTGGAACTGCGTAAAAACACGGGTGATGACCGCCGCCGTACGCACGACATGAACACCGCCAACTGGATTCCTGACCTGTTCATGCGCCGTGTCATGGAAAAAGGCAGCTGGACGCTGTTTTCACCCTCGGACACACCCGATCTGCACGACAAGTTCGGCAAGGACTTTGAAAAGACCTATGTAGCCTACGAAGCCCAGGCCGCGCGCGGAGAACTCAAGCCGTCACGTACCCTGCAGGCCACCGACATGTGGCGCAAGATGCTGTCCATGCTGTTTGAAACCGGTCATCCATGGATCACCTTCAAGGATGTCTGCAACATCCGTTCACCCCAGCAGCATGTCGGTGTGGTGCACTCATCCAATCTGTGCACCGAGATCACGCTCAATACCAGCGACACCGAAACTGCGGTCTGCAACCTGGGCTCGGTCAATCTTGTCCAGCATCTGAAGGACGATGCAAACGGCACCAAGGTACTCGATCACGACAAACTCAAGAAGACCATCACGACCGCCATGCGCATGCTGGACAACGTGATAGACATCAACTACTACGCAGTCAAAAAAGCGCGTGACTCGAATATGCGTCACCGCCCTGTAGGCCTGGGCCTGATGGGTTTCCAGGATTGCCTGTATGAGTTGCGTGTGCCCTATGCATCGCAGGCTGCCGTCGAATTTGCCGACACATCCATGGAAGCCATCTGTTATCACGCTTATTGGGCCTCTACCGAGCTGGCCAGGGAGCGCGGCAAATACACGACCTATAAAGGCTCGCTCTGGGACAAAGGCATTTTGCCGCTCGACACCCTGGACATGCTGCTGCAAGAGCGTGGCGGTTATGTAGAGGTTGACCGTTCGGCTACCCTGGACTGGGATGCCCTGCGTGCCAAAATTGCACTCGACGGCATGCGCAACTCCAACTGCGTGGCGATTGCACCTACGGCCACCATTTCAAACATCATCGGCGTGGATGCATGTATTGAGCCTTGCTTCGGCAACCTGTCGGTCAAGTCCAATCTGTCCGGCGAATTCACCGTCATCAACCACTACCTGGTTCGTGACCTGAAACGTCTGGGTCTGTGGGATGACGTGATGGTGGTTGACCTGAAACACTTTGACGGTTCACTGCGCCCCATTGACCGCGTACCGCAGGAAGTCAAGGCGCTTTACGCCACTGCTTTTGAAGTTGAAACCTCATGGATTGTTGAAGCCGCAGCACGTCGCCAGAAATGGATTGACCAGGCGCAGTCACTCAATATCTACATGGCTGGCGCATCAGGCAAAAAACTTGACGACACCTACAAACTGGCATGGTTGCGCGGACTGAAAACAACCTACTATCTGCGCACCATGGGTGCCACACATGCAGAAAAATCAACTGTGCAGGCAGGCAAGATGAACTCGGTTTCTTCGGGTCCCGCAGTCGCAAGCCATGTGGTGGCCAGCACCGGCATCAGCGCCCTGGAAGCAGCTGCCGCCGCCGCGCAATTGCAAATGAATACATCGCCCGCAACCGACATCAAGTTCTGCGCAATTGATGATCCAGGCTGCGAAGCCTGCCAGTAAAAAAATAGCTCATGGCACGGTAGATTTTTCATGTCTTTCGATGCTAATGAGCAACACTAATTTGTAGCGATATGAATGGGGCTTTCCATTTCATATCGCCGCTTTCATAATCCGGAAGTATTGGAAATCTCTATGTTGACCTGGGACGAAGAAGTCATACCATCGCTGCAAAAATCACTCAACAGCGTTCTGCCTGAAGGCCGCTCCATGGACCTTCCACCTCTTTCTTCTGTGCATGTTTCGGCACAGCCGACATTCAAGGCACCGTTGCCTCCAGCAGACAATATTCAGAATACCCAGACCTCCAGCACTGCCCCGACAGCGCTTGTTCCTGCCGTGGCAAAACGTGTCAAGGCTTCTGACAAACGCATCATCAATGGCCAGACTGACGTGAATCAGCTGGTGCCCTTCAAATACAAATGGGCCTGGGAAAAGTATCTGGCCACCTGCGCCAACCACTGGATGCCGCAGGAGGTCAACATGACGCGCGACATCGCGCTCTGGAAAGACCCCAACGGTTTGACTGATGACGAACGCCGCCTGGTCAAACGCAACCTCGGCTTTTTTGTGACTGCCGATTCATTGGCCGCCAACAACATCGTGCTGGGCACCTACCGCCACATCACCGCCCCCGAATGCCGCCAGTTTTTATTGCGCCAGGCTTTTGAGGAAGCCATTCATACCCATGCCTATCAGTACATCACCGAGTCGCTGGGTCTGGACGAAGCAGAAATCTTCAACGCCTATAACGAAGTCCAGTCCATCAGGGACAAGGACCAGTTTCTGATTCCGTTTATTGAAGTCATCTCCGACCCGCACTTCAAGACCGGCACACCGGAAGCTGACCAGACGCTGCTCAAATCACTGATTGTGTTTGCGTGCCTGATGGAAGGACTTTTCTTCTACGTAGGTTTTACCCAGATTCTTGCCCTGGGCCGCCAGAACAAGATGACTGGTGCTGCCGAACAATACCAGTACATCCTGCGTGATGAGTCCATGCACTGCAACTTTGGCATCGACCTGATCAACCAGTTGAAACTTGAAAATCCACATCTGTGGACGGCTGAATTCAAGGCCGAGATCAAGGCGCTATTCCTGAAAGCTGTTGAACTCGAATACCGCTATGCCGAAGACACCATGCCGCGTGGTGTGCTGGGACTCAATGCCTCCATGTTCAAGGGTTATCTGCGTTACATAGCCAACCGCCGCGCGACCCAGATCGGCCTTGAGACGCTGTTCCCGAACGAGGAAAACCCCTTCCCCTGGATGAGCGAAATGATTGACCTGAAGAAGGAACGAAACTTCTTTGAAACCCGCGTGATTGAATATCAGTCCGGCGGTGCCCTGTCCTGGGATTGATACGGAATCCATTAAGAATTTACAGAAATGACTTTCATAATTGCAAAGACCAATGAGCGCAGCACAGAGTGCGCGTTGGGCTTTGCTCCTGTGTTCGCGGCGCTGGGCCTGGGTATCCACCGGCCCAACGCTGTGAATCGCTTTGCGTACTCTCGACGTGAAGTGCTCTTTGCAAACTGATCAAGGAGAAAACTATGGCAACTGCGAAAAAACCTGCGGCTAAAAAAGCCGCTCCAGCAAAAGTCCCGGCAACAGCTCCGGCTAAAAAAGTAGTGGCTAAAAAAGCCGCTGCAACAAAAGTAGTGGCTAAAAAAGCGCCTGCTAAAGTCGCTCCGGCTACAAAAGCCCCTGCGAAAAAAGTAGTGGCAGCAAAAAAGGCTCCAGCCAAAAAAGTGGTAGCAAAAAAAGTCCCGGCACCTGCGCCTGCACCCGCCCCGGCAGCACCAGTAAAAAAGGTAGCCGCAACAAAAGCTCCAGCTACGAAAGCTCCGGCGACAAAGGCTCCAGCGAAAAAAGTTGTTGCCAAAAAAGCTCCGGCGCCAGCACCAGCCCCGGCAGCACCGGTAAAAAAGGTAGCGGCGACAAAAGCTGTAGTAACAAAAGCTCCGGCAAAAAAAGCAGCTTCAAAAGCTGTCAAGGCACCTGCAGCAAAAAAAGCGGTCAAAGCGCCTGCCGCAAAAAAGGCCGCAAAAGCACCTGCTGCACCCGCAGCCCCTGCCGCAGCACCTTCTTCTGCCCAGACCACCCTGAACCCGCAAGCAGCCTGGCCTTTTCCAACCTCCAGCAAACCCTGAACAGTCAGTTAGCGCTGATTAAAAAGCCCAGCATCACAGATGCCGGGCTTTTTTTATTTCTGTCAACGTCACCGGACCCTGCTCTTTGCCGCATACACCTGACAAACGCAGCGATAAAAACGGCGACCTCATTCTGGACGTCCAGGTGATTCCGAACGCAGCTAAAACCCAGGTAGATGGCTTGTATGAAGACGGCACTCGGCTGGCGCTGAAAATACGGCTTCATGCACCACCTGTGGACGGCAAAGCCAATGAAGCGCTCCTCAAATGGCTGGCCGCGCAGCTCGGTATTCCCCGAAAATCAATCGAGCTGATACGTGGAAAAACCTCAAAAAGAAAGCAGCTCAAACTCTCGGCTGAAACGGCCGCAAAAGCTGACTGGGACAAACTTGCACCTGCACAACAAAGCCACATCCGGCCAGCTATCGACAGCTAGCCATGAATGCCCTGCAGACAGGCACTACAGCCCTGCTTTTATCAAATCCAGCGTGTAATTCTGCCCACCACGAAAGGCTATCTTGTGTGCACCCACACGGTTGCCCAGTTCGGCACAGCGCAGCAAAGACCAGCCTTTTTCCAGACCAAACAACAGTGCAGCACGAAACGCATCCCCGCAACCCGTCGGGTCAACAACTTCGACGGCCTTGACAGCTGGTACCACCGTTTTTTCACCCTCCACCCAGACTTCGCAACCTTCGGCGCCCAGCGTGACGATCAGACCCTGCACCCGGCGTGACAACTCTGCACAGGACTGGCCCGTGCGGTCACTGAGCAGTTTGGCTTCATAGTCATTCACCGTCACCCAGGTGGCCAGTTCAACAAAATGTGCCAACTCCTTGCCGTCAAACATCGGCAAACCCTGGCCCGGATCAAATACAAAGGGGATGTTTGCAGCCTTGAACTGCTCGGCATGCTGCAGCATGGCATCACGTCCATCGGGCGAGATGATGCCCAGTTTGATGTCTTCACGGGCGGCAATTTCCGTGATGTGGGCCTGCATCATGGCACCGGGGTGAAAAGCCGTGATCTGGTTGTTGTCACGGTCAGTCATGATCATGGCCTGTGCGGTGTAGGCGTGCTCCACTTCACGCACAAATTCCGTGCTGATGCCCAGCTGTTTCAAACGTGCCGCATAGTCGGCACCGTCACTGCCAACGGTAGCCATGGGCAAGGGGCCGCCACCCAGCTGTTTGAGTCCGTATGCAATATTGCCAGCGCAGCCACCAAACTCGCGCCGCAAGGCGGGCACCAGAAAAGACACATTCAGGATGTGCAACTGGTCAGGCAATATCTGCTCGGCAAAACGACCCTCGAAAGTCATGATGGTGTCAAAGGCGAGGGAACCACAAATTACGGCAGACATTTATTTTTCTCGATTCAGCAGGAGTCAATACGATTCAGGGATAAAAAGCGAGCACACGGTAACCTGCCACACGCAAAGGCCCGGCGGGCGCGCCAGCAGCGGAGACATCCGCGCCTGTCATCTGCAAAACCACCAGACCGGCAAAGTCGGCGCCTGCAGATAACATGCTGCCAGCCGCAAACTGTGCAGGCACCAATACCCGCCGCACCAGCGCCTGATCCTGGGTATCCGTCAGCGTCACTTCAAGTGAAGGCATGGCAACCGGACGGCTTGCCGTGTTCTTGATGGAAAAACTCAGGCGATAGGAGTCATCACTCAATTTATTGAAAGATGAGCTGTCAATCACCAGTGCATCTATTTGCCTCAAGGGCCCGAGCTCGCAATGCAACTGTTCACACATTTTTTGCAGCAGCGGTTTAAGTCCGGGCTCATGCGCCGCCAGCAGGTCTCTTTGTTGTACAACAAACTGAAGCAGCAACAAAGCAGCCAGCAGCAGACTGAAAGTAAACAAAACCAGGCGCACCAGGGGTTTTCGCCAAAAGGCCTTGCGCCTGGCATCACGCACAAAAGAAACATCCCCGGACTCGTCCGGCCCCGATTCGGGAAGCGTTTCCAGGGTATCAAAGTCTGTACGAACCCCAGAATCAAGCTCGGCTGGCCCGCTGGTCATGGTCTTGGCCGTTTGCGCCCCACCATGGACGGCCTCGGCGTTGCCATGCGTGAACTCATCCAGACTCAGATTCAGCTCGATGGACTCATCAGTCGACGCCGAATGCAGCTTTTTTTTCCAGCCTGCAGGATCAAAATCATCGTAGCCACTGCCGCTTCCAGACGCCGATGAAGGTTCTCGCAAGGAAGAAGGACGCACACTGTCGGAAACCGGTGCAACAGAATGAGAAAACCGTCCAGCACCCTCTTCAGGTATAAAAATGGGTGGAAACGGTGGCAGGGAAGAAGAAAAGAAAGGATCTGACGGCGCTTTTGCCGGCGGCGCAGGGGCTATAGGTGCAGCCTGTGGTGGCGCTGGAGCTGCTTTCTCCAGTACCGGCGCGGCCTGGAGATGAAGGGACGCATCAAATATCTCGGTGCAATGCCCACACCTCACCCAGCCTTGTGAGACTTTGAGTTGGTCGGGCACGACTTTGAACATCGTGCCGCAGGCGGGGCAGCGCGTAGTGAGGCTCATCTAGCGTTTTATTGTAGGTGCAGCCCATCCGCTAAAAACGGCCACAAGCATCAAAAACAGCCAGATTTATAGCCTGGCGGTCATCAGTATCCAGCCCTCTTCCTGATCAGTGACTTCAAGTCTTGCCCAGGGTGCATACGCTGCCTTCAGTTCGTCGGCCTGCCGGTCAAGAATGCCTGCCAGCACCAGATAGCCACCAGCTTCAACATGCGAACACAAGAGTGGAGCCAGCACCTTCAAGGGTGTGGCAAGAATATTGGCCAGCACGGTCTGGTAAGCACCCACGGCCTTTTCTGGCAAGCCAGCAACCAGGCTCACATGGTTGGCCTCGGCATTGGCAACAGTGGACTGGACAGCGGCCTCGTCAATGTCAACTGCATCGATATGCAGCGCACCAAACTTGGCCGCACCAATGGCCAGAATGCCCGAACCACAACCGTAATCAAGCACCCTGCCAAACGCCTTGCCAGACCTGCCCTGGCCAGCTATCCAGCGCAGGCACATGCGTGTGGTCGGGTGTGTACCGGTACCAAACGCCAGCCCCGGATCAAGACGTATAAGCTGTTTTGCCTGTGCAGGCACCTCGTGCCAGGTCGGAACAATCCAGAACTCGGGGGTGATCTCAACCGGCGTGAACTGCGACTGGGTCAGCCGCACCCAGTCCTGCTCGGGCACAGGCTGAATCGCCACCAGCGCACATTCGGCAAAAAAGTCCTGCGCCTGCAGCAGCTCAGCCGCTTCACGCGCCAGCACCTCGGTAGCAAACAGCGACACCACACGGGAGCGCTCCCAGCCAGCCTTGGGCGGCGGCATGCCCGGCTCGCCAAACAAGGCCTGCTCGGCAGGTGTTTCGGCATCGGCGTCCTCGACCGAGACGCTCAAGGCATCCAGAGCATCCAGCGCCTCGCTCAGTGTTTCAACACCGTCGACAGGCACCAGCAAAATCAGTTCAAACATCATTCATCACCTCGCTGGGAGTTGTACACGACGACATGTCTCAGCAGTCCGTTCAAGCCTGAGCCGAGGATCGGGCTTCGCGAAGCCCAGGCGCAACGCCCCCTTGGGAGGCAGGGAGCTACACGCAGTGAGCGACTGCGGGGCCCTGCCTTTTTCAAGCAGGGGCCGCGGATCTGGCTTCGCCAGTCCGCAGGCGCAGCAGCCCCCTCGCGGGGCAGGGCGCTACACGAAGTGAACGACCGTGGGGGCCATACCTTTTTCAAGCAGGGGCCGCGGATCTGGCTTCGCCAGTCCGCAGGCGCAGCGGCCCCCTCGGGGGGCAGGGCGCTACACGCAGTGAGCAACCGTGGGGGCTCATCACCTATCACGCTGCGACAACCACTCTTCAAGATAGTGGATATTGGTGCCACCATCCATGAACTTGGCGTCCACCATCAGCTCTCGGTGCAGCGGGATGTTGGTATTGATGCCTTCCACCACGGTTTCTGCCAGCGCGGTGCGCATACGGGCCAGGGCCTGCTCGCGGGTGTCACCGTGGACGATGATCTTGCCAATCATCGAATCGTAATTGGGTGGCACAAAATAGTTGGCGTAAATGTGCGAGTCCACTCGCACACCTGGCCCACCCGGTGTATGCCAGGTGGTGATGCGACCAGGTGAAGGCGTAAATTTGTACGGGTCTTCCGCATTGATGCGGCATTCAATCGAATGACCCTTGAGCTGGATGTCACGCTGTACAAAAGGCAGTTTTTCGCCCGCAGCCACCATGATCTGGGTTCTGACGATATCAATGCCGGTAATCCACTCCGTCACCGGGTGCTCAACCTGCACACGGGTGTTCATTTCAATGAAATAAAACTCGCCGTTCTCATACAGAAACTCAAAAGTACCCGCACCGCGATAGCCGATTTTTTTGACCGCCGCCACGCAGCGCTCACCAATGCGTTCAATCAGCTTGCGCGGAATGCCAGGCGCAGGCGCTTCTTCAATGACCTTTTGGTGGCGACGCTGCATGGAGCAGTCACGCTCACCCAGCCAGACCGCATTTTTATGCTGGTCGGCCATGATCTGGATTTCAATATGCCGGGGGTTCTGCAGGAATTTCTCCATGTAGACCTCCGGATTGCCAAACGCCGCGCCGGCTTCGGCCTTGGTGGTTTGCACCGCATGAATCAGTGCGGCTTCGGTGTGCACAACCCGCATGCCACGGCCGCCGCCACCGCCTGCGGCCTTGATGATGACCGGATAACCGACCTGTTTTGCCGTGCGTTTGATGACCACCGGGTCGTCCGGCAGGGCACCTTCAGAACCAGGCACACAAGGCACACCGGCCTTGATCATGGTCTGTTTGGCTGACACCTTGTCGCCCATGATGCGAATCGACTCGGGGGTGGGGCCGATAAATTTGAAGCCGCTTTTTTCAACCCGCTCGGCGAAATCGGCGTTTTCGCTCAAAAAGCCGTAACCAGGGTGAATCGCCTCGGCATCCGTCACTTCAGCCGCCGAAATAATGGCCGGCATGTTCAGATAACTGTGACTTGAGGCCGCCGGCCCGATACACACCGCTTCATCAGCCAGCCGGATGTACTTGGCATCACGGTCGGCTTCCGAATACACCATCACGGCCTTGACACCCAGCTCCCGGCATGCGCGCTGGATACGCAAGGCGATTTCGCCACGATTGGCAATCAGTATTTTTTTAAACATGCATCTAGCTAGGTCAGTCTATGAGAGGCGGCTGGAGCAAGGCTCCGGCCCGGTTCATTCAATTCACTCGATCATGAAAAGAGGCTGGCCGTATTCAACGGCCTGACCGTTCTCACTCAGTATCTTGGTGATGGTGCCGGACTTGTCCGCCTCAATCTCGTTGAGGATTTTCATGGCCTCTATGATGCAGACGGTTTCACCCTGCTTGACCACACTGCCAAGTTCAACAAACGGTTTGCTGCCGGGGCTGGACGAGCGGTAGAAAGTACCCACCATGGGCGACTTCACGGCGTGGCCTGCAGGTGCGGCTTCAACAGCTGGTGCAGGAGCAGCACCTTGTACAGGCGCGGCGACAGGTGCAGCCATCATGGCCACGGAAGGTTGTTGCATCACCAGCGGCGCACCGCTGGATTTGACGATGCGTACCTTGCCTTCAGCCTCCGTGATCTCAAGTTCGGACACATTGGACTCTGAAACGAGGTCAATCAGGGTCTTGAGTTTTCTTAAATCCATGGGTTCTCTCCAACGACGGTAGATGCTGGTGCGATAGTAAGAGCACACAGCTTTGAATTTATCCTGAGACGGGCGCAAAATAAAGGGACCGCCGATCTTCCTTCATTTTCCGCTTACTTTCTTCTTTTACGTCTTAAAGTGCTTATAAGTCAATTTATAACGTCAGGTGACCGACTGGCTCAACCCAAAGAGCGCAGAGTGTACCTCAAGCCAGCACTTCGCGAAACCGGTAAAACACAGGCTTGATTCGACACCAAAGATGCATTTAAGAAGAATTTAAATACAAATGCTTATATTTTTCCCGCCTTAAGCAGCAGATAAGTCAAGTAACTGCCCTACACCACAAAGTACCACCCGCAAAATGATGCTATGCGAGCTTGGCCCACAAGGCCAGGTCTTCGGCTGAAACCTTGCCAATCTTGCAATGCAACAACTCGCCCGAAGCGCCAAACACGACCGAAAAAGGCAAACTGCCGGCCAGATTACCCATGGACTTGCTTAATTCTGTTCCACCCAGACCGGCCATGCCAACAGCAAAAGACAGCGGTTTGGTCTGCAGCCATTTTTTAACAGCGCTCGGCTGATCGACTGCCAGGCCCAGCACTTGCCAGTTTTTGTCCTTGTTGTCCTGATAAAAACTGTCCAGCAGCGGCAGCTCTTCCACACAGGGGGGGCACCAGGTGGCCCAAAAATTCACCAGAACCGGTTTGCCGCGCAGGCTGCTCATGGCCAGGGGCTTGCCGTCTGGCGTGTCAAAACTCAAGGCCCAAAAAGGGTTGTCAGTCGTTTTGGCCGGTGCCGGACTCAGCTCATGCGGCTGAAACTGGTGCCACGCCACACCAATACCCGCCAGGCCCGCCAGCGCAGCAGCGCCCCCCAATGCCAGATTTCTGCGATTCACTTGTCAAGCCTCCGAAACAGTCGCCAATAACTTTTGCACCGCCGCGATATGGCCACGCGGGCTGCGTCCCTTGGGGTCGGGCCTCAAGGCACCGCGCAGGTCGTCATGGTCATACACCATCAAATGCACACCCACGGTTTCATTCAGTGGTTTGCACAGGCTGCGAAGACTCAGCGCCTCGACGCTGCCACCGGTAAAACCAGTGACAGTACGCGGTTCGTAGTCCACATTGTGTTCAATCAGTGCAATTTCAGCCGATTTGGGGTCATCACAAAACAGCTGTATGTAAATATCCGAAAGCCGTGTGGCCGTGCCATGCCATACCGCCCCCGTCAGATAAGGCCGGAATGCCGACATGCGCTGCATCCAGACCAGCGCCAGTTCACGCAGCGCGGCCAGCTCAAGCGGCTGGGTCTCGGCACAAAACAGTTCGATGTATTCACGCACGGCATCTTCAAGCAGCTCGTTGTCAGGCAACTCGGTACGCACTGGCAGGCCGAGCTGCTTGGCGGCACGGCGTTTGGCCGGGCCGTATTCCAGGCCTTCTTCAACCACCAGCGCTGCGGCGGTGGCGGCAATTTCAGATTTAAGGGTGTGCACGTTGTGGGTGCCAGTCAGGCGACTGGACTGATGACAAAGGGAAAGTTGCCTGCAGTTTAGGCCAAACGGCAAAACCATGGCGAGTTAAAAAGCCCTGCCTAAAATGCAGCCCATGCACATACATATATTAGGGATTTGCGGCACCTTTATGGGTGGGCTGGCGGCGCTGGCGCGGGAGGCGGGACACAAGGTCACGGGATGCGACACCGGTGTTTATCCACCCATGAGCGACCAGTTGCGCGGCCTGGGCATTGAGCTGATTGAGGGTTACGGCGCTGACCAGATGGCTTTTCAGCCCGATGTGTTTGTCGTGGGCAACGTGGTTTCGCGTGCGCGGCTTGCGGACGGAAGCCCCAGATATGCGTTGATGGAAGCGATTTTGAACAGCGGTGCACCCTACACCAGCGGCCCGCAATGGCTGTCCGGCCATGTTTTGCATCACCCTACACATCATGCCACCGGCCCGCGCCATGTGCTGGCCGTTGCAGGAACACACGGCAAAACCACCACTACGGCGATGCTGAGCTGGATTCTGGAAAGCGCCGGACTTGAACCCGGATTTCTGGTGGGCGGCGTTCCACTCAACTTCGGTGTGTCGGCTCGGCTTGGAGCTGGCAATACCTTCGTGATCGAAGCTGATGAATACGACACCGCTTTTTTCGACAAACGCAGCAAATTTGTTCACTACCGCCCGCGCACGGCGATCTTGAACAACCTGGAATACGATCACGCTGACATCTTTGAAGACCTGGCCGCCATCGAAAGACAGTTTCACCATCTGGTGCGAACCGTGCCCTCCCAGGGCCGGGTGATTGCCAACGCGGCCGAAGAAAGCCTGCGGCGTGTGCTGGCCACGGGCTGCTGGAGTGAGCAGGTACTTTTCGGCAACAAGGCATCAAACCTCGATGGTTTTAGCGCTGACGGCGAGCCACATGATTTCAGGGTACTGAAGGCAGGTCAGGAAGTGGCCCATGTGCAGTGGAATGTAAGTGGCGTACACAACCAGCTCAATGCCCTGGCCGCGATAGCCGCCGCCGAACATGTGGGCGTAAACCCCGCACTGGCCGCCGAAGCCCTGGCCGGTTTCCAGAATGTCAAACGGCGCATGGAAGTGCGCGGTGTATTGAAGCGTGACGGCGGTGACATCACTGTTTATGACGACTTTGCGCACCATCCTACGGCGATTCACACCACGGTTGACGGCTTGCGCCGCCAGCTTGATGCTTCGGGCAAAAAGCCTGAGCGCATACTGGCCATTTTTGAGCCACGCAGCAACACCATGAAACTGGGTGCCATGACAGCCCAGCTCCCCTGGAGCCTGCAAACCGCCGACCTGGCTTTTTGCCACGCAGGCGGGCTGGACTGGGATGCCAGAGCCGCGCTGGCACCCATGGCTGAAAGGGCACAGGTTGCCGACAACATCGAGCAATTGATCAAACAGGTCACGGCCGCCACCCGCCCCGGCGATCACCTGCTGTGCATGAGCAACGGTGGTTTTGGCGGCATCCATGGCAAATTGCTGGACGCACTCAAAACCTGATACTGCTGCTGTATTGACAAGCGCTTATTTGCCTTCCCGGCGTGCCAGCACAGCTGCCGACAGCGTATCCAGCAAACGCAGCGAATCGTCCCAGGCCAGGCAGGCATCGGTAATGCTTTTGCCGTACTCCAGTGCCTTGGCGTCGTCCTTGCCGGGCGTGAATTTTTGCGCTCCGGCATTCAGATGGCTTTCAACCATCAGGCCAAACACCTGTTTTGAACCACTGCTGACCTGCGCTGCAATGTCGCGCGCCACGTCGAGCTGTTTTTCATGCTGTTTGGAGCTGTTGGCGTGGCTGCAGTCAACCATCAGGGTCGCAGGCAACTTCGATGCAGCCAGTTCCTTGCAGGCTGATGTGACGCTGGTCGCATCGTAGTTTGGCATTTTGCCGCCGCGCAGAATGACGTGGCAATCGGGGTTGCCATTGGTTTGCACGATGGCCACCTGGCCATTTTTGTGGACTGACAAAAAGTGGTGGCCGCGCGCCGCAGCCTGAATCGCGTCGGTGGCGATGCGGATATTGCCATCCGTGCCATTCTTGAAACCGATCGGTGCCGACAGGCCAGACGCCAGTTCACGGTGCACCTGGCTTTCGGTTGTGCGCGCGCCAATCGCGCCCCAGGAGATCAGATCACCGATGTATTGCGGTGAAATCACGTCCAGAAACTCGCTGCCAGCTGGCAAACCAAGCCGGTTGATTTCAATCAGCAACTGGCGTGCAATACGCAGGCCCTCATCAATGCGGAAAGTTTCATCAAGGTAGGGGTCATTGATCAGACCTTTCCAGCCGACGGTGGTACGCGGTTTTTCAAAGTACACACGCATCACGATTTCCAGTGTGCCTTCGTACTTTTTGCGTTGCTCCATCAGGCGGCGGGCGTACTCAAGCGCGGCCACCGGGTCGTGGATGGAGCAAGGGCCAATCACCACCAGCAGCCGGTCGTCGGTACCGGCAATGATGTTGTGGATGTGCTGGCGGGTATGGGTAATCAGCGACTCGACAGCGGTTCCACGAATCGGGAAGAAACGGATCAGATGCTCGGGAGGTGGTAACACGGTGATGTCCTTGATGCGTTCGTCGTCGGTCTGGCTGGTTTTTTCGACGTTTGCATACCAGCTGTCGCTGGATGGTTTGGAAGTGGCTGGAGCATTCATCACGGACTTTCTTTCTGGATTTCGGGAAGGATGTTTTGGGAAGATCGGAAGCAGGGTAAAAACAGAACAGGCAAAAAAAAACCGCCGGGGTTCGGCGGTTTTTTCAAGATTCAGTGCGTTTTATCAGGTCACACTCTTATCTCTCTACCGCCAAAGCGCTTGAGAACCAGAAGTAGCCAAAATAAAACGAAGCTGAATGCATGGACTGAAATGTAGCACAGCTCCAAAAAGAGCTGCAATCAAAAAAATTCTCAGGCGGTGCCGCCTACCGTCAGGCCGTCAATACGCAGCGTGGGCTGGCCCACACCAACCGGCACACTCTGGCCTTCCTTGCCGCAGGTGCCAACGCCGCTGTCCAGCGCCATGTCATTGGCAATCATGCTGACTCTTTTCAGGCAGTCCGGGCCGCTGCCGACGATGGTGGCACCCTTGACCGGGTACAGAATCTTGCCGTTTTCAACCCAGAAAGCTTCACTCGCTGAAAACACGAACTTGCCAGAGGTGATGTCCACCTGGCCACCGCCAAAATTGGTGGCGTACAAACCTTTTTTGATGCTGGCAACGATTTCTTCCGGTGCCTTGTCTCCGCCCAGCATATAGGTGTTGGTCATGCGCGGCATGGGCACATGGGCGTAGCTTTCGCGGCGACCATTGCCCGTGGGCTTGACGTTCATCAGGCGGGCATTGAGCGAATCCTGGATGTAGCCCTTCAAAATCCCATCCTCGATCAGCACATTGCGCTGGCTTGCGTTGCCTTCGTCATCCACATTGAGGGAGCCGCGGCGGTCTGCAATGGTGCCGTCATCCAGCACGGTAACGCCCTTGGCCGCCACACGCTGGCCAATCTTGCCCGAAAAGGCGCTCGAACCCTTGCGATTGAAGTCGCCTTCCAGGCCATGGCCAATCGCTTCATGCAGCAAGATACCTGGCCAGCCGGAACCGAGCACCACCGTCATTTCACCGGCCGGAGCGGGCCTTGCTTCCAGATTGGTCAATGCTGCCTTGACCGCGTCGTTCACATACTGGCCGATTTGCGCGTCGTTGAAGTAAGCCAGGCCAAAACGGCCACCCCCCCCACCCGAACCCATTTCACGGCGGACTGCGCCAGCCATGGTTTGTTCGGCAATCACGGTCACGCTCAGACGCACCAGCGGACGCACATCGGCGGCCAGCGTGCCATCGGCGCGCGCCACCATCACCACGTCGTATTCACTGGCCAGGCCGGCCATGACCTGCACAATGCGCGGGTCCTTGGCCTTGGCAAGTTTTTCAACCTTTTCGAGCAGCTTGACCTTGGCCGTGCTGCCCAGGGTGGAAATCGGGTCCAGATCGTTATAAAGCGAACGACTGCTGGCGACCTTGCGCGCGGGCGTTTTGACGCGGGCCGACTGGGCGGCGCTCGAAATGCTGCGCACCGTGCGGGCAGCATCCAGCAGGGAGGCTTCGGAGATATCGTCCGAATACGCAAAAGCGGTTTTTTCACCACTGACAGCGCGCACACCGACGCCCTGGTCAATGCTGAAAGATCCGGTTTTGACAATGCCTTCTTCCAGACTCCAGCCTTCGCTGCGGGTGTATTGAAAGTACAGGTCAGCGTCGTCCGCACCGTGCGAAGTGATTTCACCAAGTGCACGGCGCAGATGGGCCTCCGTCAGGCCAAAGGGGGCGAGCAACAGCTTCTGGGCAATTTCAAGCCGACCCGAAGTCGATGCCGCTGTCGGGCGGGCAGTTGAAGAAGTGATGGAGGCGTTAAGGGCCGATGCAGCAGATGAGCGGAGTGAGGTCATGCCTTGATTGTAGGCAGTCCGCCCTGCCAGCGTTTCAGCCACGCCGCGTGGCCCTTGCATGAGCAGGTTTTGCGGCGAGTCCGGTGGCTTGGCGTCGGCGCTTCAGCTCTGGTCGTCAGTCGTGGCGCCAGGTGCATTGGTTTTGCACGATTCGATGCCATTGTCACGTGATGCGGCGCTGGAATACATCTCGCTGCTGCCGATTACCTGGCCATTGGTGGCCTTGAGCACAAAATAAGGCGAGCCATCCTTGGCTTCCAGACTTTCATAACGCGCGTCAAGGGCACCGTTTTTCTTGACCGATTCAATGCCATTGAGGGCGCTGGCCTTGCTTTCGTACATTTCGCTGGACAGGATGGACTTGCCATTGCCAGCCAGCAGCGAGAAAAAATATTTGTCGTTTTTGGACTTCTTGAGTTCGAATTTTCCGGCCATGAAGATGCTCCTTGTGGATAAATTTGCATTAAAAAACTGAATTCGCCGCCAGTTGTAACCGTTCAGAGCCCCAAAGGCAAGGCACAGACTCTGGCCTGCGTCAGGACTGAACCAGCCGCTTGGCCTTGGCAATGGACATCAGGATCCCGACCGCCAGACCCAGCGTGACCATGGCAGTGCCGCCGTAGCTGATAAACGGCAACGGCACCCCCACCACCGGCAAAATACCGCTGACCATGCCCATGTTGACAAAAGCGTAGGTAAAGAAAATCATGGTCACGGCCCCGGCCAGCAGGCGGGAGAACAGCGTGGGCGCGTCCATGGCGATGGCCAGGCCGCGCAGCACCAGAAAGATAAAACCGGCAATCAGCAGCAGGTTGCCCATCAGCCCGAACTCTTCGGAAAATGCGGCAAATATAAAGTCGGTCGTGCGTTCGGGAATGAATTCAAGATGGGTCTGGGTGCCAGCCATGAAACCCTTGCCAAAAACGCCACCGGAACCAATCGCAATCATGCCCTGGATGATGTGAAAACCCTTGCCCAGCGGGTCACGTGAAGGGTCCAGCAAGGTACAGATGCGCTGCTGCTGGTAGTCGTGCAACACCGGCCAGCGCACACCGTCGGCACACAGCTGCGGCTCAAACCAGACCAGCAAAAGTATGCCTATCAGCCCCAGCACCACTGGCGGCACGATCAGTTTCCAGCTCAAGCCGGCAAAAAATATCACTGCCACGCCCGCAGCCAGAACCAGCAGGGAGGTGCCCAGGTCGG
>JAZKIK010000149.1:0-2109 GCA_040384925.1 Pseudomonadota bacterium | reverse complement strand
TCCGCGGTTTTGACCCGCTGGCCGACGCCATTGACTATGGCCGCAGCCTGATCCCCCTGACACGCGAACTGATAGCCCGCAAAAGGCCTGCCATCGCGGCGGCAGCGTGAGTGCTTGGCAACCGTGAGTGCTGGGCAACAGCGCCTTGTCGTACTGAACCAGTTGGGTAGCGAAACCAGCACACTGATAACTGCTTCGGCCCTGCCGGTTGAAGTCATCAACGTGCCGGATGCCTTGCCCTGGACACTGGCGGGGCAGGCCGATGTATTGTTCACCGCACCACGCCACAGCTGGCGTTCTGCACCTGAGCACGCGCCCACAGGCTGGCCGGGTCGGCTGCAATGGGTGCATCTGCCATCGGCTGGCATTGACTACTTTCCGCCCTGGCTCTCTGCAGTCCCTCTGGTTACCTGCTCGCGTGGTGTGGCGGCAGCGCCGATTGCCGAATATGTATTTGCCGCCTTGCTGGACTATCAAAAGTCATGGCCTGGCCTGGGTGTATCAGATTCAGCACAATGGCGGCAAACCTTTGACAGGGTTGTTCAACAACCCCTGGGCATGCTGCAGGGCCAGACCTTGGGGCTGGCCGGTTATGGTGCCATAAGCCAGGCCATTGCCAGCGCGCCCGGGCTTTTGACATGAAGGTGGTTGCCTTGCGGCGCAGTGCAACAGGCTCTGATGTCGGTATTGGTGGTACCGAGTTTGTGGCCTCGCTGCCCGAGCTGCTGGCACAGTCAGATCATGCAGTGCTGGCGCTGCCACTTACAGCGCACACCCGCCATATCATCAACACACAAAGCCTGGCACACGCCAAACCGGGTCTGCACCTGGTAAACATTGCACGCGGCGCACTGATTGACCAGCCAGCGCTGCTGCAGGCACTGGATGAAGGGCGCCTGTCACGCGCAACACTGGACGTGACATACCCAGAGCCATTGCCCGACGGCCACCCGCTATACCACCACCCCAGGGTGCGGCTGACACCCCATATTTCATGGTCAGCCGATGGCACAGCCGTGGTTACGGCCCGCAAGTTTGTGGACAAGCTGGCGCGTTTTGTGGCGGGCCAGGAACTGGATGATCAGGTGGATTTTTTTCGAGGGTATTGAAGCTGTATCGCCGATTCGGCGAAACGCCGCTTCACTGTGCCTGCAAGCCCTGCTGCTGGCCCGATCAAGGCAGCCCGGAAGCGAACATTGGCAATAGCCATGTCGGCTAGAGCGTCAAGATGTCTTCCTCAATCAGGCCATTGAATTTGACTCATCCCTCACTAATTCAAGTCAGCTACAAAGCCGGTGTGACGGGTATCTCAGCATCTTATTGGCCCAAATCACACCTGTACGCAAGTCGTGAGATCCGACCACAGCGTAAATGCTATTTTCAGGAAAGGGGGGCAGCCGCAGTCACGCTCTCCCATTACCCGGTGACTGGTTGTTCGATATAGGCGGGCCTTATTTGTGCATCAATATTCAGTTGATATAGGTCGGAGGGGGCATGCTTTTTCTTTTGGGACTGCACGTGTTTGCAAAACTGAAATCCCAGGTCATCAAAATAACGTCCTCATCCACCAGTGGAACCGATCTGCCATTTGACAATTCAACCAGGTTGCTTCGACATGTGCCCGACTGACTGGCGCGATAAGAATGATATGTAAGTCTATATCTTTTGTCACGTTTTGGAATAAATGAAAGTATGATGTTGCATTCCGCAGTTGGCCCTATCTCGGTCATCGCAACAGCTACACGTTTTTCGGCCGGCACAAACAGTGTATTTGTTCTAAAGTAGTCGGCCGAACTGAAGTATTTTCCGTCGGTACAATTTTTCCCGTTTTCATAATATTGAACGTAACTGCCATTAGTGAACATTTCTATTTCGGCGCTGGCGTTTGACGGCGGAATTTGATAAGGTGTTTTCAATTCTGCGCATCCGGCTATCAGGACCAGCATTGCCGAACAGGAAAGAATCTTGTAATTCATGATGAAATGTGCAAGTAAAATTAAATTTGAAGTATTGCCAATAAAGCTGTACGTTGTATAAAAAAATGTCCAACATTAACATTTGATGAAATTAATAAAGCCTTGGCATGTTGAGTCTCCCAGGCCTTATCGG
>JAZKIK010000148.1:10409-16561 GCA_040384925.1 Pseudomonadota bacterium | reverse complement strand
AGCAGGCTGTTGCGCACATTGCTGACGTGCCCCAGGCTCACGCTGGCGACCTCGGCCAGTTCAGCGACCCGCCAAGCCCGCGACGGCTCGCGCAGCATCACTTTGAGCACCTGGACCGATTTCGGTTTGAACAAGGACCGCAGTTCTCGCTTCTCAGACGCCGGCTTTTTCACGACCTGACGCGAGATGAAGAAGGTTCCAAATGCCAGTCGCGCATTGCCTTCAAGATCGAGGTATCCAACCCCGAACTCCCTGATCAAAACGGGGGTCACATGGTCAGGCTGTCGCTCCACATAGTCTCGAAGAGACAGCAAAGCTGATCGAACATGGCGTGGTTGTCCACTCGACCTGACCTCCGCTACCAGCCTATGCTCCTGACCGAAGGCCGTTATCCGGGCCACAAGGTCAATGCGAGCATCTGGGTGCCCAGCCTCCATCTGGAGGTCCAAACTCTCAGCTGCGGGGACTTCCGCCAACAGATGTCGGAGTGCGTCCGCAGCTTGGGCCTCGATTTTCACTGGATTGAGCATTTTCATCACACGCTGAAAATACCACTTTCAGTGAAATCGTCAAGCTAATTTCACCCAATTTGCCATTTTCAGCAAGTGCTGAAATAAAATAAAAGAGTGAAAGTTGATGCGTGTCATTGCATCGGACAGACGTTTCGCCCCCAGCTTGGCTGCCCCACGACCCAAACACCCCTGCCAAGCAACCCCATTTGGGGGTATCTTCGGGAATATCGCAACAGATCAGGATATTGAAATCCTTAAAAATCAACAGGATACAAGTTATATGCGTATTGCCACCTGGAACGTCAACTCCCTTGCTGTGCGCCTGCCGCAAGTCCTCGACTGGCTGGCCACCAATCCGGTGGACGTGCTCTGCCTGCAGGAGCTCAAACTCAGCGATGACAAATTTCCCTTGCAAGCGCTTGAAGCGGCTGGTTATCACTGTGCCGTGTTTGGCCAGAAAACCTATAACGGTGTGGCCCTTTTGAGCCGTACACCGGCGCGTGATGTGGTGAAAAACATCACCGGTTTTTCCGATGAGCAGTCGCGTGTGATTGCGGCGACCTTTGATATTCCGGGTGTGACGGCTGGCCGGCAGATTCGGGTCGTCAACGGTTATTTTGTCAATGGTCAGGCACCGGGCAGCGAAAAGTTCGCCTACAAGATGAAGTGGCTTGACGGCCTGCGTAATGCACTGCGCGTGGAACTGGCAGCCCACAGCCAGCTGGCGCTGCTGGGTGACTTCAACATCACCGTGGACGACCGCGACACTTATGACCCCGAAGGCCTGCGCGAAACCATTCACCACACCACCGAGGAGCGCCAGCACTTTCAGGCGCTGATTGACCTGGGCCTGACGGATGCCTTCCGCATGTTTGAGCAGCCCGAAAAAAGCTACTCCTGGTGGGACTACCGCGAGTTTGGCTTCAGGCGCAATCGCGGCCTGCGCATTGACCACATTCTGGTCAGTGAAGCCCTCAAGCCCACCGTCAAATCGTGTGTGATTGACAAATTGCCCCGAAAGAACGAGCGCCCCAGCGACCATGCACCGGTAACGGTTGAGCTTGACTTATAGATCCGGGAATTGACCGATTTTTGACGGTGTTCTGAAACCCGGGCTCAGCCCTTGTTGAACAGCGGGTGCAAATTGCTGTGTTTGCCGTCAAAAACTTCCGCACCCTCATCGATCTGCAGTGTGATGCCGATATGGCGGCTGTCAAAGACAGGGGCAAAGTGCTCGCGGGTAGTCGCCAGCAAGGAGTCACCTGCCAGCTTGTGTGTGGCGGCACTGCGGCCACGCGCCATGCGCAGATTGAGGTAGACAAAAGCGTAGTCGGCCTTGCCATCAGCCACGGCCCAGTGCGCCGCCGGGTAAGCCAGCACACGAGTGCCACCGGTCGGAAAAACCTGTTTGCCGCTGTCGTCCTTCACGGCCAGCATGGTGTCGGCCAGGGCGCGGCACAGGCTTGACATGGAGGGTGAGTTGTCAGCGTCAAGATTGCCGCTGTAAAGGATGACGAGGTGTGGCATGGAGGTTTCCTGTGATGGGGTGGCCGGTTTCATCAAAAGCCTGCTGCCAATGACTACGGGCACAACAAGCTATGAAAAAATAGCGCATTGTGCCCGTTTTGCAGCCGTTTCAAATTTGCCGGCAGTGGCCAGCGACACTAGGTTTATTCCAGATTCAGTTCCTGTATCTTGCGGGTGATGGTGTTGCGGCCAATGCCCAGCTTTTGCGCAGCTTCGATGCGGCGGCCACGCGTGTTGAGCAATGCGGTTTGAATCAGCTTGGACTCAAACCGGCGCGTCAGCACATCCCACACATCACTGCGGCCTGTTGCCAGCAGGGCCAGGGCTTCGACTTCAAGCCCTGTTTCCCAGCTTTGTGCGCCAGCTTCTGCCGGTGCCTCGGGGCTGCCTGGGGCGACGTAAATATCAGCAGTGGCTGAGACCGGCCGTTCGGCCTGGGCTTGAGGCTGAGCGGCCGGTGGCTCGATTCTGGCAGTCACCGGTTTGGTCTGCGCAAGTTCGGCTGGCTGCGAACTTTTGCTGTAGTCAGGTGTGGTGCCTACCACTTCTGGCGGCAGGTCCTTGGGCTCGATCACCTGGGCTGGTGCCATCACGGTCAGCCAGTGGCAGATGTTTTCAAGCTGGCGCACATTGCCCGGAAAGGCAAAGGTGCTCAGCTGCTGCAGGGCGGCGTCCGATATGCGTTTGGGCTCGACACCGAGCTGTTTGGCGCTTTGCTGCAGAAAATGCCGGGTCAGCATGAAGACGTCTTCACGCCGTTCACGCAAGGCGGGCAGGCGCAGGCGAATCACATTGAGGCGGTGGAACAGATCCTCGCGGAACACACCGTCCTTGACGCGCTGCTCCAGGTCCTGGTGAGTGGCGGCAATCACCCGCAAATTGGCCTTGATGGCATTGTGGCCGCCAACACGGTAAAAATTGCCGTCGCTCAGCACCCGCAGCAAACGTGTCTGCAAATCAAAAGGCATGTCGCCGATCTCATCGAGAAACAGCGTGCCGCCTTCGGCCTGTTCAAAACGGCCACGGCGCATGGTTTGCGCGCCGGTAAAAGCGCCACGTTCATGGCCAAACAATTCACTTTCGAGCAAATCCTTGGGGATGGCTGCGGTGTTGATGGCCACAAACGGGCCATTGGCACGAGTTGAGTGTTTGTGCAGGGCTCTCGCGACCAGTTCCTTGCCGGAGCCGGATTCGCCGGTAATCATGACGGTGACGTTGCTCTGGCTGAGCCGGCCGATGGCGCGGAAAACGTCCTGCATGGCGGGTGCCTGGCCCAGCATTTCGGGGGCGTTGGCCATGCGCTCTTCGGCCACCTCTTCACGCTGGCTTTCTTCCACCGCGCGTCGGATCAGCTCGACCGCCTTGGGCAGGTCAAACGGTTTGGGCAGGTATTCAAAAGCGCCGCCCTGAAAGGCCGAGACGGCACTGTCCAGGTCAGAAAAGGCCGTCATGATGATGACCGGCAGGCCGGGCAACTTTTCCTTGACCTTTTCCAGCAAATCAAGGCCCGAGCCACCCGGCATGCGGATGTCGCTGACCATGATTTGCGGGCCGTCTTCTTCGGTGGCTACTTCAAGTGCCGCCAGCACTTCCCGCGGGTTGGTGAAGCTGCGGGTCGGCAGGTCTTCACGCAACAAGGCTTTTTCCAGAACAAACCGGATGGACTGATCGTCGTCCACGATCCAGATTGGCTTCATGCGCTTTGGTCCCTTTTACTGATGAGGTTCATTTTTGTGTATGCCCCCATTTATTTGTCAAACGACTGAAGCGCGCAAATTTCAAGGCAGCGGTATGAGAAGCTGGAAATCTGTTCGCCCCGGAACGCTGTCGCACTCGATCAAGCCGTGGTGTTGCTGAACAAAGGTTTGCGCCAGTGTCAGCCCCAGCCCCGAACCGCCCTCCCGCCCGGATATGAGTGGATAGAAAATTCGGTCCTTGATGGAGTCCGGCACGCCCGGTCCATTGTCGATAACATGCAATTCCAGTGCCAAGCGGTAGCGCTGCTTGCCAAAAGTTACTTGTCGGGCGATTCGGGTCTTGAAAGTGATCTGCGCATCACCTGCCGCCATGCGTTCAGCCAGTGCCTGTGCGGCGTTGTGGGCGATGTTGAGAACGGCCTGTATCAGTTGCTCGCGGTCACCCCTGAATTCAGGAATCGAGGTGTCGTAATCCCGCACAAACAGCAGGCCCTTGGGAAATTCCGCCAGTATCAGTGAGCGCACACGTTCACAGACCTCGTGAATACTCACATCACCGACCAGATGCGGCCTGCGGTGGGGTGCCAGCAGGCGGTCGACCAGGCTTTGCAGACGGTCAGCCTCATGGATGATGACCTGGGTGTATTCGGTCAATTCCTTGTCGATTTCCATCTGCAGCAGCTGCGCCGCGCCACGAATGCCGCCCAGCGGGTTCTTGATTTCATGGGCCAGGTTGCGAATCAGTTCCTTGTTGGCCTGCGCCTGGTCAATCAGGCGTTCTTCACGGTCCTGTTTGGCCTGTTGCTCCAGCGGCAGCAACTCGACAATCGCCTCGCCTGGTGTGTCGGTCTGCGCCACCACCACATGCACGGGCATGGGCTCATGGTTCAGACGCCGCAGCCAGGCGTCGTAACGCAAGGCCGCAAACTCATTGCTGCCCGCGCCCTCAAGAGCGTTTTGAAGAATGGCCGGTTCGGTAAAACACTCGGGCAATTGCGAGCCTTCGATGGTGCGGCGTGAGGTGCCCAGCGCGTCTTCAAGCGCGGCATTGGCAAAGATGACGACTCCGTCGGTACGCACCACCGCCACCAGAGTGGCAAGCAGGTCAAATGACTGGAAACGCGGCGGACTGACGACGGGCGTCGAGGTGAGAAATTTAAGCTTTTTCAAGCCGCCATTTTCGCGCGAAACCGTTTTTGCAGATACTTATTGATGTAAAGCGTGTCAAAAAGGCTTCATGCCTGCGGTTTGCAGCTTGCCAGTTGGGCTTAATTTGAAGCGGGCAGGCGGGCCAGTTCACGCTTGAGGCCGGCAATATCACTCTGGTTGCGGGTGATGCTGTCTTTCAGTTCATTCACCCGGTCCAGATAACGCTGGTAGTTACGGCCCTCGATGCCCTGCTTTTCAGGCTCGCCGTTGTTGTATTCCTTTTGCTGCTCGGCCAGCCGGGCTTCAGCCTTTTTCAGCTCGGACTCCAGAATCGCACGTGAATCGCTGTCCCTGGCTTTTTGCTCTGGGCCACCAGCTCCTGAGGGTGATGCGGCTGCAACACGTACTGGTGCCGGGGCGGCTTTGGGCACGGGTGAGCCCTGCACTATCGTGACGTTGCCGCCCTCCATCAGCTTGCAGCCACGCACTTGTGCGTCCTTGGTGTTGTTGATGTATTCGGTCGCTCCACCGCCCGCACTGTTGCAACGGTAAACCTGCGCCTGGACAGCATTGCCAATGAATGCCAGAAAGACGGAAAAAATTGAAAGCAGTAAGGTGTGTTTCATACGTAACCCCTGTGCCTCGGGAGAATCAGGAAAATTCGAAAAAAGAAGCTGGAAGATCAGGCAGTATCCTGCAAACACTACAAAACGCAAAATTCCCCTCTATACCCCCACAAAACCATGAAAAAAGGACGGTCAAAACCGTCCTTTTTTACCCACAAATGTCACTGACAGGGCTTACGCAACAGAACTGGCTAAAGGGTGTCGCCGTATTGAATGGCACTACCGATAGAGTTTCGTTTGACCGATTGCGCAAGTCCCAACCGATTGTTACGTCCGTAACATCAGTTGTTTTTTACAGCGAATAGTACATGTCGTATTCGACAGGTGACACGGCCATACGGAAGCGCGTGACTTCAGTCATCTTCAGGTCAATGTAGGCATCGATCATTGAATCGGTGAACACACCACCCTTGGTCAGGAAGCTGCGGCCCTTGTCCAGGTATTCCAGAGCCTGATCCAGGCTGTGGCAAACGGTCGGGATCAGTGCGTCTTCTTCTGGTGGCAGATGGTACAGGTCCTTCGTGGCGGCTTCGCCTGGATGGATCTTGTTTTCCACGCCATCAAGGCCAGCCATCATCAGTGCCGAGAAACCGAGGTATGGGTTGCACAGTAGATCAGGGAAACGCGCTTCAATACGGCGG
>JAZKIK010000148.1:0-10399 GCA_040384925.1 Pseudomonadota bacterium | reverse complement strand
GCCCTTGGGGTTGGCCACGAATGGAATGCGGATGGAAGCAGAACGGTTTTTGGCGGAATAAGCCAGCTTGACCGGTGCTTCGAAACCTGGAACCAGACGTTTGTAGCTGTTGGTGCCTGGGTTGGTGATGGCGTTCAGGGCACGCGCATGTTTGATGATGCCGCCGATGTAGTACAGGGCATAGTCAGACAGGCCGGCATAACCGTCGCCGGCAAACAGGTTTTTGCCGTCTTTCCAGATGGACTGGTGAACGTGCATGCCTGAGCCATTGTCGCCAACCATTGGTTTTGGCATGAAGGTAGCGGTCTTGCCATAAGCGTTGGCCACGTTGTGCACCACGTACTTGAGCAGGATGGTCCAGTCAGCGCGCTCAACCAGTGTGCTGAACTTGGTGCCCAGTTCATTCTGGCCGGAAGCCGCTTCATGGTGGAACACTTCGACCGGAACACCCATGGATTCCAGAATCAGCGACATTTCGGCACGCATGTCCTGCGTGCTGTCAACTGGAGGCACGGGGAAGTAGCCGCCCTTGACGGTGGGACGGTGGCCGCGGTTGCCGCCTTCAAGCTTTTTGCCGCTGTTCCATGGGCCTTCGTATTCGTCGATTTCGAAGAATGCGCCGGACATTTCGTTGCCCCAACGCACGCCGTCGAAGAGGAAAAATTCTGGTTCTGGTCCGAAGTAGGCCGTGTCGCCCAGGCCGGAGGCCTTGAGGTAGGCTTCTGCGCGGCGTGCGATGGAACGTGGGTCGCGGTCGTAAGCCTTGCCGTCGGCAGGGTCGATCACGTCACAGCTCATGAACAGCGTCGTTTCTTCAAAAAACGGGTCCAGATTGGCGGTCTTGGGGTCGGGCATCAGTTGCATGTCCGAAGCTTCAATACCCTTCCAGCCAGCAATCGATGAGCCATCAAAGGCGTGGCCCGAAACGAACTTGTCTTCATCGAAGTGCGAAACCGGCACGGTCACGTGCTGCTCTTTGCCTCGGGTGTCGGTAAAACGGAAGTCAACAAACTTGACTTCGTTTTCCTTGACCATTTTCATGACGTCTGCGACGGTCTTTGCCATCAGATACTCCTGTTGCTGGATGGTTGTTAAAAAATCTCTGCGGGGTGGTTGAATGCACTTTTTATGCCACAGGCGCTAAAACTTCAGGCTTTGGCGTCGGGCTGACTTTCATGAAGCGCCAGCAGATTGTGCAGCCACTTGGCCGCATTTATCGGCCAGACGGCTTGCAAAATCTCAAAAAAGAAAGGGCGCGTGCCGGAGATTATTTTGGTGCACAGATGTTTTGCACATTTATGGTGCAATCACCTAACGCACCAATTCAGGGCCAAATTTCAGATCAAAAACCGCCAATCCTTGAAGCAATGCCGGGTAGGCCAGGCCCACGGCATCAGGCAGGCCCTTGACGCCAAGCTCGATATGCCGCCCGTACACAGGGTGGTCAACACTCGGCAGGCTGAATACCTTGACACCCGGACAGGTCGCTTCAATGTCCAGCATCAGTGGTGTCAGCGTGGCCTCCATGGAGCCAAAAATGACGATGGATTTTTCAAGGTAAGCCGACTTTTGGTGCAGGTGGGCGTAGTGTGTGTCCAGTGTCCATTCCATCATGGGCCAGGCCATCACGGGAAAACCCGGAAAAAAATGTACCGCGCCCTGCCCTTGCCTGCAGGTGAAACCGGGAATCTTGTTGTATGGATTTGGAATGATTTCTGCACCAACAGGGAACACGCCCATGTTCAGTCTGTGGATGTTGTCATGCCGGTCTGCATCAAAAGGAATGCCCTGCTCTCTGGCTGTGTCCTGCATGCGTTCGGTGATCAGCAGCTTGGCTTGTGGATGCAGGGCCAGTTCAACATCAAGCGCTTTGGCCGCACATTGCCGGGTGTGGTCGTCGGGCGTGGCACCAATGCCGCCGCATGAAAACACCACGTCGCCAGAGTCCCGCGCCGCAGCAAAAGCCCGTGCCAGGGTGGCGGTGATGCGGGCCGGATCGTCACCGACGTAATCGGCATAAGCCAGCGGCAGGCCACGTGCGGCAAGCAGCTCAATGGCCTTGGGCAGGTGTTTGTCGGCCCGTTTGCCCGAAAGAATTTCATCACCAATGATGATGATTCCGAAATTGGTGCTCATGCGTGCAAAACCTTGTTGTGAAAAACCGGAAAAGCTTGAAAAAAGGAAATGAGCCGCCAGAACTCCTGGGCGGCCTCAGGGTGGCAGCAGCGGTGGTTTGCCGGCCAATGAGCCAAAGCTTGGCGCAGGCCCGCCAGACGCATCAGGTGCCACCTCGATGGCCATGGAATCAATGGCTTGCTGCGCAAGAGGATCAGGGCCCATCGCCTTGTTTGCCAACTCATTTTGTTTGCGAAGCTGTTCCAGCGCCGCCAAAGCGTAATGCGAGAACCAGAGTGATGAAAAAGCAAACACGAGGGTGTAGATCCAGATCGCCACCGGCACCAGAATCGGTGCCATGGCGACAAACATGGCACCCGATGCCCAGATCAGGCTGGGCGCTGCGCCCAGGTAACCGCTGAGCACACCAATGCCGAGCAGGGAAGCACGGTTTTCCCTGATGATCTGGCGCCGCTCCTCCAGACTGGCGTGGTCGGCCAAAGCGTCATAAGACATCACGCGGTAAGTCAGCCAGCCCCAGATCAATGGCGGCAGTATCAGGATCAGCGGTGGAATCAGCCAGAGCGGAATCGACACCAGCAGCGCCATGGCCGCCAGCAGGGTGGAACCCAGAGACCAGAGCAGGCTGCTTAAAAAAGTACCGCCCTGCTTGCGTTCAAGCCTGGGGAAACGCCTTTCAGCCACCAGCGAGACCATGGCCGGTGTCATGAAAATGGCTACAAACAGCAGCGACATCATCACGATCACCGGAATCGCCAGCATCAGCAGCAAGGCCGGGGCCAGCACCATGCGCAGGCTGCTCAAGCCCAGGCCTTCCAGCCACTGCACCATGGTGTTGACGAGCTCGTAACTCTCAAGGCTGCTGCGAATCGCTGCAACTGCGCCTTCCCAGAAAAAATAACCCAGCCCCAGCGACAGCCCGCCCATGATGATGAGCGGCAGCACGGACAGCGCAATCACACGCGGATGCAGGCAGTACATGGCCGCCCGCCAAAATGAATCCAGAAGCTTGGTCAAGTTGTGCCCCCACGGTTGCTCACTTCGTGTAGCGCCCTGCACCTTGCAGGCCGCCGCTCGCCAAAGGCTTCGCTTCTGTCGCCTGTCCAAACCTGCTCAAGCAGGTTCGGAGCCGCAGGCTCCAGCCCCGAGGGGGCCGCTGCGCCTGCGGCCTGGCTAAGCCGGTTCCGCGGCCAGATATTGCCCCCATGGTTGCTCACTTCGTGTAGCGCCCTGCCCCCCGAGGGGGCTGCTGCGCCTGCGGCCCGGCGAAGCCGGTTCCGCGGCCCCTGCTTGAAAAGAATGTCGCCCCTGCGTTTGCTCACTTCGTGTAATGCGCTGCCTTCCGAGGGGGCTGATTTGCCTTGGGAAAGCCCTGCGGTAAATTGTTTGCTCATTCTGGGATTATCAGGCGCGGCCAAAAAGGCGTTTCAGGCCTATCCACTGCTGTGACCAGAAACCGCGTCCATAGTCACGGCTGGCCTCTACCTGATCGCGGATGCCTGTGGGGTCGTAACGCTGCTCAAAATTGGCGGTGCCAAAAAGCATGTCCCACCAGGGCAGCAGGACGCCAAAGTTGTGCCCACCCAGGACGGTACCTTGCGGTTTTTGTGTTTCGTGGCCTAAGCCAATGCTGTGGTGCAGCCGGTGAAAGCGCGGGCTGACCCACAGCCTTTCACCGATGCGGCCAAACCAGATGCGCACGTTGGCATGTTGAAAACTCTCGCTGAGCTGGGTCAGGGCCACAATCGCCACAAACTGGCCAGGTGCCACACCAATCAGCTGGGCGGCTATGACCACGATGCTGTCTACCAGAATGTCGTCGAGCAAATGGTTGCGGTTGTCGCTCCACATCGTCATTTGCCGCTGTGCGTGGTGCAGCGAATGCAGCCGCCACCACCATTCCAACTGGTGCTGGCCACGGTGTGTCCAGTAGGCCAGAAAGTCAAATACCACCAGATAAATCAGCAGGCTGATGACGGCATTGTCAGTGACGCCGGGCCAGATCTGGTCAAGGTGAAAAGTGCCATGACCAGCTGTGCGCAGCGCGCCGAAAGCCTCGTCAAACCACGGGTCCAGGGTAAAAAAAAGTGCGATGCGAAACAGGCCCAGGCGGTGAATCAGGGTGTAAAGCACATCGACCCGAATCGTCGCCCTGTCAGTCACCGCCTCGACCGGCCGCCAGCGTTGCAGTGGGCCAATGATGGCCAGCAAGACGATGACCTGCAGCACACCGGCCAGCAGCCAGGCCGTGGCTTCGTAACCATCTTCCAGCAGATTGGCCAGGCCCAGGGAAAACAGCAGCGGCTGCATGACCGTGGTGAACAGCCACTCCTGGGCGTTTGAAAAAAGATCAGAAAACCAGTTCATCGGCCTTATTTTGCAGGTGCCACAGCGGATTTAACGGCCTGGCTGGCAATCCAGACCTTGTACTGGGGATGTTGGCGCAGGGTCTGAAAACAAAAGCCCTTTTCTTTCAAGCCGACGATCAGGGGTTCCAGCACCGCCGGTGCCCAGGGGTCTTTGCGTGACCAGATGCCCAGATGGGCCAGCAGGATGTCGCCGGACTTGATGTCACGCAGGGCTTTTTTCAGCAGTGCATCGTTGGAGTATTTTTCACTCGGCAACTCGTCGCCCAGAAAACCGGCAGGCGACCAGCCCACATGTTCATAGCCACATGACTGCGCAGCGGCCAGCAGCCGGGGTGAGGTTTTGCCGCCCGGTGCCCTGAACAGCGGCAGTGTTTTTTTGCCGGTGTAGTCCATCAGGCGCTCGGCCGCGCGGTCCAGCTGTTCGCAATACTGGGCGGCCGTCCAGGTAAATTCACGCCCCTCCAGCGCACCCGCCGTGGGCTGGATACGAAAACGCGGCTCGATGCCGGGAATATCGCCACGCCAGTAGGCATGATCCCAGGTGTGGGTGGCAAATTCGTGGCCTTCGGCGGCGCGGGCTTTCCACCACGGTGCCCAGTCATTGCTGAGGCTGCCCGCACCCACCTGGGTACGCTCGTTGGCGGCAAAAAAAGTGACCCTGACCTGATTGCGTTTGAGCACATCAGCCATCAGTTGCGCCACACCCATGTGGCCGGTATCAATCGTCAGGTAAACCGGCTTGCAGGCTTCGGCCGGCGCGCCCGGCATAGCTGGCGTGGTTTTCACCGGCTGGGCTGCATTTTTTACATCGTTCAGCCCTGCTGCGCCTACTCCATGGGTACAAACAGCCAATAAAAGAGAAGCAAAAAGTTTGATTTTGCGCATGGTTTCGTCAGCTTAACGCGGGGCGTGGTCCAGTGTCCAGACGCCGTGGGGGCTTTTTCCAACCTTGACCTGCTGCACCACCTTGCGGCTGGCAATGTCAATCACCGTCAGCTTCTTGATCCAGCGCGAGGTGACCAGAATCTGCTTGCCGTCACGGCTGACTTCAATGCAGTCAGGCCCGCCCGGTGCCGGAAAGTTGTCAACCACTTCCAGCGTCTGCAGATCAATCTTGCTGATGCTGTTGAGCACACGGTTGCTGACCAGCACATGGCGCTTGTCACCAAACGCCCTGAAAGCATGGGCACCCGCGCCGGTTTTGATGACCTTGATGCGGCTTGGTGTTTTGCCGCTAACGTCATAAACCTCCACCGAGTCACTGCCCGTCAGGGCAACCAGCATGAATTTGTCATCGGCCGTGCCAAACAGGTCAGCCGGAATCGAACCTGTGCTGGTGCGCCATTTGACGCTCTGGCTGGCCAGATCAATGGAAATCAGCTCATCGCTGTCCTGCATGGTTGAATAAATCGTGCTGCTTTTGCTGTCTATCCACAAATGGCTGGGCGTTTTGCCAGTGGGCACACGTTTGGCCAGTTGCATGTCCTTGCCGTCCCAGCGGTAAATGTCGATGTGGTTGAGGCGGTTGGCAGCCGTCACAAACCACTTCATGTCGGGTGAAAACCGCAGCTGGTAAGGGTCAAGAATGTCGCGCACGGTGCGCTGCACTTCAGCCGTTTTCGGGTCAATAAAGGTCAGGGAGTCCGACAGCGCATTGGCAACAATCACTGACTTTTCGTCCGGCGTCAGGTACAGGTGGTGCGGCTGTTTGCCGGTGTCGATACGTTTGGTTTCGGTCCAGCTGGACGGGTCAATCACACTGACGCTGTCGTCCAGTGAGTTCAGCACAAAAACAGGCGAGCTGATGGCGCGTTCTGAAACGGCAGCAACAGGTTTGCTGGCAGCGGCCGCAGAAGCAGGCAGCACAACTGCCGCTGCTGAAGCGGCAGGTTTTGCCGGTTTGGCAGCCACGGAGGGCGCTGAAGCCCTGGCAAGCGGTTTGTGGACAGGTTTGACTGCAGCGCTGGCTGCAGGCCTGGATTCAAGTCTGGATTCGGCTTTCAGCTCGGGTTTGATGTCCGTATGTGTCAGGGTTTGGGCCTGCGCCGGCAAGCCGGCTGAAACCAGACAAAACATGGAAAGCGCACAAACTGTTGAATTCAGGCGTGCAACGGGGAAACGGGCAGAAAAATTCACAAAAACGGGCTTTCTCGGGGCAATCCGCTAGTGTACCGGGCCGGTCAAGGCAGGCCCCGGCCAGCAGGCACCCAAAGACCCCAGAATCTTCATTGAAATCAAGGCTATCCACCATGGGATGCTCTGCATAACTCCCTTACGATATTGCAATGAATCAACTGGACATCATGGGCCAGCGTCTGGAAGTCAAACAGATAGCTGGCGCCGACGACCTCGCACCACTGGTCTTTCTGCACGAGGGCCTGGGCGCGCTCAGTCTGTGGACGCAGCGCGGTTTCGACTGGCCGCAAGCACTGTGTGAGGCCAGCGGGCGCGCCGGTACAGTGTATTCACGGCGCGGCTACGGCCAGTCAGCGCCTGCCGCCAGAACGCCTGAATCCGGCAATCACCCGGCGCTGCTGGGGCCAGACTACATGCACAAGGAAGCCTGGCATGTGCTGCCGGCGCTGCTGGCCGAGCTGCAAAAACACAATCCGGCCTATAAAAACCCGGTTCTGATCGGCCATTCAGACGGTGCCACCATCGCGCTCTTGCACGCCAGCCGCTTTCCGGTGGTCGCATGTGTTGCCATGGCACCACACGTACTGGTTGAAGACTTTGCCGTTACAGCGATTGCCGGGGCCAAAGTGGCTTTTGAGTCAGGCGGCCTGCGCGAGCGGCTGGCCAGACACCATGCCGATGTGGATGGTGCTTTCTGGCAGTGGAACGATGTCTGGCTGTCACCCGCCTTCAAAAACTTCGACATCCGGCCCGAATGCGCCCGCATCAGCGCCCCGCTGCTGCTGGTTCAGGGCCTGGAAGACGAATACGGCACCATGCTCCAACTGGACGAAATAGCACTGGCCGCACCACACGCACAACAGCTCAGGCTGGCCGATTGCGGGCATTCACCACAACGTGACCAGCCCGCCTTGACCGTGGCCGCCATCAAGGATTTTTTGCAGGGTGTTCCCTGAACGCCACTTTTACAGTGGCTGGCCATGCTGCATTCAAACCCGGATGAATCCCGGCTTTTGTCGCTCAGGATTCTTTGACTTCAATGTGATAGGTGGCCCAGGGGCAGCCGGCAAAACGGTCACCGACCGGTTTGCTCATGACCTCAGGAAAACGGTCTGCGTCATAAACACCCCAAAGCGGGCCCAGGCCACCCAGTGTCATGGGCAAACCGTCCAGGTGAGTAGCCACGATAAAACGGTATTTGGTGGCATCAGCAGCCGTCAGTTGCGCGGCATATCCGTCCACTGCACGCATGAAAAACGTGGTTTTGTCAGTTATCTTGACGCCACTGGCTTTCATCACGTCAAGCAGCAACGGGCCTTTGAGCGTGTGCGGCTTGTTGTCGTACTCAAGCGTCGGTTTGATGGTGACAGCAGGCATGGCAGTCAGTGCTGCAAAGTCAAATACCTGGGCCTTGTCAAACTTGATCTTCTGTTTGGCCATCATCTGGTCAAACGCCGGGTCCAGCGGGCCGCGGTTGCCAGCGCCGATCACGCCGCTGACGGTCAGCAGAATCGGGCTGCGGGCATTTTTGGGTGCATGCTGCGCATTTGAAAGTGTGGGTACAGCCACGGCAGCAAGTGCGCTTGCGCTTAAAAATTGACGACGCTGGTTCATGGAAAAACCTCCTCAAATAAATGTGTTGAACTGGAGCTGATTCAGGTTTTGGCGACCGGAACCGCTGAAATATTAACCAAGTCTTGCGCCGTCAGCCAGCGCCACTGGCCGGCTTTGAGGTCTGCAGGCAAATCCAGCGCGCCAATCCGCGAACGATGCAGGCCGCCCACGTCTTCAACCCGGTTGCCCACCGCAGCAATCATACGTTTGACCTGGTGGTATTTGCCCTCGGTCAGCGTCAGGCTCAAGGTGTTGTCACCGGTTTTTTCGCAGGCAGCGGCTTTTACCGGCTTCGGGTCGTCGTCAAGCACCACTCCACCGAGCAGCTTTTGAACCTGCTTGTCATCAACCGCATGTTTGGCTGTGACCTGGTACACCTTGGCCACATGGTGTTTGGGTGAACTCATGCGGTGAATGAACTTGCCGTCATCAGACAGCAGCAGCAAACCCGTCGTGTCCTGGTCGAGCCGCCCCACAGCCTGCACCCCGGCCGCTGCACCACCGCCACGCTGGCGAATCGGTGCCGGCAGCAAGGTATAGATGCTCGGATAGGTGCTGGGTTTTTGTGAACACTCATAACCCGCAGGTTTGTGCAACATCAGGTAAGCTTTTTCATGGTACTGCCAGGCCACCCCCTGTACCGTGAACTGCAGCCCATCGGCCGCAAAGTCCATGGCCGGATCGGTCACGGTTTCGTTGGCTACCGCCACCAGACCTTGCTGAACCAGCCCGGCACAGACACGCCGTGTGCCAAAACCCTGGGAAAAAAGTATTTCTTGTAATTGCATGGTGGCCATGGGTCGATTGTCAATGTGTTCAGATGGCTTGCCAAACCGTTTTCAGACGTAAAAAAGCCCAACCGGCAAAAGTTGGGCTTTGGGTAGGTGGTGGAGTGCGGACGCAGGTTCAAATCCGGTCTCCAGAGCACAGCGGCAAGTTTACGCCAGCTTTTGCAGATTGCCTGGCTGACCGACACGCCCATCTTGAATGCGAGCCAACACGGCTTGCCAGCCAATCATGCACGTCACCACAAATATTGCGCCCAGCCAGTAAAAATCCTTCAAACACAGAAGGCGCATACGGTGCAAACAACAGCGGCATGCGTGCCTCTTCAGGCGTGCGGCAGGCCTTGCGGCCATTGCAGGCCGTGCAGGCCGCCACAACGTTGAGCCAGTCGTCGGCACCCCCTTTTGCAGTGGGCACAATGTGCTCACGGGTCAGCTGCCTGTCATCAAAATGCCCGCCGCAATAGGCACAGGTCATGCGGTCCCGCCTGAACAGCTTCGGGTTGTTCAGGCTGGGCACGGCATCAAACAGGTTCACACGCGAGGCACCTGAGGTGGCCACAATGGCATGCACGTCAATTCTGGATTGCAGTCCGGTTTCGGCGTTATGACCACCCCGCAGAGTTGTGATGACCGATCCCACCGTCCATGCAACGCTGCCTGTCGCGTAGTAAGTTGCAGCATCTTCGGGCGTGATCCATTCCTGGGGCATGCCGCGCACATCAAGTTGCAAAATCTGAACCATCACACGTTTCCTTTTACGTTCACCAGCCTTGTCATTGAAGCGATGCTCAACAATCGGTGCCATGAAAATGTGGCGCGGTATGGGGGATTCAAACCCCCGGCTTCGCCCTGGACAGGGGCGCACTCTGGTCACTGAGTTAATACCGCATATGAACGAATTGGGTTGACTTATCAGGATCGAACTGATGACCACCGGAACCACAACCCGGGGCTCTGCCACTGAGCTAAAGCCAACATCAAAATGGCTCCGTACCGAGGCATCGAACCTCGCTCCATGCCGGTTAACAGCCAGCCGCATACACCTTGTTTGCTTGTACGGAAAATTGGCGCGTCTGGAAAGATTCGAACTTCCCGCCTCCTGGTTCGTAGCCAGGCGCTCTATCCAGATGAGCTACAGACGCATGAAAACTAAAAAAATGGAGCACAGGGCGAGATTCGAACTCGCGTGAGGTTTCCCTGCCGGATTTGCAATCCGGAGCCTTCAACCGCTTGGCTACCTGTGCATATGAAAAAATTGGTGCCCCAGGTCGGACTCGAACCGACACACTCGAAAGTACTGGTTTCCAGGAACGTGATTACGATCTATTCGGGGTCGCGAATAGATCGTAAACACGT
>JAZKIK010000147.1:884-2594 GCA_040384925.1 Pseudomonadota bacterium | reverse complement strand
GTGCGCGCGGCAAATCCTCAGTGACCCCGTGTCCGTAGGCGAACATGAATGCCACGCGCGACATGCCATCGACGTTACCCTGTTCCGCTGAGCGCGTCGCCCAGTAAAGCGAGTGCGTGAGGTTTTTCGCGGTGCCAACAGCTTTTTGAACGGTGCGGCACCCGGCGGCAGCGGCATTGGCGGTGCCATCAACCTGCTGCCCAAACGTGCGCCCAATGAGCCACTGAACCGGGTCGGTTTCAGTTATCAAAGCGGTGGCCAGACCTCGGTTTCAACCGATCTGGCACGCCGTTTTGGCCCGGATCAGGCCACCGGCATCCGCCTGAATGCGGTGCGGCGCGACGGCGGCACTGGCGTTGACAATGAAAAACTCGATCTGACCGCGCTGGCCGTGGGCCTGGACTGGCGCAGCCGCAATGTGCGCATCTCGGCCGATATTGGCCATCAGGACTACACGCTGACCGCCGGCCGCCCGAATGTGACACCGGCCAGCCTGCTGCCGATTCCTTCAGCGCCTGATGCCAAAAGCAATTTTGCCCAGCCCTGGACCCATGCAAAAGAGAAGGACACCTTTGGCACCGTGCGCGCTGAAGTGGACTTCAATGACAACATCACCGGCTGGCTGGCCGGCGGTGTGCGCAGCAGCGAAGAGTCCAACGTGCTGGCCAACCCGACGCTCACCAATGCTGCGGGCGGCACCACCACCACACGTTTTGACAACGTGCGCAAGGACAGGATCACCACGGCTGAAATCGGCCTGCGTGGCAAGTTCCGCACCGGCAGCGTGGGCCACACGCTGGTGGCTTCAGCTGCAACTTATGACAACGAACGACGCAATGCCTACGGTTTTGCCAACTTTGCAGGTTTTGCCAACAACATCTACACCCCCACCGTCGTCACGGCACCGTCCGCCAACTTTTTTACTGGCGGCAAACTCAGCGACCCGCTGGTACAGGCCAGGTCAAAATCATCCAGTTTTGCGCTGGCAGACACGCTGGCCTTGGTGCAGGACACGGTGTTGCTGACCCTGGGCCTGCGCCACCAGAAAATTGACCAGACCACCTACAACTACAACACCGGTGTGCAGGACAGTCACTACGCCGCCAGCCGTACCACGCCAGTGGCTGGCCTGGTGTTCAAAGTCAATAAAAACCTGTCGGTTTACGGCAATTACATCGAAGGCCTGGTGCCAGGTGCCGTGGCTCCGGCCACGGTAACGATTGGTGGTGTGGTCACGCCAGTCACCAATGCCGGGACAGTGTTCAAACCTTTCCACTCCAAACAGGCTGAAGCAGGTCTTAAATACGATGGCGGCAGTTACGGTGCCAGCGTCGCCCTGTTCCAGACCGACAGGCCACTGGCTTACACCCAGGGCACGACTTACGGCACGTTTGGCGAGCAGCGCAACCGAGGGCTGGAGCTTTCGGTGTTTGGCGAAGCGGTGCGCGGTGTGCGCCTGCTGGGCGGCCTGACCCTGCTGGATGCCAGACAGACCAAAACCGCCAATGGCAACAACAATGGCAAAAAAGCCGTTGGTGTGCCTGGGCAGCAACTCAACATCGGTGCCGAATGGGACTTGCCCGCCGTGCGCGGGCTGGCGCTCAATGCCCGTTACCTGCACACCAGCAAACAGTATGCAGACGGTGCCAACAACAAGACCGTTGCGGCCTGGAACAGGGTTGATGTTGGCGCACGTTATCTGGTGGATAT
>JAZKIK010000147.1:0-874 GCA_040384925.1 Pseudomonadota bacterium | reverse complement strand
GGATATCGGCAACAACCGGGTGCTGACGCTGCGTGCCCGCATCGACAACCTGCTCAACAAGTCCTACTGGGCATCTGTGGGCGGTGCCAGCCCGGCGGACAACTACCTGGTTCTGGGTGCGCCGCGCACCGCCGTGCTCAGCGCCAGCGTTGACTTCTGACAGGCTGCCAGCACCGATGCGCGCATTCTGGACGCTGATACATCGCTGGGCCGGGCTGTCGCTTGCGCTGTTCCTGATCGTGGCCGGGCTGACCGGCGCGGTCACCTCCTGGGACCACGAGCTCGACGAGTGGCTCAACAGCGAGCTCTACCTGACTGAAAGCCGTGGCCCCTTCATGGAACCGATGGCGCTGGCCGCTGCCGTCGAGGCGGCTGACCCGCGTGTCAAGGTCAGCTACATCTCGCTGAACTTTGAAGCAGGCCACACGGCCGCTTATTTTGTCGATCCGCGCATAGACCCGGCCACAGGCAAACCATTTGTGCTGGGCTACAACAAGGTGCATGTTGATCCGGTCACGGCTCAGATCATCGGGCGGCGTGACACCACCGCGATTTCACTCTCGCGTGAAACCCTGATGCCGTTTTTGCGCAAGCTGCACTACAGCCTGCATGTACCGGCGATGTGGGGCACAGACCGCGTGGGTTACTGGATCATGGGCGGCGTGGCACTGGTCTGGCTGCTTGACAGTTTTGTCGGCCTGTACCTGACCACGCCGCGCTGGCTGCGCAGCACCGCCAGCCACAGTCCGGCGCAGCGGCCCGACCCGGCCAACTGGTGGTCACGCTGGAAACCAGCCTGGCTGCTGCGCTGGCGAGCGGGCGGCTACAAACTCAATTTCGACTTGCACCGTGCAGCTGGTTTGTGGGCCTGGAT
>JAZKIK010000146.1:0-6948 GCA_040384925.1 Pseudomonadota bacterium | reverse complement strand
TACATGGGCACGCTGTAGAGGCCGGCAAACAGGCTCAGCAGCGCCAGGTCCAGCATCACACGCCAGTGTGCGGGATGGCCCATGAAGTCGCCCAGGCTCATCACCGCTGAAGGGGGCAGGCCGCGCGAGGCAAAATACAGATCAATGGCAAACACACTCATGCCAATCGCGCCCAGCGGCACCAGGCCGATTTCAACATGGCGTTTGCTCAGCACCTCACACAGCAGCGAGCCGGTGGCAATACCAATTGAAAACACCACCAGCAGCATGGACGCCACCTGTTCGTTGCCATGCATCACTTCCTTGGCAAAACTCGGAAACTGGCTTAAAAACACCGCACCAAAAAACCACATCCAGCTGATGCCCAGCATGGAACGGAACACCACCACGTTTTCGCTGGCCAGTTTGAGGTTGCGCCAGGTCTCGGTGACTGGATTCCAGTTGATTTTGAGCCCAGGGTCGGTTGCTGGTGCCAGAGGAATGAATTGCGACACCACACGCCCCAGCAAGGCCAGCGCGACACAGGCGATGGCCACATAAGTCGGCCCAAGCTGGGGCACCGCCACAATCAGCCCGCCGACGATATTGCCAAGCAGGATGGCCACAAAAGTACCCATCTCGACCATGCCATTGCCACCGGTCAGCTCACGCTCGTTCAAGGCCTGCGGCAGATAGGCAAACTTGACCGGGCCAAACAGCGTTGAATGCAGGCCCATCAAAAACGTGCAGCCCAGCAAAACCGGCACCTGCACATTGACATTGCCACTGATGAAACCCACAGCCGCCACCAGCATGATGGCGACTTCCAGGTTTTTGACAAACCGGATGACCCGCGTTTTTTCATATTTGTCGGTCAACTGCCCACTGGTCGCTGAAAACAGCAAAAACGGCAAAATAAACAGCGCACCAATCACAAGTCCTGCCAGCGCTGGCGGCAGCCAGCTGACGCTGAGCTGGTAAGTCACCATTACGGTAAAAGCAAACTTGAACAGGTTGTCATTCGCCGCGCCTGAAAACTGCGTCCAGAAAAAGGGTGCAAAACGGCGCTGTCGCAGCAAGGCAAACTGGTTGGGGTGCGCGTGCGGTGGCGCAATAGCTGACACCGGCGCTGCTGATACCGGGCTGGCTGCAACTTCACTCATGCCTGACTCCTTTTAGGATTCGATTTCAATTTGCGTACAAAAAGCCTGGGCTGCCCCTGCTGCAAGGATGAGAGGCATTCTGCACTGAAATCTTGACTGTGAAGCGCAGACCTCTGGTGGCCTGGCACCCAGACCCGCAATGCAGCCAGCACCGGCCAGGCGGCAAAACTGGCGACCACATGTTTGAGGCTGTGGCCAGACACCAGATGGGAGGTCAAGTCGTAAATTTGGTGATCAGCCAGTTCCAGCAGCTTGGCCAGCGCATAAATCGCAATCACCACACCCCAGCGAACCGCCAGCGCACCGGGCAGAGCTTTGACAAACGCAAACCACAGCACCATGGCCATACCGCCGAACTGCAGCAGTGCCCAGGGCAGGACGTTTCCATTGCTCGCCCAGACCCAGATGCTGACAGTCCCGAACACCAGTACGCCTGCCGCCAGACTCAGTCCGGCACGCGAACTGATGCACCCTGCTGCCGCCAGGCCAAGCAGACCGGCAAAGGCAAGCGTCATGCCGAGCCGGTCAAAGGCCAGACCGCTGTCATTGGGCGACCAGTGATACCAGGACGATGCAGCCATCGTCACCAGCAGGCCAAGAAAGAACAGGGCAGCCAGCGCCAGTTGAGTTGTGAACACCGGCTTTTGCCGAAACAGCGAGAGGATGCAAGCCAGACCCAGGGCACCCCACAAGGCAAACGGCAGATTGCTGAGTACATCCATGGCGAAGGGAATCGAGCCCCAGACACGCCGGTCGGCAAAGTCATGGTGGTGCGCTGATTGCGCCACAAACGGGCCAAAAATGGCTGCGGCCAACAGCGCCAGCACAAAGGCCAGCAACATACGCTCGGTTTTTTCAGGTTTCAGCATCAAGAACCAGTCCTTTCAACAATCAACCCGCAACAAATGGCGGGCTCTGCATGTAAGAACGTGTTCACGGTCTATACGGGGTCGCGTATAGACCGTGAACACGTTCTAAGTAGTCTCTGCGTTTGTTTTGCAACAAGAGCCTCTTATCGATACAGGCCAAACCGGATGCACTTAAAGTATCGTCAAACAATACCGTTTTTTCACAAGGTTTGAAATGACCACCAGCGCCAGCCTGATCACCGCCCTGAAAAAGGAACTCAAAGCCGCGCAGATGACTTATGCCGACCTGGCCAGGTCGCTGGACATGGCCGAATCCAGCGTCAAACGCATGCTGGCCAAGGGCGACATGCCACTGTCGCGCATTGATGCGATTTGCCGCGCCCTCAACATCGATTTTGCCGACCTGGCCAGACGCGTGGCCGATTCACAGCCGCTGCTGGCCGAACTCACTGAATCGCAGGAAAAAGCCGTGGTGGCCGACAAAAAACTGATGTTGTGCGCGATTTGTGTGCTGTCGCAATGGACGCTGGAGCAGATCACCACCAGCTACCGGCTGACCGAGGCCGACGGCATCAAATACCTGGCGCAGCTTGACCGTATCGGCATCATTGAACTCAAACCCATGAACCGCTACCGCCTGAAACTGGCCAAAACCTTTCGCTGGCGGGCGCATGGCCCAGTGATGGACTATTTTCGGGAAAACGCGCTGCTCGACTACTTTTCAGGCGGTTTTAACGGCGCAGGTGAAGGCCTGCTGCTGGTCCACGGCACCATCAGCCGCAGCCTGGCACCGTCTTTTCTGGAACGCATGCAGCGTGTGGCCCAGGACTTTGCCCAGCAACACCAGACCGACCAGAAGCTGGACCGCAAAAACCTGGAGGGTTACACGCTGCTGCTGGCAATGCGCAGCTGGGAGTTTGAAGCCTTTGCGACGCTGCGGCGCTGAGCAAACCACTAATCAAAAATATTCTGACTCTCTGCTAACCGTCAATCACCACACGCTTCAATATGACGGGCGTTATCACCCAATGGCGAGCGGGTGAACGCTCGGCGGTGGTCTTTCCCTGCTCGATGCGCTCCAGCACTGCCATACCACTGACGACCCGACCAAAAACGGTGTAGCCGGGAATCAGCGCACCAGCCGGTACCGTTTGTTCTCCTTGTGGCGACGGCAAGCGGGCAGGCTGATCAAAGCGGCGGTAATCCAGCATCGGGTTGTCCTTCATATTGAAAAAGAAGCCTGTTGGTGAATGGTCACCAGGGCGCGCAGAAACGCGCATGGCAGCCATGGTGCCGCGCTGGTTGCCCAGCCCGTTATTGGCTTCTTCACCGTAACGCAACTTGCCGTTATTGGGCCATATTTCGAGTGCTGGGTGATCGGCCCCCGCCTTGTACTCCCCTCCATTGACAACAAAACCTGCAACAGCACGATGAAAAATGGTTTCGTCGTATTCGCCAGCCTTGGCTCTGGCAATAAAGGTACGAACAGTATCGGGTGCCTTGGCAGACTCCAGCTTTACCACGATGGTGCCCAGGCTGGTTTCCAATCGGGCGGTTTGTGACCACGCCGAGGGCGTCAGCGTTACCAGAATTGCAAAAACATGACATGAAAAGTGTCGCATCAGCAGCCTTGAGATTGATAAACGACAGTTCTCTTGAACAGCTGGTCAGGCTTTTCGCTGCGACGCCAGGTGTAGGTCATGCCATTGTTGTAATGCGGGTTGTAGTCAATGTTCAGGGAAAGCTTGCCACTGCCGTCCAGATCACCGGCTGAAAAGCTCATGCCGCCCTCCATGTAGGGATGGGTGACCAGTAAAACCTGGCGCTGCCCCCGGTGGTAAACCGAAATTTGTAGCGCAACACCGCGGCCTTCATATTCACCAAAACCAATGCTGCTCTGGTAGCCAGTATCTTCACCCGCATAGGTCTCGACACTTTCTACCAGCATACGGTAGCTTTCGTCGCCGAAATCAAAGCGCATATCTTTCAATACGCGGCTTAAAGGAAGTGAAATCGGAGCGGGTTGACTGACACCAGCAACAGACCCTGACACCTCTTGTGATGACTCGATTGCGTTGGAAAATGGTTTGAGCATCTGCTGCGTAATCAATCCATAGCGTTTCAGCGGCATCGCGCCGGAAAGCGCGTAGCGCGCAGGAACTGTGGTGGATTTTTCTGCTTTATCAGTGGCTGCGAGGATGACCTCAGGATAGGGGCTAGGGCTATTTGCGAACACATCCTCTCGATCCTCGATTTCGCCCACACCTGATGTGAACAATGATTCCGGATGGTCTGGATCGACGGTGATACCCGCAATCACGTAGCGCAGCCCGCCAGTGCTGAGGCTGATGATGTGGTCAATATGGCCGGTTACCAGAACACGGCGTATATAAAAATCTGGCGCGCCGTCGCCATTCATGTCGCCAGTCCACAACAGCCTCTGCTCTTTGAAGATGTGTCCAGGCGCGCGGCCAAGTACTACCGCAGGTTTTCCATCGACTCCGATTACTTGGAGCTCGACAGAGCCGGGCAACAAGCGCCCCTGCACACTTTTCACCACTTGTGTTTTGAGCGTCCAGGTCTTTCCCAACAGACCAAAAGGCTTGTTCAGCCCTTCACGCAGTAGTTCGTTGACCACCATACCGTCTATTTGACGACTGCGAAAAGTGCCAGTTGGCCGTGTGGGTGTGGTGCCGGGTACGGCTTCGGTCTTCCATTGCAGCCTTATCAGCATCAGCGGTGTACCGGGCACATCAGGAAACGCACGCATGGATTTGTTGTGAGGTGCGGCCCAATCAAACGGGACTTTTTCGAGTCTTATCTTGTCGACGGGCACCAGCGACGGCGTCTCACGCTCCCAATACACTGCATGCCATCGGGCATGGGCTACCTGCCCAGGGCCAAAGCCATGTCCAGCAAGCTCTTCAGCCGTGTTGCCCGTAAGAATGATTGGAGCCGGATCTCGCGCCGACATGCTTTCTATCGTCCAGGCAGGCCTGGACACGGCGGCTGTTTGCGCATGCACATTGAAAAAGAAAAGCAAAACAAGTGCAAACAACACCCCTGCACCACCACGTAGCTGCCAGTTTTTTGTCAAACCAACTATTTGGTTCATGGATAACCGCCCTCTTTTTGTTTGATTTGAGCCAAGTTTTCAGCGTTTTTCACCGCGAGATTGGAATTATGGTTCCCTCCTGAATCTCATTCAACACCGGTACGGCCAAAGACCTGCGGAGCCTGCAATGCAAAGGGTATGGCTCGGCTACTGCGCCGCGATGTCTGCTAATGCGCAGCTGTTACGCAGCTATTGCAGATTGCGCCAAGTGGATAGCCCACCCTAAAATCCAGCCTGCAGGAGAGCGGGTGAGCTGAACATTTCAGTTCGCCCCACCGAAGGCGCAAACTCCCATGAACGCTCAGGTATCCCCACCAAGTGATGAGGTGATGTACTGCACATTTTGAAAAGCCGTCTGGAGAGCCATGGCCCCTGCTGACAAGCAGCGCGGACATGCACCGAAGGAGCAAATACCTCAACAAGTGTTGGGTTATGAATCTCTCAGGTATCAGGGACAGGGGGAGCGGCCACCACCACAACGCCACGTACGGTTTCAGGGCGGCATCACGGCATGTTGAACTGCATATTCGCTGCCTTGTCTGTAGCACCCTGTGCCTGTGGCGTTTGGACAATCGCTCAAAAAGGTTCTCAAAATGCGTATTCTTGTTCTTGGCAGCGGCCTGCTCGGTGTCAGCTCGGCCTGGTATCTGTCGCAACTCGGTCATGAAGTCACGGTGCTTGACCGTCAAGCCTGCCCGGCGGCTGAAACCAGTCATGCCAACGGTGGGCAAATCTCGGTCAGCCATGCCGAACCCTGGGCCAATCCTTCTGCGCCTTTCAAAGTCCTGAAATGGCTGGCAAAAGAAGATGCACCGCTGCTTTTCAGGCTGCGCGCCGACCCGCGCCAGTGGGCCTGGGGCCTGAAGTTTCTGCGTGAATGCACGCCCGCCCGCACCCGCCACAACATCCGGCAGATCGTCAACCTGGGCACCTACAGCCGCAGCATGCTGCAGCAACTGCGCGCCGATACCGGCATTGAATACGACCACCGTACCCAGGGCATACTGCATTTCTACACCAGCCAGCAGGAGTTTGCAGGCGCGCTGGAACCCGCCAGGCAGATGCGTGAACTGGGCTGCGAACGCCGCGTTGTTTCCGCCGACGAAGCGGTGCAGATTGAACCCGCGCTACGCACCATTCGCCAGCAATTGGCCGGGGCCACTTTTACGGCTGAAGACGAGTCAGGCGATGCCCGCAAGTTCACGCTGGCGCTGGCCAAACTGTGCGAAGCTCGCGGCGTGAAGTTTCTGATGAGCCACCACATCACCCGCCTGGTCAAGGAAGGCGAAAACATCAGCCACGTTGAAGTGACCGACCCGCAAGGCCGTTACCAGCGCCTGAATGCCAACAGTTATGTGCTGGCTGCAGGCAGCTTCAGCGCCCTGCTGGCCGCGCCACTGGGCCTGAAGCTACCGATTTATCCGGCCAAGGGTTATTCAGTCACGCTGCCGGTGGTGGACAAAACCCAGGCGTATGAAACATCACTGACCGACGATGAATTCAAGCTGGTTTTCAGCCGTTACACCTCCGCAGGCGCTGACGGCAGTATGGAAGACCGCCTGCGCATCGCCGGTACAGCAGAACTGGCCGGTTATGACCGCCAGCTCAATCTGGTGCGCTGCCAGGCGATTGTGCGGCGTGTGCAGCAGCTGTTTCCTGGTGCAGCGGACGTCAGCAAGGCGCAATACTGGGCCGGCCTGCGCCCCGCCACTCCATCCAACCTGCCACTGATTGGCCGCAGCAAGATTGGCAACCTGTACCTCAACACCGGCCACGGCACCCTGGGCTGGACCCATGCCTGCGGCTCGGGCAAGGCACTGGC
>JAZKIK010000145.1:0-3222 GCA_040384925.1 Pseudomonadota bacterium | reverse complement strand
TTTCTTTTGGCGAAGCAAAAGAAAGTGACTCGCCGCCGGGCGACTCCCGGCTTGGTGGTGTACGGCAATGTTTTGTAAAGCCAAACCAATCTCAAGCCTTCAAAAACTCGGCCTTCCCCCCCAACCACCGCAAAACATGCCGCCGCGCCAGATCAGGATACCGGTCCAGCATCTGCGGTGCCAGATCCCGCGCCCAGGCCAGCCAGCCCGCATCTGCCTCCAGATCGGCAAAACGCAGCAGGGGCGCGCCTGACTGGCGGGCGCCCAGAAACTCGCCCGGGCCGCGGATTTCCAGGTCACGCCTGGCGATCTCGAAACCATCATTGGTTTCAACCATGGCCTTGAGCCGGGCACGGGCGGTTTCACCGAGGCGGGGTGCGTCGCCGGTTGAATAAATCAGCACACAGGCCGATGCCGCAGCGCCGCGCCCCACCCGGCCGCGCAGCTGGTGCAACTGGCTCAGGCCGAACCGTTCGGCGTGTTCAATCACCATCAGTGAGGCGTTGGGCACGTCCACACCCACTTCAATCACCGTGGTGCTGACCAGCACAGCCATCAGCCCTTCTGTAAAAAGGCCCATCACGTCCTTTTTTTCAGACACAGGCATACGTGAATGCAACAGGCCAACCAGCACGCCGGGCAGCGCCGCACTCAGTGCCTCATGCGTCTGGGTCGCGTTGACCAGATCAATCGACTCGCTTTCCTCAATCAGCGGGCACACCCAGTAGACCTGCCGGCCTTCGTTGATCTGCACCTGGATACGGCCAATCACCTCGTCGCGCCTGGCGTCGTTGACGACTTTTGTGACGATGGCAGTGCGTCCGGGCGGCAGCTCGTCAATGGTTGAAACGTCCAGGTCGGCGTAATAACTCATAGCCAGGGTGCGCGGAATCGGCGTGGCAGTCATCATGAGCAGATGCGGCTCCTGCCCATCGTCAGTCATCTTGCTGCGCAAGGCCAGCCGCTGTGCCACACCAAACCGATGCTGCTCGTCAATGATGGCGAGGGCTAAATTCTTGAAAATCACCTTGTCCTGAATCACGGCGTGGGTGCCAACCACCAAAGCCGCCTCGCCACTGGCAATCATGGCCAGCGACTCGCGCCGCTGTTTTGTTTTCTGGCTGCCGGTCAGCCACGCGGTTTTGATGCCCAGCGGCTCCAGCCAGGAAATCAGTTTGCGAAAGTGCTGCTCGGCCAGGATTTCAGTCGGTGCCATCAGCGCACACTGCCAGCCAGCGTCCATGCAACGTGCGGCAGCCAGCGCTGCGACCACGGTTTTGCCCGAACCCACATCCCCCTGCAGCAGACGGTGCATGGGCACGTTTTTTTGCAGATCAGCGCTGATTTCAAGCCCCACACGCTGCTGCGCGGCGGTCAGGCGAAAAGGCAGTTTTTCAAGCAACTGCTCATGCAGCGTGCATTGCGTGTTCTGCATGCCAGGCCCGGCCAGCACGGGCGCACGCATCGCAGCCCGGACCCGGCGTGCCTGCAGTTGCGACAGTTGCTGGGCCAGCAACTCTTCGGCTTTCAGGCGCTGCCAGGCCGGGTGGCTGTGGTCTTCCAGTGTGGCCAGCGCCACGTCGGGCGTGGGATGATGCAAAAACTGCAGCGACTCACGCAGATTCCACAATCGCTGCTGCTTTGCCTGACTCAAAAATGGGGCTGGAATCGTCTCGCTGAGGTCAGCTCTGGCCGCACCGCTCAAAACCGCCTTGCGCAGATAAGGCTGCGGCAAACCGGCGACGGTGGAATACACCGGCGTCAGCGCGGCAGCCAGTTGGCCCCCGGCCGGTTTGAAGCTGGGGTGAACCATTTCGCGGCCTATATAGCCGCCCTTGATCTCGCCACGCGCCCGAATCCTGGCACCCACACTGAGTGCTTTCTGGTGTGAAGGGTAAAAGTTCAGAAAGCGCAGGGTGCAGGTGTCGCTGCCATCATCAATCAGCACCCGCAACTGGCGGCGCGGACGCAGGCTGATTTCGCTGTGCGTGACCTCCCCCTCAATCTGCACCGTGTCGCCATCACGTGCATCCCGGATGCTGACGATGCGGGTTTCGTCCTCGTAACGCAGTGGCAGATGCAGGGCCAGGTCAATGTCGCGGCGCAGGCCGAGCTTTTCAAGCGCTTTCTGGGCTGGTGATTTGGCGGCAGTTTTGGCCGCGACAACAGGGCTGTCAGCCAGTGCTGGCGCAGGCACCTGACGCGTGTCGCGGGGTGGGGCGGGGGCTCCGGGTGGCATCATGGGACAATTGTGCCTTCATGAAGAAGACGAATTTCAGCCTTGGTGATTTTGATTTCACCCTCCCGGACGACCTGATTGCCCAGCATCCACCAGCCCAACGCAGTGGTTCACGCCTGCTTGATGGCCGTGATGACCAGCCCACAGACCGAATGTTTATTAACCTCCCCGGCTTGCTGCTGCCCGGTGACCTGCTGGTGTTTAACGACACCAGGGTGGTCAAGGCACGGCTGTTCGGGCAAAAAGCCAGCGGCGGACGGCTTGAACTGCTGATTGAGCGGGTGCTGTCGCCAGACGCGAACTCCGGCCATGAGGTGGCCGCGCACATGAAGGTCAGCAAAAAACCCCTGCCCGGCGCGGTGCTGCAGATGGACGGCGGTTTTACCGCCACCCTGCTGAGCCGCTGGCCCAACGCAGACGGGCCGCTGTACCGCTTCAAACTGAGCAGCGACCCGTATGCGCTGATGGCAAAACACGGCCACGTTCCCCTGCCGCCCTACATCACACACACCGATTCAGCCGACGACGAGCAGCGTTACCAGACGGTGTTTGCCAAAAAGCCCGGCGCAGTGGCCGCACCGACTGCCGCGCTGCATTTTGACGAAGCAGTACTGGCCGACATGGCGGCGCGTGACATCCAGCGCGCCAGCGTTACCCTGCATGTGGGTGCAGGGACATTCCAGCCCGTCAAAACCGAAAACATCGCCGAACACACCATGCACTTCGAGCGTTTTGAAGTGCCTGAAACCACGCGCCAGGCGATAGCCGACTGCAAGGCACGCGGCGGGCGGGTGGTGGCGGTGGGCACCACCACGGTCAGGGCGCTGGAGTCTTTTGCAAAATTTGGCCCGGATTGTGATGACACCAATATATTTATCACGCCGGGTTTTGAATTCAGGATGGTTGACCTGCTGCTGACCAACTTTCATTTGCCCAAAAGCACCCTGATGATGCTGGTCAGCGCATTCTCGGGCTATGAACAC
>JAZKIK010000144.1:0-11414 GCA_040384925.1 Pseudomonadota bacterium | reverse complement strand
GACGCAGCCGATTGAAACAGTGTTGGGTGCTACACCGCGAAAGGCTTCCGACAGGGCCTTGAACTCTATCGGATCGCCAATCGGTGTGCCGGTTCCATGCGCCTCTATCAGGCCAATGCTGCCCGGCTCCACACCGGACACGGCCAGTGCCTCGGCAATCACTGCGGCCTGGCCGTCAACACTTGGGGCGGTATAACCGGCCTTTCTGTTGCCGTCGTTGTTCATGGCAGAGCCGAGGATGACCGAATAAATCTCGTCACCATCACGCAGGGCATCTTCAAGCCTGCGCATGGCTACTACGCCGACACCCGAGCCAAACACCGTGCCATCGGCCTCTGCATCAAAACTGCGGCAATAACCGCTGGGCGAAAGAATCGAGCCGTTTTCGTAAAGATAACCCACCCGCTGCGGCACCCTGACACTGGCGCCGCCAGCCAGCGCCAGATCACACTCGCCGGCCAAAAGGCTCTGGCAGGCCAGATGCACTGCGGCAAGTGATGTGGAACAGGCACTTTGCACACCGACGCTGGGGCCAGTCAGCCCCAGCAGGTAGGACAGGTGGCTTGCCAGGTAGTCTTTTTCATTGCCTATCATGGCCAGCAGCGTGCCAGCCGAGGCACCGGCACGCATGGAGGGCAGCAGCTTGAACAGCAGGTAGGAGCTGATGGAGCAGCCACCAAAAACGCCTACCGAGCCACGCAAACGGTCCGGGCCCATGGCTGCATCTTCAAGCGCCTCGACAGCACATTCAAAAAACAGGCGGTGCTGGGGGTCGAGCAGATCAGCCTGCTCTGACGACAGTCCAAAAAAAGGCGCATCAAACAGGTCGATGTTGTCAAGCAGCGGCGCACGGCGTACATAGGCCGGGTCGTCAAGCGCAGCCCCGGTCACGCCGGCGGCCAGCAGCTCGGCATTTTTCAGATCACTGATTGCATCAACACCGCCGCGCACCAGGTGCCATACACCTTCTGCACTGTTTGCACCGGGCATGCGGCAGCCTATACCAACAATGGCGATGCGGTTTGCGCTGTTGTCGCTCATGCCTCGTCGGTTCCTGAAGTTCCGGCATCACGGCCACGCTGGCGCACCACCACACGGCGCGCCGCAGCACGCGCCACACCATCGGCGGCCGATCCGGCGGACTGCTGGCCACGTGCCAGGTGCTCGGACAGCAGCCTGACGCTTGGAAAACGAAACACGTCAACCACATCGACCGGGCCAATGGTGGACGCCAGTTGCTCCACCAGCCTGCGGTGAATCCGCACAACGTGTACAGAAGTGCCGCCAAGGTCAAACACCACATCGTCACGACCGACGGCCGATTTGCCAAGCACGTCTGAAAATATGCGGGCAACTGTTTGCTCAAGAGGCCCTTCCGGCGGCAAGACGGCTGGTGCTGAAAACAATTGCGGGTCAGGCAGGCGGGCACGGTCTATCTTGCCGTTGGCTGTGAGTGGCAAGGCATCCATCAGCACAATGGCGTCGGGCACCATGTAGTCGGGCAGGGTTTCAGCGCTCCAGCGTTTCAGGGTATCGGGCAAATCGGCGGGCAGGGTCTTTATGGCTGACTCTTCAGCTTGCGCCAGCGTCTGCTCCGCAGGCCAGCCGCCGACAAAACTGTGTGCCAGCTGCCGCTGGGCAGACAGGCCAAGTGCAGGCAAAAGGTGTTCATTGACCATGCCAATTGCACAGATACCCAGGCCAAGCGAAGCGGCCTGCTGCATCAGGAGCTGGCCCATATAACCCGCTTCAAGCAGGCAGAAATCACGCGCCCTGTCACCGTAAAGCGGCTCCATGGCGTCAAGCGCCGACACCAGAAAAACCGAAAAGGCGCTGCCTGTGAAAATCTCCCCGTTGGCTTCAACATGCAAGCCGGCTGTCTGCAGATCTGCGGCAGGTATGGATTCAAGGTCATGACGGTCGGGATGGTAATAATAAAAACCACCTGTCAGACCCTCAACAGACGCAGGTTTGACATACAGCCAGGTCTGCACACAGTAGGCACTGCCAGCCGAGGGGTAACGGTAACGCTGCCCAAGACCATCAACACCCTCCGCCCCGGAACGGCTGCGCAAGGCCCCAAGCAGGCTGGCCAGCACACCCAGTTGAACCGGCCTGGCAGAAAAATGCCTGACCGACTGGCGTTGCCAGCAGCTTTCGTCGTCTGCGGCAGCAGGCAAAGCCACACGCTGGCTGTCATCACTTGCCTGGCGCAAGCCATGGCGCGCAAGTTTCCAGGCCAGGCGCTGATGCGGGTCGGACAGCATGCGCTGGTCGGCCGCCTGTAGCTGCTGGGGAAATGCTGCCGGCGCTTCAGCGTCGCGCCTGCCTGTGACCCAGGCTACCAGCCGGCTTTCGTTGGCCGACTCACCCTTGACCAGCACCAGTGCCTCGCCAACCGCCGGATGCGCACGCAAACGCGCTTCAATTTCACCGAGTTCAATACGGTGGCCGCGCACCTTGACCTGGTTGTCTTCGCGGCCCAGAAACTCTATGGCACCATCTGGCAGATAACGGCCAATATCACCGGTGTCATACAGGCGCTCGCCTGTGGCGGGATGAAAAATAAAACGCTCGGCCGTGCGCTCTTCATCATCCCAGTACCCACGGGCCAGGCCTGCACCCGCAATGCAAAGCCGGCCCGGCACACCCACGGGTGCGGGTTCAAGCACATCATCAAGCACGTGGTAGGCCTGGTTGGCAAGAGGCCAGCCGTAAGGGATGGAACGCCAGCCAGGCTCAATACGCCGGACTTCAAACCAGTTTGACCAGATGGCCGCTTCAGTCGCACCCCCCAGGGCAAACACGGTTGCAGCAGGTGCCATGGCCTTGATGCGGGCTGGCAGGCCAAGCGGTATCCAGTCGCCTGAAAGCATCACAACCCGCAAGGCATCGACCTGCTCTTCACGATACTCGACCAGCATGCCAAGCAGTGCCGGTACCGTGTTCCAGACCGTGACACCGCTGCGCTGCATCAGGCCAAGCCAGTGCCCAGGGTCACGCAGCCTGCTGTCCTCAGGCAAAACCAGCCGGCCACCACAACCCAGCAGGCCAAAAATGTCATACACCGACAAATCAAAACTGAGGGAAGAAAGGCCGAACACGGCATCAGTGGCACCGATATCAAACCGCCGGTTGATATCGGCAACCGTATTGACTGCGGCACGGTGTTCAATCATCACGCCCTTGGGCTGGCCGGTCGATCCCGAGGTGTAAAGCACATAGGCCAGATCGGATGTCTGTGCATCAGGCAGGGCTGCGGGAAGCGCTGTCTGTGCCGGCAAGGACTCGAAGGTCCAGGCTGCAACGCCTTGCGGCCAGTCAATCGCCGGGCTGTCTGCCAGGGTCAGAACAAGCGAAATCCGGCCATGCCGGGCCAGATGGCACTGGCGTGCGGCCGGCAGGTCCGGATCAATGGGCAGGTAGGCAGCGCCAGCGCCAAGAATGCCAAGTACGGCGGCAATCTGCTGCCAGCCTTTTTTCATTGAAATGCCAACCAGCTGGTTTCGCCCAATGCCGGCATTTCTGACCAGATGGGCTAGCGCAGCAGCCTGCAAGGCCAATTGTCCGTAACTGACTTCACGCTCCGGCGTGATGACGGCTATGCGCTGCGGTTCACGTGCGGCCCAGGCAAAAAAGCCGTCCTGCAAAAAACCTGCTGGCAAGGCTGTCGCCGTTGCATTGGCCTCCTGCCTGCTGGCCAGTTGCTGCGCCGGCATATGGCTACCAAGTGCAGCAGCCCATGCCCCATCACCGCTGGCAAGTGATTCAAGCAGACGGCCATGTGCGGCAAACATCTCTTTGATCATTAAATCGGGAAACAGCCCGTCTATAACGTCCCAGCTGGCGACCAGGCTGCCGCCATCCTCTATCACATGGTGATCAATCCAGACCTGCGGTGTTTGTGTGATGGCATGCACGGTCTGGCCAAGCCAGGCCAGGGGCAGACTGGACTCTGCCGCATCGCGGTGGCCGAGCGCGCTGGTAAAAACCACCGGAATCGAGTCGACCAGACGCTGGCTGGCGCGCGCCAGCTCACGCATGACGCGCACACCACTCCAGGCCTGATGGTCCAGATCCCGCGCCAGCTGGGCTTGCAGCGCGCGGGCACGTTCGACAAATGTGGGCTGGCGCGCATTGACCTCAAGCAGCAGGGTGGAGGTGAAGTCGCCCACCACACCGGCATATTCAGGCGGTGCGTCAAAGGTTGTGAGTGTCATCAGAAAATGCTGGTGACGGCTCCATTTGGCAAGAATATCGGCATAAGCTGCCACCAGCACATTGGATGGCGTGAGCCCGGCCGAACGTGCACGCTCGCGCAGACTGGCCCAGGTCGCTGGTGCCAGAACACGGCTGTGACGCGTGAAATGTGGCTGTTTGATCTGCCCCGGTGCCATGGCCAGTGGCAGCTCGGGCGCGCCAGGCAGGGCCGGAAGGCGTGGCGTCCAGTAGGCAGCAGCGGCGGCCAGTGCAGCGGTGCTGCTGCGGCCAGAGCCCACATAGTCGGCAAAACGTGCGCGCACTGGTGCAAGCGGACTCGCAAGGTTTTCGTAAAGTGTTGCCCACTCACGGTAGAGCTGCAGCATGCTGCTTGCGTCGGCAATCAGCAGGTCCATGCCGATATGCAGATGCAGGCTGTCGTCCATGCGTGTGATGCGGATGTCAAACATCGGCCATACAGCAGGATCAAAAGTGCGGTGCGAGAGCTCGCCGCGCAGGGCCAGCAGGCGGGCACCAGTCTCAGGCTGGCCGCGCAGGTCAAGCACATCAATACGGTAGGGCTCGACTTCCGGCAGGATGCGCTGCCGCCCGTCCTCATTGATGACGGCGCGCAACATTTCATGGCGCAGTATCAGCTTTTGCCAGGCCTGTTCGAGCCGCGCAATATCAAGATCGGCCATCTCGAACTCGCGGTAGGCATGGCAGCCCACATTGCCCAGGGCAATCGAGCGCCGTCCTACCCAGTAGGCCTGCTGAATATCTGTCAGCGCAAAGCTGGGCGAAGCGGCCTGCTGTTGCCTGCCGCTCAGGTAACTCAAAAGCTGGTCCCGACGTGCAGCCAGCAGACGTTTGTCTTCATCCCTGACGGCACCACGCGGGGCGCGCACGGCAAGTGCATCACCATCAAGCGTGATCTCGATGCCGCGCCTGCCCATGTCATCAAGCAGATCCTGTGTGCTGATGTCGGCATTCATAACTTGAACTCCTCCCACTGCTCTTCTTCTTCGGCAGGATAGGCGGCGGGCGCTTTTTCCAGTGCCTGTTGGCTCAGAAAACTGTCCAGCCCGGCAGCAATCTCGCGCAGGCAGGCACCTCCGAGCAAATCACCAATCGAGCTGGTGTAGCCAAAGTCGCGCTGAATGCGGTTGCGCACTTCCATGGCCATCAGCGAGTCCATGCCTAGCTGCACCAGTGGCCGTGCAGTGTCCAGAAGCTGGCCTGGCTGCTGCCCGAGGGCGCGGCCAAACTGTTCGCCCAGCAGTTCCAGCAGCGCGGCCGAGCGTTCTGCGGGCACCAGCAGCAACAGGTTTTCGATCCGGGCTGCGGTATTTTCGGCCTGGTATGAGGGCTTTTTGCCGCCCAGATCCTGCAGCAGGCGCGGGACATTTGCCGCAGGGTACTGGCTGCGGTATTGCGCCCAGTCCATGGCGGCGATGAGTGGATCACTCAAACCACTGCCCATGGCGATTTCCAGCGCGGCCAGGGCCAGCCCGGGTGCCATGGGCAAAACCCCGAGCGAATCAATTCTGCGGCGCAAGTTGCCTGTCACCACCTCGGCCATGCCGGCGCCTGCCCATCGCCCCCAGGCAATCGACAAGGCCGGCAAACCGCTGGCACGGCGATGGTTTGCCAGTGCATCGAGCCCGGCATTTGCCGCCGCATAACCGCCCTGCCCCGCAGCACCAAAAACCGAGGCAATCGACGAAAACAGCACAAAGTGATCCAGCTGCATTGACTGTGTGCACTGGTGCAAATGCCAGGCACCACGCAGTTTGGCAGCCAGCGCCAAGTCAAACTGCGGCCATGCCATTTGCTCCAGCAAACCTTCACCCTGCAGGCCGGCGGTGTGAAAAACAGAACGCAGTGGCGGCAAGCCCTGCAGAGCCTGAAAAATCCCTTCGACTTCACTGGCCTGTGACAGATCAGCCGATATCAGTTGAACCGGCACACCAAGAGACTGTGCAAAAGCCTCGGCCTCCGGACCCGAGGCATTGCGGCTGCTCAGCACCAGCTGACTGGCACCACGTGCGACAGCCCAGCGGGCAATTTCACGCCCGATTCCGCCCAGGCCACCTGTAATCAAGACGGTGCCCTGCAAGGCGAAGGGCAGCGCAGCCTGCTGGCCGGGCCTGGACTGAAGCAGTCGCGGCACACTGCGAACACCGCCGCGCCAGGCAGACAGATGTTCTGCATCGGTTTTGGCTGACAGCCCGGCGGCTACCGATGCAAGGTCGTCGGCATCCAGCCGCCGGCAATCCAGCAGGGGGTGTTCCAGCGCAAGCGTGGCGCCCAGCCCCCAAATGCCGGCTTGCCAGGGGTTGCGGGCCTCCAGCATGGCAGACTGTGTTACCAGCCACAGCCTTGGCGGCTGCGCCATTTTCAACAGGGACTGAATCGTGGCCAATGCGGGCTGGCAGACATCACCGGCCGCAGGGGGTGCAGTCAGCGACCAGGCCTGAATATCAAGCACATCGGTGACATATGGCAGGCGGCTGATCAACTGCCCGAGTTCGCCGGCTGGTACTTGCCAATGGCCGGGTGCCATTTCCATCATCGGCTGGCCAGTCGTCACCAGAACCGTGTTGCCGGTCAGTTGCGAAACAAGCTCACGGCCAGTCAACACATCGGCAGCGATGACCAGACGTGTTCCAGTCTGGTCGGGCGTCGGCACAAGTGCTGCAGGCTGCCATTGCAGCGCATGAAACAGATCCAGTGCAGGTTCACGCTGCAGCAGGCCTGTGGGTACACGGCGCACATGCAGGCCACTGATCAGCGCCCTGACCTGGCCGGACGGGCTGGCAATCACGATATCAGTGCTGAATACATCACCTTTAGCAATGCAACGTGCATGAACCCAGAGCGGGCCCTCAAGCGCGCCATAAAACACCTGGCGGTCAATGCCAATCGGCAGCATGGCCTCGCCGTTGCGGATGTGCTCGGCCAGCGCGCCACCTGCCACCTGCAGGCAGGCATCGAGCAGGGCCGGATGGAAAACACCTTCAGCATTGGCCAGACCGGCAGGCAACAGCACTTCGCCCAGGGCTTCGTCTTCGGCCTCCCACAGGCTCAGCAAGCCCTGAAAAGCTGGCCCAATGGAAATGCCCAGCGACAACAGCCTGTCACGCCAGGCCGCGGGTGAGACCGGGTGGGTGCAACGCTGGCGCAGTTCGGCCAGGGGCACAATTGCGGTTTGAACATCGGGATGGGCAGCCATTCTGGCCTGCGCGTAAACACACCAGTTGCCGGCAATATGCGCAGCAAGCCGTGCCTCGCCTTCGGGTGTCAATACCGTCCATAAATCAAGCGCGCCGGTTTCTGGCGCAATCAGGGGCTGGGCAAAACTCAGGCTGCTCACTTCACAGATACCGCCGTGAACTGCAGCCCACGCACCCAGAAGGCAGGCGAGCTGAAACGCACCAGGTACCACAGGCAAACCCTGCACCCTGTGGTCACCCAGCCAGGGCAGGCGATCCACTGAAAGCGAGAGGCAAAACTGGGCATCACGCGAAGGCGACAGCACACGCCTGCCAGGCGGCCAGTTGGCACCGGCGGATGCGTTTACGGCAGCAGGCTCCGGGACTGGTGCATCACGCCAATAACGTGCGCGCTGAAATGGATAAAGCGGCAGCGCCGAGCGGACACCATTGCCAAGCAGGCTGCGCCAGTCGGGTTTGAGGCCGTGGGCATGCAGCAGACCGAGCACAAGCATGACTTCGGCCACCGGATCGTCCTCGCCCAGCGCACCCAGTTTCAGCAATGTGTCATCGCTGGAGGGCGTGAAGGCAAGGCCAGTGAGTTCCAGCACGGCAGTGCATCCAAGGGAGGTCAGGGCTGCCGCAGACAAGGCGTTTTTCACGGACACCCGGCCAAGGCTGGCAAGATAAACTGCCGTAAGCTGATCCAGCGGCTGGCCGGTCTGGCTGCTTACAAAAATCGCAGCCTGTGCAGCTGCCAGCGGTTTCAGAGTCGACAGCACTGTTGCCATATCGGCATCTGGCTGGCAGCAGCCATCAACAACATGCAAGGCTTCCGGCCAGGCAACAAGGCCGGCAGCAGCGGCGGCAGCAAGCTCACCCAGACCATGGCCCGAAAACACCGCCGGTGCCACACCCCATTGCCGCAGTTGCACCAGCAGGGCCCATTGCAGGGCAAAAAACGCCGGCCCGGTGGATGGCGGGGTGTTCCCTTGCAGCAAGCCATGCAGCGATGGCAGGGTCTGCACGGCGAGTTCGAGCACCTCGCGCATTCGGGGAAACGCAGCGGCAAGCATTCGTGCAGAACTCGCCACAGCAGCAGGGGCTGTCATGCGCGGGTCACCAAACACCATGGCCAGCCGGGGGCGGGCTGCGGCGCGCACTGTTTTTGCGGCAGCCAGCCCTTCGCGTGCCTGCGCCGGAGAACGCGCAATCGCGACGGCGCTGAATTCAAAAACCCGCCTGCCGAACATCGAGGTGCGTGAGGCGGCAGACAGGGATGCCGAATCATCCAGCGTGTTGATCAATCGCTGTACTGCATCGGCCAGGGCGGCCTCAGTACGTGCCGATGGACAGAAAACCGACCAGCCAGCAGGCCCGTTAGCTGCGGGTGCTGCAATCTGCTGCACAGCTGCCTGCTCCAGCACCACATGCACATTGGTGCCTGAAAAACCGAAGGCGCTGACACCTGCCGCGCGCAGCCCTTCACCTGCTGGCCAGGGCGTGGGCACCGCTGGAAACACCACTGGCAGGCCATCAAGCGAAATGGCCGGATTGAGCCGCTTCAGATGCAGATTGGGCGGCACCACGCCAGCCTTGATGGCCAGCACGGCCTTGAGCAGACCTGCAACACCAGCGGCAGGCCCCAGGTGGCCGACATTTGACTTGAGCGCACCCAGCACCACCGGCGTCTGGCGTTTGCGGTCCAGCACATCGGCAAGTGCATGCAGCTCTATCGGGTCTCCCAGGGCTGTGCCGGTGCCATGCGTTTCCACATAGCCTATACGTGCTGCAGCCATGCCGGCATCGGCCAGTGCAGCCTTGATGACTGCTACCTGTGCCGAGCGTGAGGGCGCAGTCAGGCTGCTGCTTCGGCCGTCCTGGTTGATGGCACTGCCCCTTATGACTGCGTGAATGCTGTCGCCGTCAGCAATGGCATCGTCAAGCCGCTTGAGCACCACCATCGCACAGCCTTCACCCTGCACAAAACCATTGGCGGCTGCGTCAAATGTCTTGCAGCGGCCATCAGGTGCCATCATGTGCAGGCGCGACAGGCCGACGCTCAGGTTGGGCTGCAGCACGGCATAGGTGCCGCCGGCCAGCGCAACACGGCTTTCCCCGCTGCGCAGGGACTGCACTGCCAGATGCACAGCCGTCAGTGAAGACGAACAGGCAGTGTCAATCGCTATTGCCGGACCATTCAGGCCAAGCAGGTAAGACAGGCGGCCTGCAGCAACACTGGCTACGCCGCCGGAGATGGCATGGGCGTCAATCGCGGAAGGTGAACTCATCGCCATCTGGTAATAGTCAGAACCATTGATGCCGATAAATACGCCAGTGGCGCTGCCGCTCAGTGAGTCAGCCGCAATGCTGGCGTCTTCAATTGCTTCCCAGGTCACCTCCAGCAGCATGCGCTGCTGCGGGTCCATGGCTGCAGCCTCACGCGCTGACAGCTCGAAAAATGCCGGATCAAAGTGGTCAATGTCTTTGACAAAACCGCCCCAGCGGGTGTTCATCTTGCCGGCAACATCGGGGTCGGCGTCATACCAGGCATCGGCGTCCCAGCGATCGGGTGGCACTTCGACAATCGCGTCTTCACCCGCCATCAACATGCGCCACAGGGCCGCCGGCTTGTCAGCGCCAGCCGGAAGGCGGCAGCCCATGCCGACGACTGCGATGGCTGGTCTGGCCGTCTCGCGCAGTGCCTGCACCTGCTGCTTGAGCGAGCGGATGGTGACAATCGCCTGCTTTAACTGGGCTTGAATGGCTTCACTCAAGTCTGCACTCCGGCATCGCGCATTTCTTCATTCAGCAGGTCGGCCAGCTCGCTGGCGTCCAGCGAATCAAGCTCATCCACAGCTTCAGCTTCTGCCTTCGGAACGACAAAAAGATCAGCCATGACACCCCACGACAGCGCATCGGCAAGCGCGTTGACACTGGGGTTGTCAAACAGCAGTGTGGCCGGCAGTTTGGTGCCGGCGCGCAGCACCAGTACATTGCGTAGCTCGATGGACATCAGCGAGTCCAGACCCAGATCACGCAGTGGCCGCCCGTCATCAATGCTGAGCGGGTCGGCAATGGCCATGACGCGCGCCGCTTCATTGCGAATGGCCGACAGCAGCAGGTCGCGCCTGCGCAGGGGTGCGGTGGCAGCCAGGGTGTCACGCAGGCTGTCCAGAACCCTGGCGGGGCCACTGGTTTTTGCCGTGGCAGGTGAATCGACCGGCACGGCCTCAAGCATCGCCTGCTCTGCAAGCTTGCGCAACAGCACGGGCTCGCCACCGGCACCAAAACGCTGCAGGTAACGTGGCCAGTCGGCGTCGAGTACAGCCACGGATTCGGGTCTGGCAAGCATGGCCCATTCCAGCGCGCTGATGGCCTGGCCTGGCGGCATGTGAATGAGGCCGCTGCGCTCGACATGCGAGCCGATTCCATCACGCGTGGCTGCGCCTATGTCGGCCCAGGCGCCCCAGTCGACCGACAGTGCGGGCAAACCAAGCTGCCTGCGTTGCCGGGCCAGCGCGCCAAGATATGAATTGGCCGCCGCATGGTTGACCTGGCCTGATGGCCCCAGCAGTGCAGCGGCAGACGAGAACAGCACAAAATGCTCAAGCGGCAGGTGCAGGGTGGCCTCATGCAGATGGCGTGCACCATGAACCTTGGCCGCAAACACGGTTTCAAAATGCGGCCAGTCCTGCCGGTCAAGCGCGGCATCGGCCACAACGCCAGCCGAATGAAACACACCCTTGAGTGGTGCCAGCGCCTGTGCGGCGTCAATCATGGCCCTTACATCTGCAGAACTTGCCACATCGAGCAGATGCACGTGCAGTGCGGCCCCCTGATCGCGCAGGGACTGCAACACCAGTTCAGCCTGTGGAGACGGTGCACTACGGCCCGCGAGCAGCATAGTTTTTGCACCGCGCAGCACCATCCACCTGATCAGCTCAAGCCCGATACCGCCAAAGGCACCCGTCAGCACATAAGTGGCCAAGGGATCAA
>JAZKIK010000143.1:3746-8634 GCA_040384925.1 Pseudomonadota bacterium | reverse complement strand
CGTCATTGAAGAACGCTCCTTCGCACGCGGCATCCTGACCGTGGAAAAAAATGGTTTCCCCGCCGTGTTTGAAACCCTGTTTGGCGACTGGATGCAAACCGGCACCCTGTGCCTGATTGCCGGCATGGCAGGCAGCCAGCAGGGCTGGCTTGAAGCGCCCTACTGTCCTTGCCCGGCTGATTTTGAAACCATAGCTGCGCATCTGGCCTGGGTAAGACCGGGCAAGATTGCCATTGTTCCCGGTCTGAACACCGACAAAAACGGTGTGCCCGATGTGATGCGCGGTGAAGAAACCCAGGTGTTTGGTGCGCTGCAACTGCTGGGTCTGCGTGATGCAAGCCTTGTGTTGCCAGGCACGCACAGCAAATGGGTCACAGTGACAGACCAACGCATCACCGACTTTTCAAGCTGGATGACAGGCGAGTTTTACGCCCTGCTGCGGCAGCATTCCATTCTGTCGCGCACCCTGCCAACTGATGAGCCGGCCTTTGATTCAGGCGCTTTTACTCAGGGCGTACAACACGCACTGGCGGGAAATGGCCTGCTCAATACCGCCTTCAGCACCCGCACGCTGGCACTGTTCAAACGCCTGGCAACTGAAGCCCTGCCCAGTTATCTGTCGGGGCTGGTGATTGGTGAAGAGCTCAAAAGCCAGAATCTGCAAAAAGGCCAGCAGGTCGTCATCATGGCTTCGGATGCGCTGGCAAGCCGGTATGACTTAGCGCTGGCCAGCCTGGGCGTGACTGCGCAGCGTGTTGGCAGCAGCGCAACCTGGTGCGGCCTGCGCGCCATTGCCGACACCCTTGTTTCAAGATAAACCAAAATGACACCACATCAAAAACTTGCCAAGGCCCTGCAAACCATCCCGCTGGTCGCCATTCTGCGTGGCCTGACACCCACCGAGGCCCTGCCTGTTGGCCAGGCGTTGGTCGCCACAGGCTGGACACTGATTGAAGTGCCGCTCAATTCACCACAGCCGCTGGACAGCATTGCCGCCATGGCCAGCGCTTTTCCCGATGCCCTGATTGGCGCAGGCACAGTCCTCAACATCAGGGATGTGCAAAACGTACACGCCGCTGGCGGCCAGCTGATTGTTTCTCCCAACTTCAACCCGGCTGTGGTGCATGAGGCGGTCAGGCTGGGCATGGTCTGCCTGCCAGGCGTGATGACGGCAAGCGAGGCCTTTGCTGCGCTTGAAGCCGGTGCCACGGGCCTGAAACTCTTCCCTGGCGAAATGGTCACACCTGCCGTGGTCAAGGCGCTGCGGGCAGTCTTGCCTGCCGATACCCTGGTTTTTCCGGTAGGCGGCATCACGGCAGGCAATATGCAAGCCTATCTGGCAGCCGGTGCCAATGGTTTTGGAATTGGTTCAGCTCTCTACAAACCCGGCACCAGTGCCGCCGAAGTCGCCGAAAACGCCATGCAATCCATAGCCGCATACAGCAGTACGATAAGCGCATGAGCACTGAAACACCATCAAAAATATCTTTTGGCCTGGCTGGCCGGGTCTGTATCGTCACTGGCGGCGCGCAAGGCATAGGCGAGGCCTGCATACGGCGTTTTGCCAGTGAAGACGCCAGACTGGTCATCGCCGACATCGACGACACCCGTGGCCAGGCGCTGGCAGCCGAGCTGGGCGGTTTGTATGTGCATTGTGATGTGGGCGACAAAACCCAGGTCGACGCACTCGTTGTCCAAACCATGGCCGCATTTGGCCAGATTGACGTGCTGGTCAACAACGCTGGCATCTTCAAGGCAGCAGACTTTCTGGAAGTGAGCGAGGCCGACTTTGATGCCGTCTTGCGCATCAACCTCAAGGGCAGCTTTCTGGTCGGCCAGGCCGTGGCGCGTGAAATGACCAAAGCGGGCAAGGGCAGCATCATCAACATGAGTTCGGTCAACGGTGTTTTGGCAATTCCGACCATTGCAAGCTACAACGTCAGCAAGGGCGGCATCAACCAGTTGACGCGGGTGATGGCACTGGCATTGGCCGACAAGGGCGTTCGCGTCAACGCCGTGGCGCCAGGCACCATTGCCACAGAACTGGCCGCCAGGGCGGTGCTGACCAGTGATGAAGCCAAGGCAAAAATCATGAGCCGCACGCCCATGAAACGCCTGGGTGATCCGTCGGAAATAGCCGATACCGTGGCTTATCTGGCCAGTGATGCAGCAAGCTACATCACTGGCGAGATCATTGTGGTCGATGGCGGGCGAATGACGCTGAACTACACGGTGCCGGTGTAAAGCCGCTTTAAAGCCAGCGCGCCCGCCTGAAGCGCCAGTAAAGAATCACACACACCGTCACCATCATGCTCAGGGCCATCAGGTAGCCGTATTTCCATTTCAGCTCGGGCATGGCCTCAAAATTCATGCCCCAGATGCCGGCAAAAGCAGTGCACACGGCAAAAATACTGGCCCAGGCGGCGAGTTTTTTGGTGACTTCACTTTCTTCAATCGTGACCATGGCCAGGTTGACCTGAATTGCAGTGCCTATGGTGTCGCGCATATTGTCTATCAGTGAGTTGATGCGCATCAGGTGGTCAACCACATCACGAAAGTAGTCCTGCACGCCTGTGCAGATCTGCGGCACACGCCCGCCATGCAGTTTGCCTGCGCCTTCCAGCAAGGGCGCAACCGCGTGTTTGAGAATCATGACCCGGCCCTTCAGGTCATACAGCTGCTCGATATTGGAGCGCGCTGCGCCTTTGGTGAAGATTTCCTTTTCAATCGTTTCAAGCTCGGTTTCCAGCTCGTCAAGAATTGGAAAGTAGCGGTCAACCACGGCGTCCATCAGCGCGTAAAGGACAAAGCCTGATCCGTAACGCAGCAGCTCGGGCTCCCGCTCACAACGTTCGCGCACCCCCAGAAAACCCTTCTGGCTGCGGTTACGTACCGACAGCACATAGTTTTTGCCGGTAAACACATCCACTTCGCCAATATTGAGTTCATTGGGTTTGCCTGGCACGGGTTCAACCAGATGCAGCACCGAAAACAGCGAGGCGCCGTATTCCTCTATCTTGGGCCGCTGGTGGCCGTGCTGGGCGTCTTCAACTGCCAGTTCGTGCAGGCCAAATTCGTGCTGCATTTCTTCAAGCTCGGCGGGTGTCGCGTCCTGCAGCGCAACCCATACAAACGAGTCGGGGCTGCAGATGTAGTCGCTGATTTCACTGACTGGAATGTCGGCCAGTTTGGTGCCGTTTTGGTACACCACACAATTGATAAGCATGTTTTTCTGCACCAGGTTAAATCGGTGCAAGATTCTGGCACAGCAGGCCTTGAAACGGTTTGATCGGCTTCTTGCGGCTGGTCTAGGGATGCTCTGCATAACCCTCGCGGTTCTGTGGCAGTCGGATCGGGATGGGCCGCAAGGCGTCTTTTTGCAGCCAATAGTATGCCTATTGGCAAGAAAAACAACGCAGCAGACCGCCCGAGCCCGGCTGATCACAGGCCGCAGGGAGTTATGCAGAGCATCCCTAGCGCGTCAGACTTTGCGATTGACCACCACATTGACAGTAAAAAGTTGCAGCAGATCGCCCTTCTGGTTGCGTGTTTCGCTGCGCACCAGGGCCATGCCGCGGTCTGGTTTTGTTTTTGAAGGGGTCACGCTGATGACTTCGCTTTCAACCTGCAGCACATCACCGGGCCGGGTCGGACGTGGCCATGAAATCTCGCCACTTGCACCTATGATGCCGCCCGCCAGTGGCAGGCCACTGCCCACCAGCAGGCGCATGGTGATGGCCGCCGTGTGCCAGCCGCTGGCCGCCAGACCACCAAACAGCGTGTTTTTGGCCGCCTCGTTGTCTAGATGAAAAGGCTGCGGATCAAACTGGGCGGCAAAGGCCTTGATCTGGGCTTCATCTATCAGATGGCCTTCACTTTTGAACCGCATGCCGGGCTGCAGATCGTCCAGAAAAAGCAGCGTTGTTGTAATGATGTCGCTCATGTTCGATGTCCTTTGTTAACAATCAGATTGGCTGAATCCGCCTGAGCAGCGTGCCGGTCAGGCAGGGCCAGCCGACACGGCCAAACCAGGCACCACCTGCGATGGCCGAGGCAATCACCACACCATAAACCAGCAGTGCTGCACCTTGCGCCATAAACACCTGTGCCAGCCCGCCGCCCCAGCGAATCGCCAGCCAGCCGCCGCCAGCGGCCACCACCAGCCGGGCCAGGTTGCCCAGTACGGGCCACAACAAACGCCCTGCCCCCTGGGAGGCAAAATACAGCACCAGACCGACTCCAAAAAAGCCATACAACGGCCCGACGGAACGCAGGTACAAAGTGCCAGCTTCAATCATGGCCGGGTCACTGCCAAACAATGACAACCAGGCATGCGGAAAAAACGCGGCAGCCAATCCAATCGTTTCAGTCAGACCAAAAGCCATGGCCGCACCTATCCAGGTGGCTTTGAGGGCACGTTCATGCTGGCCCGCCCCCATGCAGGTGCCGACCATGGCAAGCAGCGGTGCGCCCAGGCCAAACACCAGCGGCACCAGCAGGTATTCAAGCCGCGATGCAGTGCCGTAACCGGCAATTGCCGCTGGGCCAAAACCACCGGCCAGCGAGGTGGCCACACCAATCGCCAGATTGGTGGACACGGTGGAGATGGATCCCATCAAACCTATGCGCAGAATGTCCTTGAACAACACCCAGCGCATCCTGACTTGCCTGAACGAAGGTTTGAGCAGGCTGCGTTTTGAAAACAGATAAGCCGCCAGCGCAAACGTGCCTGCAAGGTAATACAAAAGCAGCGCAATCGCACCCCCTGCAATGCCCAGCGCAGGCACCGGGCCCCAGCCAAAAATCAGCAGTGGCGACAGCGGCACCAGCAGCACCACCCCGGCCACCGTCACATTGGCTGGCAGACTCATATTGCCAGTGCCGCGAA
>JAZKIK010000143.1:0-3736 GCA_040384925.1 Pseudomonadota bacterium | reverse complement strand
ATTGAAGAGCCAGACCAGAATCGCCCCGGCAAACACCCAGTGTGAATAGGCCAGGGCAGCTTCCAGCGAGGCACCGCTGCCGCCCATCTGTGTATAAAGCCAACGGCCGCCCAGCAGCAGTGCAAGTGAAAAAACAATGCCAAAACCGAGCGCAATCACTGCTGCATGCGAAACCAGCGCATCGGCATCGGCACGGCGCCCACTACCGAGGGCACGCGCCACGGCTGAGGCAATACCACCACCCATGGCTCCAGCCGATGTCATCTGCATCAGCATGACGACGGGAAACACCAGCGCCATGCCTGCAAGCGCGTCAGTGCCCAGCTTGCCGACAAAATAGGTTTCAATCAGGCCCACGGCGGCCTGCGCCACCATGACCACGATATTCGGTGCAGCCAGGCGCAGCAAGGTCGGGCCAATCGGCGCTTCAAGCAGCAGTCGGGTGCGGGCGTCAAGACCAGCCCCCACGCTCCCCACTGCGTGTGGTTCGCTGGCCTCCGAAGGGGCGCGGTTCATGCTGCCGCTTTCGTTTGGCGCGGGAGCAAGGCCTCACGAATCGGCAGGTTCACCAGAGCCGCACCCACGGCAAGAGCAATGTCGATGTACCAGACCAGGTCATAGCTGCCAGTGGCCTGAAACACCTGCCCACCCAGAAATGCACCAAAAAAGCCGCCAATCTGGTGGGCCAGCATCACCACCCCAAACAGCATGGCCATATTGGCCGTTCCGAACATTTTGGCCACCAGCCCGGCGGTAGGCGGTACGGTTGACAGAAAGGTCACACCCATCACGGCGGCAAAAATCAGCATGACCGCAGGCGTTTTGGGTGCCAGCAAAAACACCAGCACCGCCAGGCCGCGTGTGGCATACAGCAGGGACAGCAAGGACTTCATGCGCCAGCGCCCCACTGCCCAGCCCATGGCCAGGCTGCCGATGATGTTGAACAGGCCAATCATGGCCAGCGCCCAGCCGCCTATGGCAGGTGGCAAACCACAGGCCGCCACCACACCCGGCAAATGTGTCGCCAGAAAGGCAACGTGAAAACCGCAGACCAGAAAACCCAGACTCAGATAACGGTAGCTGGGTGTGGCCAGCGCCTGGCCAATCGCCTGTCGCGCCGTCAGCGCCTTGACGCCAGAAGCCGCAGCAGCGCTGGCTGCCAGCGCTTTTGAATTGACCCTGAGCACCCACACGGCAGGCAGCGCCAGCAAAACCAGCACCCCCAGCCACTGCATTGCACTGGCCCAGCCAAGGGCAGCGGTCAGTCCAATCGCAATCGGTGCCATCGCAAACTGGCCAAACGAGCCCCCTGCGTTGACGATGCCGGTTGCCAGACCGCGTTTTTCAGGCGGCACCAGCCGGGTGCTGGCCGCCATCAGCACCGACGGCCCGGCCATGCCCGCACCCCCAGCTGCCAGAATGCCAATGGCAAATATCAGGCCAGCCGTGCTGCTCATCAGCGGCGTGATGAGGGTGCCCACTGCCACCAGCAGCACACCCACAAATATCACGCGCCCCGTGCCTATGCGGTCAGCCACGGCACCGGCAAATGGCTGGGTCAGCCCCCACCATAGCTGGCCAAATGCAAAAGCCAGGCTGATGCTGCCAATGCCCAGCGCGGTGGAGGTATTGAGCGCAGAAAGGAACAGGCCCATGGTTTGCCGCACACCCATGGTCAGTGCAAAAGCACCACCAGCAGCCAGCAGCACCAGCCAGATCGCCATCGCGGGTTTGGCAGAAATTTCAGTCTTATTCATCATCAGCTCCGGAATCAGCGGGTATTTCAAGGCTAGACAGCAACTCCATCGACTCGTTGATCAGGGTATGCAAAGCCAGCACCCGCTCCACACCCAGCAGCTGATTGAGCTTTTGCTGCGCAGCTTTCCAGTGCAGCAGGGCTTCTTCACGTTTGGCGGTACCGGCTGGGGTAATGCTGACACTGCGGCTGCGCGCATCACTGCCGGCCGACAGCTCGACCCAACCTGCATCAATTAGTGGCCTGAGGTTGCGCGTCAGCGTGGAGGCGCTGAACTTCATCCTCAGCGCAAGCTCGCCGGGGCGCAAAGGCCCAAGCCGCAGCACATGGCTGAGCAGCGAATACTGTGTGGTTTTAAGCCCGGCCTTGGCCATTTCAAAGTCATAAAGCTGCGAAACACGGCGCGTGAGCTGCCTGAGCTTGAGGTTGGTGCAGCCCTGCAACTTCAGCTCGGCAAGCATTGACAGTTCAGTTTTTGTGTTCATAATTCGATTGTACCTACAACCTTTGTATATGCAACAATCAAATGAACAAAACACCTATCAGCACTGAAGAAACCCTGAAACAGTGGACAGAAGAACATGCAGCCGTTGTCAAACGCATGACAGATGGCGGCGGCAAGGCGGGTCTGGCCAGGCCCGATCAGGTGGCCGGCAAAACCGGCATGGAAGTCATGCAGGCCATGCTGGCTGGCGAGCTGCCCTACCCGCACATCGCAGACACGCTGGATTTTTCACTGATAGAAGTGACACCCGGCAGCGCGACCTTTCAGGGCACACCACAGCTCAAACACTACAACCCGCTGGGCAGCGTGCACGGCGGCTGGTACGCCACGCTGCTTGATTCAGCCGTGGGCTGCGCCATCCACACCATGATGCCGGCGGGCCGCGGCTACACCACAGCCGAACTGAGCATCAATATCGTGCGCGCTGCCTCCTACAAAAGCGGCCCGCTGCGCGCTACCGGCACGGTGATTCACTGCGGCAAGCAGCTGGCGACGGCAGAAGGCCGGATTGTGGGGGCCGATGGCAAGCTGTATGCCCATGCCACCACCACCTGCCTGGTGTTTGAGTTGCCGAAGTAGCCGAAGCGGTCTTGATGCCGGCGGGTCAGGCCGCCGTCATGCCTCCATCCACCGTATGCGCATGCCCGGTCACAAACGAAGCGGCGTCCGAACTGAGCCACAGCACAACGGCGGCGACCTCTTCGGCTTCGCCAATCCGCCCTATCGGATGAACTTGCGCCACAGTGGGGCCGACTTTGGGGTCAGCCAGCACGGCGCGTTCGTACATGGCGGTGCGTATCACGCCGGGGCAAATCGCATTGACCCGGATGTTCTTGCGGCCATATTCCAGTGCGGCGGATCTGGTCAGGCCAAGAACAGCGTGTTTGCTTCCGCTGTAGGCTGACATTTTGGGCGCACCGATCAGCCCGGCCACCGATGCGGTGTTGACAATGCTGCCACCGCCCTGCTTCATCATCTGCGCAAGCTGATACTTCATGCACAGCCAGACACCCTTGACGTTGACATTCATGATGCGGTCAAACACCTCTTCCGTGCAGTCGGCCAGCCGCATGTGTTCTTCTTCAATGCCAGCGTTGTTGAAGGCGCAATCAAGGCTGCCAAAGGCATCAACAGTCGCAGTCACCATGGCCTCGACCTCGCTGGCACGGGTGACATCGGCCTGGATAAAAACCGCCCGCCCACCTGCGGCTTCAATCAGCTGGACGGTCTCACGACCGGCTGCTTCGGCAATGTCAACCACCGCAACACGGGCCCCGGCCTGCGCAAAAGCCAGCGCACTGGCCCGCCCTATGCCACCACCGCCACCAGTGACCAGCACGGTTTTGCCTTCAAATGTGTGTTTCTTGTCTCGGTTCACTGCAGCCATCCTTGTTGTTGAGCAAGGAAAAATCTTAGGGCTTTAAAAAAGCTGCAAGGCCTGAATTTGTCCCTTGGGCGACGCAGTAAAAACTCAG
>JAZKIK010000142.1:0-10287 GCA_040384925.1 Pseudomonadota bacterium | reverse complement strand
CGCGGGTGAAAACCCGTCCCTGATTGCCTTGATGGCAGACATCGCTTTGGCTTAGCGCAAAACGGCATAATGAAGACATAAATCAGTAGCTATTTGATATGAACCTTCACCAATTCCGTTTTGTACAAGAGGCCGTTCGCCGCAACCTCAATCTGACCGAGACGGCCAAGGCCCTGCATACCTCCCAGCCCGGTGTGTCCAAAGCCATCATCGAGCTTGAAGAAGAACTGGGCGTCGAAATTTTTGCGCGCCACGGCAAGCGCCTGAAGCGTGTGACCGAACCTGGCCAGCATGTGCTGAAAAGCATTGAACTCATCATGCGCGAAGTAGGTAATTTGCGACGCATTGGCGAGCAGTTTTCGGCGCAGGACAGTGGCACGCTTTCCATAGCTACCACCCACACACAGGCCCGATACGTGTTGCCGCAACCCGTGGCAAGGCTGCGCGAAGCCTTCCCCAAGGTCAACGTCAGCCTGCATCAGGGCTCGCCTGACCAGGTGGCGCGTATGGTGATTGACGAAATCGCTGAAATTGGCATCGCGACTGAATCCCTGACGCAATACGAAGAGCTGATCACCCTGCCCTGTTATGAATGGCAGCACATGCTGGTTTTGCCGATAGCGCATCCCCTGGCAAGCAAAGCCCACATCACGCTGGAAGACCTGGCGGTGGAGCCCTTGATTACCTACCACCCTTCTTTCACCGGGCGCACCAAGATTGACCAGGCTTTTGCCGCCAAACGCCTTCACCCGCGGATTGCGCTTGAAGCCATTGACTCGGACGTGATCAAAACCTATGTCAGGCTTGGCTTGGGTGTCGGCATCGTGGCTGAAATGGCCATCAAGGAAGACGGCAGCAATGGCGATTTGCTGGCCATACCGGCGGGCCCGCTGTTTGGCATCAATGTGGCGCGGGTGGCCTTCAAGCGCAGCGCCTATTTGCGCAACTTTGTCTATAAATTTGCCGAACTGCTCAGCGACAAACTGGACCGCAACCTCATCATCAAGGCCATGGCTGGCCGTCTTAACGACTATGAGGTTTAGCCCCCTGAAGCGGCCTGCGGCCGCTGTTTGAAGAAGAATTGAAGAATCACCACACCTTGCAGTCATGACTACCATCCTCGAACGCACCCCAAAACTGGAAACCAAGCTCCCTGCAGTCGGCACCACCATCTTTACGGTCATGTCGACGCTGGCTGCTGAAAAAGGCGCAGTCAATCTTGGTCAGGGTTTTCCGGACTTTGAATGTGACCCGAAACTGGTCAACGCGGTTACCGATGCCATGCAACGAGGCCTGAACCAGTACCCGCCCATGACCGGTGTGCCGGTGCTGCGCGAAGCCATTTCAGACAAATTGCTGAAACTGCATGACCGTTCATATGACGCCAATACTGAAATCACGGTCACCGCAGGTGCTACGCAGGCCATCATCACCGCAATTCTGGCCGTGGTTCATCCTGGTGATGAAGTGATCGTGCTGGAACCCTGCTACGACAGTTATGTGCCCAATATCGAGCTGGCTGGCGGCATTGTGGTGCGTGTACCGCTGACGCCAGGCACCTTCAGGCCGGACTTTGACAAGATCAGCGCCGCCATTACTTCCAGGACACGCGCCATTCTGGTCAATTCACCACACAACCCAAGCGCCACCGTCTGGACCGAGGCTGACATGCTCAGGCTGCAGGACATTCTGGCTCCTACCGAGGTACTGCTGATCAGCGACGAGGTGTATGAACACATGGTCTTTGACGCCGACAAGGGGCAGATTCATCAAAGTGCCATCCGTTTCCCCGGCCTGGCTGCCCGCGCTTTTATTGTCAGCAGCTTTGGCAAAACATACCATGTCACGGGCTGGAAAGTCGGTTTTGTTGCAGCGCCTGCCACCCTGATGGCGGAATTTCGCAAGGTACACCAGTTCAATGTGTTCACCGTCAATACACCGGTTCAATACGCATTGGCCTCGTACATGGCCGACCCCAAGCCCTATCTTGAGCTGCCGGTTTTTTACCAGCGCAAGCGTGACCTGTTTCGCGCCGGCCTGGCCAAAACCCGCTTCAAGTTGCTGCCAAGTGAGGGCAGTTATTTTCAGTGTGTGGATATCTCGGATGTCAGTGATCTGAACGAGGCCGATTTCTGCAAATGGCTGACCACAGAGATCGGCGTGGCCGCCATTCCGCTTTCAGCCTTTTATGGCAATGGTTTTGATCAGCGGGTGGTGCGCTTTTGTTTTGCCAAAAAAGATGAAACGCTGAACACGGCACTGGGGCGGCTGGCAAAACTGTAGCTGCGAAAGGCTGAGGCCCGCTGTCAGCTTTTGCTGACGGGCCTATGCGCCTTGTTCCCGCTTGAGTCAGGCCCCCGCAGGCCCAGAATCAAGTCACATAACAAGGAGTATTTCAAATGTCTTTATCGCTCATCCTTTTGATCGTTCTTATTCTGATTCTGGTTGGTGCCCTGCCAAGCTGGGGTCACAGTCGCAGCTGGGGTTATGGCCCCAGCGGCGGTATTGGTCTTGTGGTCATCATCCTGATTGTTCTGCTGCTGATGGGCCGTATATAAATAAACGGCTAGCGTAATAAACAAAAGCCCTGTTTTGCAGGGCTTTTTGTTTATTAGCTGTTGATTTGCGACCAGGCCTTGTCCAGCCGTTTGATGCTGATGGGTTGAGGTGTCTTGAGTTCCTGCGCAAAAAAGCTCACCCTCAACTCTTCAAGCAACCAGCGAAACTCCTGCATTCGTGCATCGGTCGCCCCTTTTCGTTCTGCCACCAGGCGCCAGTAACGATGCTCCTGTGGTTTGACCTCCAGCATTCGGGCGGCATCACGAGCCGGGTCGGTGCGCCATTTTTCGAGCCGGGCCGTGATGGCTCTCAGGTAACGCTGAAAGTGCTGCAACTGGCCGTAAGGCGTGGTCGTCAGAAAGCGTTTGGGGACCAGTCGTGCCAGTTGCTGCGCCGCATCGGCTGCGGCTTCGGTGGCGTTTTTTGTGTCCTTGATCTTGCGCTGGGCCGTCGCAAATTCCAGCAAAATCCCGCTGGCCAGGCGTGCCACCTCGCTGGCAATCAGTGTCAGGCGACCACGGCCGTCGTCAACACGTTTTTTGAACTCGGCTTCACCGGTAGGCAGCGGGTCAAGCAAAAAGGCCCTGTCCAGCGCGACTTCAATGATTTGTTCACGCAACTCCTCAATCGTGCCGCCGCCAGAGTTGTCAACTGCACGGCCAACCAGCATAAAAGCCGTGGCCATCTTTTGCAGGTCGGGCAGGTTTTTTTCAAGGTATTTGAGCGCATCCCTGATCTGCAGCGAAAACAGCCGCCGCAAACCGGCCCTGTGCCTGGCCGCAGCCATGTCGGGTTCGTCGAACACTTCAATCGTGACCGCGTCACCCAGGTCAATCAACGCGGGGAATCCAATCAGCGTTTGTGCTCCCTTGCGGATTTCCATGAGCTCGGGCAACTCGCCAAAACTCCAGCTGGTGTAACGCTCGGGTATTTTGGCGGTGTTTACCTGCGGTTTGCCGGACACTTCATTGGATATGTTTTGGGCAGCCGACTGTGCCCGCTGCGCTTGAGTAACAGGCAGATGTGAGTCTGAAGCTGCATTTCGGGCGTTTTCAGCGCCTGATCCGGACAGGCTCAGGTTTTTCAATCCAGCCAGCGCCTGAAAAGCCCCCCGAGCCTGGGCACCCAGATCACCTTTTAGCCCACCCAGATTGCGCCCGGTGCCAAGCTGCCGGCCATGCTCATCCAGCACCCGGAAGTTCATGAACAGATGTGCTGGCAGCATGTCAATTTTCATGTCACCGCGCTTGATGTCCAGCGAAGTCGCATCACGCACCAGTTTGAGCACTGCGTCCGTCAAGGAAGCACTGCCAAACACCTCGGGCTGATTAAGCTGCTCGGCCATACGGCTGGCAGTTTCAGGCAAAGGCACCAGCCATGAGCGCGGGCGCTGGTGCAAGGTTTTGATCAGCGCCTGCACCTTGTCCTTCAGCATGCCAGGCACCAGCCATTCGCAACGCTCTTCATTGACCTGGTTCAGCGCAAACAGCGGCACATCAACCGTCACGCCATCCCTGGCATCACCCGGCTCGTGCAGGTAGGTGGCCATGCAGTCCACACCGCCCAGGCGCAGAATTTTGGGGAAGGCCTGGGTAGTGATGCCTGCGGCCTCATGTCGCATCAGCTCGTCCTGGGTCAAAAGCAGCAGATTCGGCTGTTTTTTGACTTCGTCCTTGAACCAGGCCTCACAACTTGCGCCGCTGCATACATTGGCGGGCAGTTGCTGGTCGTAAAAGGCGTAAATCAGTTCCTCATCCACCAGCACATCCTGTCGACGTGCCTTGTGCTCCAGGTCCTGCACCTTGGCAATCAGCTTTTCATTGGCCGCCAGAAATGGCAGTTTGGTGTCCCAGTTGCCTGCCACCAGCGCTTCGCGGATAAAAATCTCGCGCGCCGTGACCGGGTCGACCCGGCCAAAATTGACGCGCCTGCCGTTGTAAATCACCAGCCCGTACAGGGTGGCCCGCTCCAGCGCCGTAACCTGCGCAGCTTTCTTCTCCCAGTGCGGGTCGAGCAGCTGCTTTTTTAAAAGATGTCCGGCAATCTGCTCAACCCATTGCGGTTCGATATTGGCAATGCCACGCCCAAACAGACGTGTGGTTTCAACCAGCTCGGCAGCCACAATCCAGCGACCTGGTTTTTTGCTGAGTTTTGCGCCGGGATGGCGGTAAAACCGAATGCCACGCGCACCCTGATACCAGTCTTCCTCGTCGTTTTTCTGGCCCAGGTTGCCCAGCAAACCGCACAGCATCGACAAATGCAACTGTTCATAGCTGGCGGGTTTGTCATTGAGCAACCAGCCCTGCTCACCAACAGTGCTTTGGAGTTGCGAATGAATATCACGCCACTCCCGCACCCGGCGCATATTGATGTAGTTTTCACGCAGCAGGTTTTCATGCTGCCTGTTGGTCAACTTATGCACTGCGTCACGGCCACCACGCGAGTCACCGAGCCACTTCCAGAGTTTCAGATAACCAACAAACTCGCTTTTTTCATCATCAAACTTCGCATGGGCCTGGTCAGCCTGCGCCTGTTTGTCCATGGGACGATCGCGTACATCCTGCACACTGAGGGCGCTGGCAATGATCAGCACCTCGTCCAGCGCCTTGCGGTCCCTGGCTTCCAGAATCATGCGGCCTACACGCGGGTCAAGAGGCAGTTTGGCCAGGGTGTGGCCAATTGGCGTCAGTTCGTTGTCGTCGTCCACTGCGCCCAGTTCAGCCAGCAACTGGTAACCATCCACCATGGCGCGGCCTTGCGGCGGTTCGATAAAGGCAAAATTTTCAATCGCCCCAAGGTGTAGCGCCTTCATGCGCAAAATCACCGAGGCCAGAGAGCTGCGCAAAATCTCCGGATCAGTAAAGCGCTGGCGCCCGGCGAAATCCTGCGCGTCGTACAGCCGGATGCAAATCCCGTCAGCCACCCGGCCACAGCGCCCTGCCCGCTGGTTGGCGGCCGCCTGGCTGATTGGCTCTACCAGCAACTGCTCGACCTTGCTTCTGAAGCTATAACGCTTGACGCGCGCCGTACCAGCGTCAATGACGTATCTGATGCCCGGAACGGTGAGTGAAGTCTCGGCGACATTGGTCGCCAGCACGATGCGGCGATTGTTGTGCCCGGCAAAAATCTGGTCCTGCTCAGCCGGGCTCAGGCGTGCAAACAGCGGCAAAACGTCAGCATTGCGATTCAAAGGCTGATGTGACAGGTGTTTGCGCAAATGGTCGGCCGCCTCCCGTATCTCGCGCTCGCCCGGCAGAAACACCAGAATGTCGCCCGCGCTGTGCGGACTGAGCCACAACTCATCTACCGCATCGGCAATCGCGTCGTTCAAATCGTAATCGCGTGATTCCTCAAACGGACGGTAACGCTGCTCGACCGGAAACATGCGGCCAGACACCATGATGACCGGTGCCGCCCCCTTGCTCCCGGCAAAATAGTCTGCAAAACGCTGCGCATCAATCGTGGCTGAGGTGATCACCACCTTCAGGTCAGGCCGGCGCGGCAGCAGTTGGCGCAGGTAACCGAGCAGAAAGTCGATGTTCAGGCTGCGCTCGTGGGCCTCGTCAATGATGATGGTGTCGTAGGCCTGCAGCAGCGGGTCGGTCTGCGTTTCGGCCAGCAAGATACCGTCCGTCATCAGTTTGACGGACGCGTCACGACTCAGCCTGTCCTGAAACCGCACCTTGTAGCCGACCACATCACCCAGTGTGGTTTTAAGCTCTTCGGCGATGCGTTTGGCCACACTGGAAGCTGCAATACGGCGCGGCTGGGTATGGCCAATCAGCCGGCCACGCTGACCAGCCGGGTAATTGAGTTTGCCGCGCCCCATTGCCAATGCTATTTTGGGCAGTTGAGTGGTTTTGCCGGAGCCGGTTTCACCACAAACGATCACGACCTGATGCGCCAGCATGGCAGCCGTGATTTCGTCACGCTTGCCCGATACCGGCAGGGATTCGGGAAACTCGATCACCAGGCCTGAGGGCAGGCGCGCTGGCTGCGAGGACGGCGTTGAAGGCGATGGCGGCGGTGACAAATGGGACGAAGACAATGAAATGCTGCTCAAAGCCCTTGATTATCGGTGTTTGGCGACGCCTGGGTGCTGCTCATTCGTCAGCCAACACCGGCAACTCAACAATTTCACCACTTGAATGGTCATACCATGCAATGCGGCTGTTGTAACTCATGGCTGTGCGCGACATGCCGCGCCCCATCGCCACCGCGCTTGAACCCCGCATGGCGGGATTGGACACCATCAGGACACCCACACCCATTTCAGCCGCCCAGGCCGTGTTTTCAGTCTCCAGTCGGGCCACGTCACCACTGGTATTGAGTGACAGCGGTTTGCCCAGCCTGGCCTTGACGACTCGTGCAAGGTCAATCAGTCGCCCGCTGTCGGGGCAATTGCGCATGATGAGCACAAAACCATCCGGCCCCAGCCGCCCCATCTGCACAGGCGTGGGTACGGTCTGGCGCAAACGTCCGGCGCAGACAAACAGCGCGTGGTTGACGGCCACCTGGCCGTGCAGCTTTTCAAGCGCATAAAAATTGCCAATACTCAGGACAATGATGCCCAGCGGTGCAGGCTCGTCCCTCAGGCTTTTGAACACCGCGCCCACCATATTGCCGGTTTCGGCATGTGTACGCATGCGCGTCACTGGGTCATAACTGGGGCCGTGCGACATGACCTGATGCAGCTCGATCAGATAGGAATAACGTGCCCACAAAACCGTGGCCATGGTGGCCAGGTAAAGCGTGGCAGCTACCGCACTGACCGCATGCACCTGCCAGCTGACATGCTGGCGGTCCAGTGCGATCCAGCTCAGGCCAAACACGGCAATCAGCATGAAAAATACCCCGGCTACCGCAGATTTTGCAAGCCGTTCACCCCTGATGGCACTGCGGATGCAGGCACACAGGGCCGCCACACCCAATAAGCACGCCATGCCTGTGCCTAGCGCCAGTGCTTCCCAGGCCGACATCAACCAGCCTGCCCCCAGAACCACCAGGGCCATCAAACTCAAACCGGCGCGGGCGCGTGTGCGCATGTCAGGCAACTTGATCATCCCCAGCATGGTCATCAACAGATAGGCCAGCAAAACCGCCACCAGGACGGCCACATGGGCCAGAATCCGCGCCAGGGTGTCGGCATTGGAAATCGGCAGGCCGTCAAGAAATGCAATCACAAAAAAGGCCGAAGCCAGCGCTGCGACGGCCGCATTGACGGCAATGCGCCTGAGCGCGCGTGCAAATGCAAGCGCGGCTCCGCCCAGCATGAACACGGTAGTGCCAAAGTAACAGCCCCAAAAACCAATTGCCAATTTATCCATCAGGGTTGAAGATACCCGGCCTTGCGCAATCAGGCAACCTCAATGCAACTTTCGCGCAGCAGCAATTGACTTGTTGCTGCCGTACACTCTTGGCCGTTGAACTGGTGCCCTGCCCGGCTCCGGCCCCCTGCTCGTCTTTTGCCTCGCCTGATCCCGAAAGTGCCGCCATGTCTGCCGTTTTTAATTTCACCTTTGTGCCCTGGTTTCGTTCAGTCGCGCCTTACATCCACACACATCGCGGTAAAACCTTTGTTGTCGGCCTGGCCGGCGAGGCGATTGCGGCGGGCAAACTGCAGCATATCGCGCAGGACCTGGCGCTGATTCAAAGCATGGGCGTAAAAATCGTGCTGGTCCATGGTTTCAGGCCACAAGTCAACGAGCAGCTCAAGGTCAAGGGCCATGAGGCCAAATATTCGCACGGCATGCGTATCACTGACGAAGTGGCGCTTGACAGCGCGCAGGAGGCCGCCGGCCAGTTGCGTTATGAAATTGAAGCGGCCTTTAGCCAGGGCCTGCCCAACACACCGATGGCGGGTGCCACGATTCGGGTGATTTCAGGCAACTTCATTACCGCACGGCCAGTCGGCATCATGGACGGTGTTGATTTTCAGCATTCGGGCCTGGTGCGCAAGGTTGATGTGGCGGGCATTTCAACTACCTTGAACCACGGTGCCATGGTGTTGTTGTCACCCTTCGGTTTTTCACCAACCGGTGAAGCCTTCAATTTGACCATGGAAGAAGTCGCCACCTCGGTAGCGATTGCCTTGCAGGCCGACAAACTGATCTTTTTGACTGAAATCCCCGGTATCCGTGTGGACCCCGATCAGCCCGAAAGCGAGGACAATCCGATTGATACCGAACTGCCACTGGCCGCCGCCGAAAAACTGCTGGCCACCCTGAAACCGGGCGAGCGCCCCACAGACACGGCTTTTTACCTGCAGCATTGCGTCAAGGCTTGCAAGGCCGGTGTGGAACGCAGCCACATCCTGCCGTTTTCGGTCGATGGTTCGCTGCTGCTGGAGGTCTATGTACATGACGGCATAGGCACCATGGTCATCGACGAAAAACTCGAAAGCCTGCGTGAAGCCTCAGCCGACGATGTGGGCGGCATTTTGCAGCTGATCGAGCCTTTTGAAAAAGACGGCACCCTGGTCAAACGCAGCCGCACAGAGATTGAGCGAGATGCCGACCTCTACAGCGTGATCGAACACGATGGTGTGATTTTTGCCTGCGCAGCGCTTTACCCCTATCCCGAATCCAAAACTGCCGAAATGGCAGCCTTGACGGTTTCACCACAAAGCCAGGGCCAGGGCGACGGCGAGAAAATCCTCAAACGCATAGAACAACGCGCCCGTGCCGCAGGTTTTCAAAGCATTTTTGTGTTGACGACACGAACCATGCATTGGTTTATCAAACGCGGTTTTGTTCAGGTTGACCCCGAGTGGCTGCCAGAAGCCCGCAAACGCAAATACAACTGGGACCGAAAAAGCCAGGTGCTGGTTAAAAAGCTGGGTTAAAGGCGCTACCCAGGAGATTCAGCCTGCTATTCAGGCCGCCGCCGCAATCTGCCGCAGCGCCTGCTCAAAAACCTCTGCGGGCTGACCGCCAGAAATCAGATGGCGCTCATTGATGATGATGGCAGGCACCGAATGAATGCCGCTGTCCAGATAAAACTGCTCACGCTCGCGCACCTCGTCGGCATAAGTGCCAGAGTCCAGCACTTCTTGCGCCCTGGCGGCATCCAGACCGACTTCAGCCGCCACAGACACCAGCACCTGATGTGAACCAGGGCTTTGGCCATCGGTGAAATAGGCTTTGAACAGGGCCTCTTTCAGTGCTTTTTGCAACTTTGGCGCTTCAATTTCAGCCCAGTGCAGCAGTCTGTGGGCATCAAAGGTGTTGTAAATGCGGCTGCGACCACCACCGGCCTCGTTTGCCATGCTGAATGTAAAACCGACCGCTGCACCACGCGTACGAATGTTTTCGCGGTTGGTCTGCGCCTGGGCGGCTGTGATGCCGTACTTTTCAGTGATGTGCTCGGTAATTTCCTGGCCTTCAGCTGCCATTTTCGGGTTCAGTTCAAAAGGCTGGAAATGAATCTCGGTTTTTATCTCGCTGCCGACCCGGGCGATGGCTTCATCGAGTGATTTGAGGCCAATCACGCACCAGGGGCAGGAAACGTCGGAAACAAAGTCGATTTTGAGAGTTGTGCTCATGGTTCTGCCCAAATCAAAAAGCATAAGCCATTGCAGCGCAATCTGCATGGCTGCAGGCGGACAGCCCCTCAAGCTGTCCGCATAAGATCAAGTCAGTTTACAAACCGATCACACCACCGTCGTTTTTGGTGATGACAATGGTGGCCGAACGTGGGCGGGCCGACGCACCGCCAGCGCCGTAAGCG
>JAZKIK010000141.1:0-2631 GCA_040384925.1 Pseudomonadota bacterium | reverse complement strand
AAACTGGCTTCTTCACAGGGTGATGAGCTGATGACCCAGGCCGTCGATGTCAAGGGCATCAAGGTGCTGGCCGCCCGGCTTGAGGGGGCAGACGCCAAAACCCTGCGCGACACCATGGACAAGCTGAAAGACAAACTCAAGACCGCCATCATCGTGCTGGCTGCCGTGGATGGCGACAAGGTGCAGATTGCAGCCGGCGTCACGTCGGACAGCACAGCCAGGGTCAAGGCGGGTGAGCTGGTCAACTTTGTGGCGCAACAGGTTGGCGGCAAGGGTGGCGGCAAGGCTGACATGGCCATGGCTGGCGGTACTGATGCTGCAAAACTTGGTGATGCACTGAAATCGGTGCAGAACTGGGTGACTGAGCGCGTTTAAGGGATTTTGAAATTCTAAAAAATGCGTCATACCCGCGAAGGTGGGTATCCCGTTTGCAGCCCACGCGGGCATGACGGTTCAACCATGTTTCCCAGCCCGCCATCACGTCGCCAGGTTCTGCAAAGCGCCTTGGTCGCCACGGCCTGCAGCGTTTTGCCGCAGGCCAGCGCCCAGGGTTTGACTGGTCCGGCTTATGAGGTCTCGACCTGGGGCGGCCCGGTATCGGCTTTGGCCTTGCCTGATATCACCGGCAAAATCTGGCGCGTTGCAGACTTCAAGGGCCGCGCTGTTTTGCTCAACTTCTGGGCCAGCTGGTGTGAACCCTGTCGCGCTGAAATGCCGACGCTGCAGCAACTTGCCGACTTTTACGGCCCTGAAAAGCTGCTGGTGCTGGCCATCAATTTCAAGGAACCCGCAGCGCGCGCCATCAAGTTCGCCCAGACCACAGGCGTGACGGTGCCGGTGCTTCTGGACACCGAAGGCAAACTGGCAAAACAGTGGGGCATCAAGGTCTTTCCGACCACCTTGATGATAGACAGTCAGGGCAAGCCCCGCCAGCGCGTGCAGGGCGAAGTGGATTGGACCAGCAGTGCTGCCGAAAAGCTGGTTGCTGCCTTGACCAGACCCTGAGCGGGTCGCCAAGGTGACTGATGTGGCGGCTGTCACCTTGATGCGAAGACCCTGAATCAGGGTTTTCAGAATGTTAAAAATTGTTGTTGCATGCAACAATAATTTTCAGCTTTTGATAGATATCTGTTGGCCCGAAGCCTTGAAGCCAGGTGCCAGGTCACTGTCAAGCTAAGCGCACTTCGGCCCATTGCCGCACCCGCAAGCCGGTTGATGCAGTGGCTGCAAGTTTGTATTTTCAGTCCCTTATAAAAGCCCCCGCATGAAATTTGGAAAAAGCGCGCCAGCCGTTTTGATTGCTGCAGTTGTTGTTGTTATCGCGACCCTGTCTTTTGTCAGCAACCTGATTTCGCACCAGATGGCGGCCTCATTTGAAGAGGCCCAGTTTGAGCTGGTCAGCCAGATCGTGCAGTCGCGCCTTGCTGGCGCTGAAAACCGGGCTATTTCTGCAGCCGAAGCAGTGGCTGCCATGCCAGGGGTCAAAAAGGCTTTTGCCGCGCGCGACCGTGCTGAATTGCTGGCCAATACCAAAGATGCCTATGCCGTCCAGCATGAAAAGTACGGCATCAGCCAGGCACAGTTTCATCTGCCACCAGCCATGTCTTTTCTGCGGGTTCACAACCCTGAAAAGTTTGGCGAAGACCTGTCGTCCTATCGGCAGATTGTGGTTGAGGTGAATCAGACCAATGCCATACGCAAGGGCATAGAAATCACCACATCGGGCATAGGCGTTTTTGGCACGCTGCCCATGCTTGATGAAGCGGGCAAAAACACCGGCAGTTTTGAGATGGCGCTGGAACTTGGGCCTTTGCTTGATGATCTCAAAAAAGAGCATGGTTTTGAACTGGCTCTTTTTGTGGACGAAAAAACACTGCGTGAAACCGCGACTTCCTTGAAGGGCGACATCTTTAACGAGCAGAACCGGGTCGGCAAATATGTGAAGTTTTACGCCACCCATTCAGACCTGTTGCGCCCGCTGGTGACCGATGCCGACATCAACATCACTGAAAACAGCCACTACGTGCGTGATTCGGCCGGTTTGCCTTATGGTGTGTTGCTGCAACCCGTGTTCAACTACGCCAAAAAGCAGATTGGGGTGATGGCCATCGCCAAAAACTTCAGCGCCACCCGCTCGGCCGACAAGCAGGCCATCATCTGGCAAACCTTGCTGGGCATTGTGGCCATTGTTTTGCTGACGGGTGTGGTGCTGGTGGTGATTCGCGGCATGTTGCTTCAGCCGCTGAAAGTGCTCAGTGAACGGCTGGCCGCGCTGGCCGGTGGTGATGCTCAGCAAGCCCCCATGCCAGACCCGGCCTGTGACGAAATCCGCGAACTGGCTGGCAGTTACGAGCAGTTGCGGGCTCAAAAGGCGGCTTCAGCGCCATCACATGCTGCCGGAGATGTGTTGTGAGCGGTTCAGGGGTTTTCAGCCGTCTGGCCTGCAGCTTTGCTCCGGTACTCATGGCCATGAGCATGTTGCTGGCAAGCGCGGCAGTTCAGGCCAAGGATGCCGCACCGGCCAGTGCCGCCGCGCCTGAAGCTGTTGCGTCTGTTGCACCATCTGCGCCTGTCGCCAGCGCCCCGGCAGTTAGCACACCTGTGGCTGGCACACCTTCGATCGAGATTCCC
>JAZKIK010000140.1:0-3356 GCA_040384925.1 Pseudomonadota bacterium | reverse complement strand
AGAAGCATCACATATGACCCTTGCGCTAATACAGCGGGCATAAGAAGCTACCAATAAAAGAGCATCTGATTTGCATGGGCCCGCCCCTCACCCCCGCCCTCTCCCCAGAGGGGCGAGGAAGCAAGTCCCAAAACAGCTCATTCATCAGCAGGCACCTCATCAGACAAAACAAGCTGCGCCTGATACCCTGCCAGCCGCAGATCAAACTCGGCCAGCCACTGCGCATCCACAAAAGCCTTCAAAATCCGCCGCACTTCAAACATGGGTTCGGCTTTCAGGCTATTGCCTTGCGCTTTCAGGCGGCGTACAAAACCCAGTTCGATGATCTTGTTCAGATGGGTTTCAACCTGATCGATCAGACGTGACTCGTTGCTGCCGGCGGGCAGAAACACCCTGATCAGCTCGACAATGGCGTCGCGGGACAGAATCAGCCGGGTTTCGCTGCCGCTGGCGTCAAATTCAGCCATTTTTTTACGCAGCAGGGCCAGCAGCAGGCTGACCTGAAAACCCAGCGGCCTGCGGACCACAAGGCGTGGCAGTCTGGGGGCATCGTCATCGGGTGCTGGTGAGGGTTTGGAGCGCAAAAAGGCATAACCCTCGGCTTCATCCAGCACCAGATCCACACCAAGCACCGCCACGTAATCACGGGTTCTGGCCTGCAGCGCCAGCAGGCTTTGCCAGATGGCCGGGTCTTCATCGCGGTAATGCACACCTTTTAAAAGCGGTACAACAACGCTGGTGAGGTCGTGCTCAGGGGCGGCAGGTAAAACATCGTGCGTTTCAGCCTCTGATTCGGGGACATTCATGCCTAATTCCTCACAAAAATGACACGCGGCATTTTTGCCCTGCGCATGACTTTGCCTTCTTCGTTTTTATCCTCGAAATCGGCGGCCTGCCATTCCACGGTTTCCACTGCAGCTTCATCCACCACGGCGTTTTGTTGTTCACTGGCCAGTTGCATATAAGCCACCAGTTCGCCCAAACCCTGTTGCAAGGGTCGGTTCTGCAGCAATTCGGTCAGGGAAATCTGCGCGCGCGTTTGTAATGACCGGCGAATATGGCCAGACAAGGCGGCCTTGTCCACCCGAACCTGCGAAAACAGCGCAGCCGCATCCAGATCGGTATCCCCGCCCTCCAGAAGCGCATTGGCAAATACGGGCTTGATGGGCGGGTTGTACAAAGGGCGTTCCATCGGCAGGTCAATCGTTGCCGTCAGCTCATTGACAAACATCACATGGCCCGCTGGTGGCGAGGTGCGCAACGCCAGTGCCTTGGCCTCTATGCCGTGCAGGATGTCCATGATGCGGCGGTTTTCCAGCCAGACCTTGTCGTCCAGAAATCGCCGCAATTGCTGCGACAGCTGCGCTACCGTGCGCTGCGCCTGCTCGCCTGCCTCCAGCCAGTCGTAATGCACACGTTTGAGGCGCACATCAGGCTGCAGCACGGCGACCGGCGGCAGTTGCAAAACCCGGTCGAGCAAGCGGGTCAACTCGTCCTGCCGCGACTGCGACATCAAAAAGTCCCAGAAAGCGCGAAAACTCTTGCCTTGGTCAGAATCGCCAATCGCATCGCGCTCGCCCATGATGTCATGCAGCAGCGCGCCCTTGGCACCCTCCCTGGCTACATCGGTCAGTGCGATCCGCTCGCGTACACGTCTGTCAAGTCCGCGAAAATTGTGTTCAACCTCCCGAAAATCCGCCAGCAGCTCACGTGCGAGACCGGTGAACTGCTGAAAACGGTCTTTCAGCGCTGTGTCGTCCATCAGGGGAATGTCGCCGCTTTTGACTCTTTCAATCTCGGCGTCAATGTCGTCACGGCGTTTTTGCAATTCGGCAAGACGCGCCTCAGGGTTGGTCTGACTGCCTTCACTCATTTGCTTAAGCAGTTCAAACAGGGTCAACAGCCGCGATTCAGTGCCAACAAACGCCCTTTCACCCAATGTCGCCAACCAGGCCAGGGCCCGCTCGCAGGCCGGCGTCAGGTCAAAATGCGGCTCGTCAGAACCCGTGGGGTAAAACTTGCGCAACCAGCCCTTGTCGTCGGCAGCCCAGTCGTTCAGATAGTCTTGCGCCGATTTCGGGAATGATTTTCCACCGGGCAATTCACGCAAACCAAAAAGAGTGTCTTCCAGCGTCTCGGCCAGGTCAGACTGCGCCATCACCCGCACATTCGGCGTGATGAACACCCGGTGCAAAAAACTCGCCACCAGCGCCGAATGCTCAGCCGCCAGCAAACGCCAGGCGGGGTGCTGGCGGCGCAGCAAATCTAGTGTGGGGTAATCGAGGGGCATGCGATCAGGAGCGGGAAGCCGCGAGTGCGCGCCTGATGACATCTGTCGTCAAAAACAAACTCAAGCTCTGGTCAGGAAATCGCTGAAAACCATATCGCGCATAAAAACTGGCAACCGCTTCGTTCTTGGCATCAACTACAACAGCATATAAACCGATTTTTTCGGCTGTTGACTCTGCCAGATGCATGGCGTGCTGTAACAGGGCCAGGCCTATACCTTTGCCTTGCGTCCGCAAATCAACAGCCAGGCGGCCAATACGAAGAACCGGCACGGGGTAACGCGGTAAACGCAAGGCAACAGGCCAATTTTGAAAGTCAATGGAGGCAGAACTGACGGAATAAAACCCATGTATCCGCGCCTCCCCCCGCTCGGTTGCTACATAGGTGCGATTGAAGTCTTTGTCCGCTTGCTGGCGCGCCAGGCGCTGCAGAAAGTTGTTGAGCGCCATTTCCCCGCAATCAAAGTCATTTCGGTCGTGATGACGCTCCAGCAGGGCAATGACAAACGTCATGCTCTGGCACGCATCAATTCAACCAGTGCTGGTGTCGGTTCAGGCGGCGTGTCAAGCGCACGCAAAAATGCATCACGATCACGGTCTGAAAGGGTAATCATCTCCTGCTGGGTGACCACACGGCTAGCCGCTTCATAAGCGTTTTGCAACATGAAGCTGGAAACCGTGGAGCCCATGATGGCAGCAGCACGCTCGATCAGGGCTTTGGCCTCGGGGCTGGTGCGCAGGTTGATTCGGGCCGACTCTGCAGAGCTTGTTGCGGGCATATAAACGCTCCTCAAAATGAAAATTGTACGTCAAATTGCCACACTAAATGCAAACATCACTCACATCGCCGGGCGTCGGTTCAAGGCAGGCTGCCCCCAGCCATCTTCAAACACCATGTCTGCCAGATCTGCCCGGCAAGCCCATTTTTCAGCCTGCAACATGGGCTGTTCGTAGAATGCCTGAACCGGCCCCAGGCAGAGGACTGCGATTGGATGACTGCCTTCGGGCATGTTGAGCAGCTCGGCCAGCTGTTTTGGGCAAAAAAGGGAGACCCAACCCAGCCCCTAG
>JAZKIK010000139.1:596-2397 GCA_040384925.1 Pseudomonadota bacterium | reverse complement strand
GCTGCGGCTGCCGTAGTTGCCCAATGGCTGCAGACGGTGTGGCTGCATGACACGCGAGATGCGTTCACGCGTGTCTTCAAGGTCGCTGGACTCAAAAAGACGGTGGGCGCGTAAAAGGCTGGGTTCAAAAAAACCTGTGCCTGGCGACGGGTAAGAGGCTGGGGCAGCAGAGTTCATGGTGGTGATACCTGGCATGGATGGGGGTAAACCCGCAAGAAGTGCGCCATGAGGCTGTTTGCCAGCCAAATCGTGATCCGTATCAATACTCCCGCAAAAAACGGCGAGAAACGGATAAGCAGCCGGTTTTGTCGCCAGAACTGGATAGCCGCAGCCTGCGCTTGTCTGAAAAATTGGGCTCAAGAACAGGAGCACCCCATGACTGCCACGATGACCCAAACCATAGACATCAGTGCACTGAAAAAGCCTGATGCGCCCGCTGCACAAGACTTTTTGGTGCATTTTCCGCACCCTGACGGTTCCCGTGTGCCTTACAAGGTTTTCAGCTCGCAAGAGGTGTATGAGCGTGAACAGGCCCGCATCTTCCGCGGCCCCACCTGGAACTTTGTGGCGCTGGACTGCGAGATCCCCAAGCCCGGTGACTTCAAAAGCAGCTTTGTAGGCGACACCCCGGTGGTGGTGACGCGCACGCCCGAAGGCGGTGTGGCCGCCTGGGTAAATCGCTGCGCGCATCGCGGTGCCATTGTCTGCCGCCAGGCCAGGGGCAATGCCACTTCACATACCTGCGTGTACCACCAGTGGAGTTACGACACCAAGGGCAATCTGCAGGGTGTGCCCTTCAAACGTGGACAGAACGGTGCACCCGGCATGCCAAAAGACTTTGACAACGCAAATCACGGCATGCGCCAGTTGCGTTGCGACAGTTACAAGGGCCTGGTGTTTGCCAGTTTCAGTGATGAAACGCCAGCGCTGCCCGACTACCTGGGCGAGCAGATGCGGCCATGGATTGACCGCATCATGCACAAGCCCGTGGTTTACCTTGGCTGTACCCGCCAGTTTGCCAAGTCGAACTGGAAGCTGTATTACGAAAACGTCAAAGACCCCTACCACGCCAGCCTGCTGCACCTGTTTCACACCACCTTCAATATCTTCAGGGTGGGCATGAAGGCGCGGTCCATTCCCGATGCTGCGGCTGGCCTGCACAGCATCATCACCGCCACCAAGATTGATGACAGAGACACCGCCAGCGCGTACAAAAAGCAGGCCATCCGCTCCATGGATGAAGGTTTTCATCTGGAAGACGATTCGGTGCTGGGTTTTATCGAGGAATACGACGAAGCCTGCACCAACCATATACAAAGCCTGTTTCCGCAACTGGTGCTGCAGCAGATTCACAACACGCTGGTGGCGCGCCAGGTCTTGCCCAAGGGGCCAGACCAGTTTGAGCTGGTGTTTCACTTTTTTGGCTACTCAGACGACACCCCCGAGCTGCGCGCACTGCGCATCAAGCAGGCCAATCTGGTGGGCCCGGCGGGTTACATCTCGATGGAAGACACCGAGGCGACCGAACTGGTGCAGCGCGCCACCTTGCGTGATGGTGATGCAAGTTCGGTAATGGACCTGGGCCGCAGTGACCCGATGCGGCAGGACACCATGATTACTGAAAACCTGATTCGAAAGTTTTGGGTTGGTTATCAACGCTTGATGGGGTATTGATTGGCCTTGAACATGTGGCGGTTGTGCTCCTTCCCCCGCTGGGGGAAGGTTGGGATGGGGGCTTTTGGCCTGGATGAAAAGCTAAGTGGCTGTACAGGCCGAGGCCCCCATCCCCGCCTTCCCCCAG
>JAZKIK010000139.1:0-586 GCA_040384925.1 Pseudomonadota bacterium | reverse complement strand
ATTGATTGGCACACCCCCGTTGCAGCTCACTTCGTGTAGCTGCCTCCCCCCTTGCAGGGGGCAACACCTGCGGCCCGGCTGAGCCGGTTCCGCGCTGTTATTTGCACTGCGGACAGCCGGTTCTGCGCGGTCACTTGAATTTGTCTAATTTTTCTACAGGAGTTACCCATGGGTGCTGCCATTCCTTCCCACACTGCCACCAGCCTGGAGTCCATGCTGCTGTGGTTTGAAATCTCGCAACTGCAGGAGCGGTACTGCGCCGCACTGGACAACGACCGTCTCGAAGAGTGGGCCTCGCTGTTCACCGAAGACTGCCTGTATGAAATCGTGCCGAAAGAAAACGCCGACATGGGCCTGCCGATCGGGCTGATTTATTGTGACAACCAGCGCATGTTGCGGGACAGGGTGCTGTCCCTGCGCCATGCCAGCATTTTTGAAGAACACAGCTGCCGCCACATGAGCTCGGGCCTGGTCATAGAGCCTGTGGATGCAGACACGGTGCAGGCCGAATCGAGCTACGTGGTGGTGCAAACACGCACCAATGGCGAGTCATTTGTGTACCAGGCCGGGCGTTATCTGGACCGGA
>JAZKIK010000138.1:12035-13904 GCA_040384925.1 Pseudomonadota bacterium | reverse complement strand
GCCGCTGACGACTTACGGGCAGTTGCGCATGTTGAATTCAGCTTCCGCTGAGCCATGTGCCGCAGGTGTTGAATGGTCTGAGCGTGCCTCGTTTGCACCTACACCACCTCATTTAGCCAGTGCTCGCCTCAACCCGACTTTATCCGTTCAAGCGGCATAACAAAGCGAATCGACAAAGCGATCAAGCAAAGGTCGCAGGGATTTTCACCATGTCGGCCTCATGGTGCGAGCTTGAAAAATACGCGTGGCTCCATAACTGGCAACGCACGCAGGAGATGGTGTCGGAGAAGGTAGCTTGCGGTTTGGGATACCAGGCGGCGTAGCGCCGGTCAATCTGTCCGGTCGCAAACAGCTGCTGCGAGGCCAGCGTCACAAGGCAATACAGCGCCAGCAGGCAAGGCGTGGCGCGCGCCGTCGCTTTGTCTGACCACTGCCGCTGGGTCTGGACGCCCAGATGAGCAGGTGCTTCTTCGAAGATGACTTCCACACCTGCCAACGCTGCACGAAGTGCGAACCAGCAGGTGCAGTCGGGTTTGCGTTTCAAAAACAGGCTTCAAATGGATAAAGTCGAGGTAAGAAAACGGCGAAAAATAGACCGCTGCGGTCGGGTTGCAGCCGACGATTTCCAAGAACGTGTTCACGGTCTAAGTCCGACAGGCTGCTAGGCCTGCGATTTCCAGACTCAATGCTCTTGCCTGAACTCTTCCGTTGAGATTTTCAGTCGTCGCAGCTTGTCGTACAGGGTTTGTTTGGGCAAACCGAGCGCTTTGGCGCATAAGGACACGTCAGCCTGATGACGCCGCATTTCCTCGTTGATGATGGAACGCTCGAAATGTTCGACCTGCTCTGGCAGGGTGTTGGGGCCGACGGCGGATGTCTCCAGCTTGAGCCTGTCACCCAGCAGGCCCAGTACAAAACGATCTGCAACATTGCGCAGTTCACGCACATTGCCGGGCCAGGTATAGGCCATCAATTCACGCAACTGGATGCTGCTGAGCATGGGCGCTGCCCTTTGAAACCGGCTCGCTGCCAACAGCGTGAAATGCTCGAACAACAGCGGGATGTCCTCACGTCTCTCACGCAAGGGCGGCAGCTCAATGAAGGCAACGCCAATACGGTAATAAAGGTCAGCGCGAAACTTCTGCCGGTCGCTCAGGGCTTTCAGGTCTTCCTTGGCGGCGGCAATGATGCGGCAGTCAACGCCTATCGACTTGTTTGAACCCATGCGTTCGATGCTTCGGTCCTGCAGGGCACGCAGAAACTTGACCTGGACTGACATCTGCATGCTCTCGATCTCGTCCAGAAAAAGAGTGCCGCCATGCGCATGCTCGAACTTGCCGATGCGAACCCGCGTGGCACCTGTGAAAGCGCCCACTTCATGCCCGAACAGCTCACTTTCGACCAGCGCTTCAGGCAGACCGCCGCAGTTCAGCGGCACATAGTTGGCTCGCCGCCTGTCACTGTGGTCATGCAGGCAGCGCGCCACCATGTCCTTGCCGGTGCCAGTTTCACCATAAATCACGACATCGGCAGATGTATCTGCAAGATTCAGGACAGTGCGCCGCACCTCCTGCATCTGCGGCGAACGGCCAAGCAGCACGGCCTGGATGCCGTGCCAGTTTTCGAGCTGGTCGCGCAAAGCCTGGACCTGCAGTGTCAGCTGGCGTTTTTCGGCAGCCCGGCGCACCACGGCAACCAGGTATTCCGACGAAAAGGGCTTTTCAATAAAGTCGTAGGCACCCTGACGCATCGCCCGCACGGCCATGGCAATGTCGCCATGCCCGGTGACCAGAATTACCGGCAATTCGGGGTCAATGGCATGAATCTCGTCCAGCCATTCAGTACCGGGCATGCCGGGCAGCTTCACGT
>JAZKIK010000138.1:2383-12025 GCA_040384925.1 Pseudomonadota bacterium | reverse complement strand
CCGCGCCAAACTTCATGTTGCTTCGTGTCGGCTAGAGGTGGTCATGTCAGGTCCGCCATGGTGTATGCGGCGGGGTTTCACGATCGCCGGCACTCCCACTGCAACAGAATTGTCAGGGACGTCGCACAGCACCACCGCAGGCACACCAACATGAATGCGGGCGCGAGCTTCTTCAGCCGTGGCAAAGCTGTCCACCACCAGCCCGGCAAGCTCCAGCGCCTGCGTACTGCCCAGGCGCACATCGCTGTCGTCTTCAACAAAAATTACACGTATTGCTTTGTTGTCATTCATGATGCTTGATTTTCCCTTGACGATGCCAGCTTCAGTTCAAGTACAAAGCAGGCTCCCGAGCCTTCCAGATTAGAAGCATGCAGGCTTCCTCCGAGGTCACGGGCAATGTGTGCAGAAATCATCAGCCCCAGGCCCAGGCCGGCCCCAGCGGGTTTGCTGGTGACAAAGGGCTCAAAAAGCTGGTCCAGGATGTCGGCGCGAATGCCTGGCCCGCTGTCGGAAACCCGTATGACACAACAGCCACGGCGTGTACCTGATATGCCAGCATCCACCTGCAGGCGCCGCACGGGTGAATTGGCCATCGCATCGATGGCATTTCCCAGCAGATTGACCAGCACCTGCTCCAACCGTACCTCTTCTGCCAGCGCAGCCAGGCCAGCCTGCACCTGCACGACCATGTCCACCTTGTTGTCTTTCAGGCGCTGAAACACCAGGAACTGCGCATTGGCAATGACGCGCTGCAGGCTTACCGTCTCACGCTCGGGCCCGGTCTTGTAGGCAAAGGCCTTGAGCTGATGGGTCAGGCGTCCGAGCCTGTCCACCAGATGGGCGATGCGCTCCAGATTGCCGCGCACGTCGGTCAGCCGGTTGTGGTCCAGCAGCACGCAGGCGTTGTCCGACAGCGTGCGAAGGGCACCCAGCGGCTGATTCAGTTCATGCACCATGCCGGCCGACATCTGGCCCAGTGCCACCATTTTTCCTGCATGAACCAGCTCGTTCTGTGTGGCCCGCAGATCAGCCTCAATGGCTTTGCGCGCCTCCACTTCATCACCAAGCTGGCCGACTGTTCGACTCAGTTCAACTGTGCGCTCCATCACTTTTGCTTCCAGGCTGTCATGCGCAGCCTGCAGGGCTGCCCGGTTGGCCAGCTTGAAACGCACTGCCCGCTGCCACTGCCACATCACCGTCAACACCAGCAGCAGCACAGAAGTTGCCAGTGCGCAGGTGATGGCAAAACTGCGTGCTGCAGCGCGTACCGGTGCCACATCGTCCAGCACGATCAGGCGCCAGCCCGAACGGCGTACGGAGCGCATCGAGTTAAGGTAGTCCTTCCCGTCCAGACTGACCAGTGAGGCGTCACCGGCCTGGCGGTCCATCTTGCGGTCCATTTCACGCCAGTCAAGCGGCACCATGGCAGCATCGCCATAGGGTCGCATGCTGGCAATGTCTGACAGTGTCTGCGGTGCAAGCGGCACAAGTGGACGGAACTTCCACTCCGGGCGAGATGACAGGATGACAACACCACGTTCATCGACCAGCAGCACATTGCCTGAAAGTGTTCTCCATGTGCGCTCGTTGTCTTCAAGATCGACCTTGACAGTTGCCACACCCTGCGGCTGCCCCTTGCCCAGCAAGGCATAGGACAAATAATAACCAGCGCGTTTGCTGGTGATGCCCACCCCGTAAAAACGACCCTGTCCGTGCGCCAGCGCATCCTTGACATAGGGGCGAAATGACAGGTTGGTACCGACTGGCGTGCCGGGGTCATTCCAGTCGGATGCGGCCAGGGCCAGCCCCGACAGATCAAGCACATACAGATTGGACGTCATCGCCATGGCGTTGACACCGTTGAGGTAGCGGTTGACTTCGCGGCGCAAGGCCGGGTCACCGGGCTTGCTGAACAGCGAGAAAATGCTGGGTGTCATTTCCAGAAGGGCCGGCAGGTATTCAAACCGGGCCAGGTCGCCCTCAAGGTTGGCACCGACCATGTCTATTCTGTGCCCTGCCGTGTCGCGCAGGCGCTCAAGCCCTGACTGCAGCGCAGCCTGGTGGCCCCACCAGGCTGCCACGGCAATGATCACAATCGACGCAGCAAAACCCAGCACACGCCTCATCAACCTTCTCATGCGGGCCTCATGTCAATATCTCCATCCGGGTCAGTGTGCCATGAAGGCTGCCGATTGAAATCAGGGCTTGTCAGGGCTTTACAGCGGACGCAGAACTCCCGGTCGATTCCTGACTTGAGCATGATTTTGTCTCCAGGCGGTCGCCTGGAGGCTTCTGTTTATTGCATGTGCTGGCCACCGTTGATGGCGATATTGGCCCCGGTCACAAACGCTGCTTCTTCGGACGCCAGATAGATGATCAGCCCGGCCACCTCCTCAGGTTTGCCCAGCCGGCCGACCGGAATGTTGGGCAGTATCTTGGAGTCCAGAACTTCCTGCGGAATCGCCGTGACCATCTTGGTGCCTATGTAGCCGGGCGAAATGGTGTTCACGGTCACGCCCTTTTTGGCCACTTCCAGCGCCAGCGCCTTGGTAAAGCCGTGAACACCGGCCTTGGCCGCCGAATAGTTGGTCTGGCCAAAAGCACCCTTGGAACCGTTGACCGACGACACATTGATGACACGGCCCCAGTTGCGCTCGACCATGCCATCGGCAACCTGTTTGGTCATGTTGAACAGGCTGTCAAGATTGGTACGCAGCACCGAGTCCCAGTTGACCTTGTCCATTTTCTTGAAAGTCATGTCGCGTGTGATGCCGGCGTTGTTGACCAGCACCTCGACCGGGCCCAGTTGCTCCTGCACCAGTCCCACGGCACGGCTGCAGGAGTCAATATCTGCCACATCACAAGGCACGGCAAGAATGTCATAGCCCCTGGTCTTCATCTGCTCCACCCATTCGCCATGTTTGGCATTGCCGGGCGAATAGGTTACGGCTACCCGGTAGCCAGCATCAACCATTTTGGTCGAAATCGTCTCGCCCAAGCCGCCCATGCCGCCGGTAACCAGAACCACACGTGTTACTTTAGTCATCTCTTTTGTCTCCTTGATGTAAATAAATCGTTCAGGCCAGTTCCACGGCCAGGGCCACGCCCATGCCGCCGCCTATGCACAGCGAGGCCAGGCCCTTGCCTGCCCCACGGCGCCGCATCTCATGCAGCAGTGTGACCAGAATGCGGCAACCTGATGCGCCAATCGGGTGGCCAATGGCAATTGCTCCGCCGTTGACGTTGATCTTGCTGGTGTCCCAGCCCATTTCCTGGTTGACGGCGCAGGCTTGCGCAGCAAAGGCTTCGTTGATTTCCAACAGATCCAGGTCCTGTGCCGACCAGCCAGCCTTTTGCAGGCACAGCCGGGAAGCCGGCACCGGCCCCATGCCCATGATGCTGGGGTCCAGGCCGGCAGAGGCATAAGCACGGATCACGGCCATGGGTTTGAGGCCCAGGGCAGCGGCACGCTGTGCGCTCATCACCAAAACCGCTGCGGCACCATCGTTCAGGCCCGATGCATTGCCTGCCGTTACCGTGCCTGCCTTGTCAAAAGCGGGCCGCAAACCCGATAGAACTTCGGCGCTGGTCTTGCGGTTGACGAACTCGTCAGCCGCGAAGACGATGGGGTCGCCCTTCTTCTGCGCAATCATGAAAGGCAGAATTTCGTCAGTGAACTTGCCTGCGTCCTGTGCGGCAGCAGCTTTTTGCTGCGAAGCCAGCGCCAGCGCGTCCTGCATTTCGCGGCTGATGCCGTACTTTTTCGACACATTCTCGGCCGTGGTGCCCATGTGGTACTGGTTGTAGACGTCCCACAGGCCGTCGGTGATCATGGAATCCAGCATCTTCCAGTCGCCCATGCGCTGGCCGTCGCGCGAGCCCATCAGCACATGCGGCGAGGCACTCATGTTCTCCTGCCCGCCGGCAACCACTATTTCGGCGTCGCCGCAGCGAATGGCCTGGGCGGCCAGCATCACGGCCTTGAGGCCGGAGCCACAGACCTTGTTGATCGTCAAGGCCGGCACAGTCTGCGGCAAACCGGCCTTGATGACGGTCTGGCGCGCCGGGTTCTGGCCGCTGCCGGCAGTCAGCACCTGGCCCATGATGAGCTCGCTGACTGCATCACCCGCCACGCCGGCCGAAGCCAGCAAGCCTTTGACCACATGCGCACCCAGATCCGGTGCGGCAGTTTTGGCCAGAGTGCCCCCAAACCGGCCAACGGCAGTGCGTGCAGCGGCGACGATAACGATATCTGACATGAATGACTCCTTTTCGATTTTTTCCATCAATGACCGAACAACTTACAACTCAAATAAACAATGGCCACAGCGACTGATGGTGTGCTGGGGCCATAAATATGAGACTGATGGCCACCTCAGTGCAACTTCACATGCGGCTCGGTGCGCCGCGTGATCAGGCGCGCCAGCGTGTCCAGCGCCATCTTGGCAAAGCCATGCAGCGCCAGTTCATGCATCTTGTAGAGCGACACGTACATCAGCCGTGCGAAGGCACCTTCAATCATCAGGCTGCCGCCTATCAGGCCTCCCATCATGTTTCCCACAGTGCTGAACTCCCCCAGCGACACCAGCGAACCAAAATCACGGTAACGGTAGTCACGCAAGGGCTTGCCTGCCAGGCGGCGTCGTATCTGCAGCGCTACGTGCGAGGCCTGCTGGTGCGCGGCCTGGGCACGCGGTGGCACCCAGCCGCCCTTGCCGCCATTGGCTTCAGGCCAGGCGCATGCAGCGCAGTCGCCAATCACAAAGATGTCGTCGTCGCGTGTGGCCTGCAGCGTCGGCCTTACAACAAGCTGGTTGATGCGGTTGCTTTCCAGGCCAGCAATATCTTTAAGAAAATCTGCCGCCTTGACGCCTGCCGCCCACACCACCAGTTCGGCGGGCAACAATCGGCCATCGGCCAGACTGACCCCATCGGCCTGTACTGCCGCAACCTTGGCCGAGGTATACACCTGCACACCCAGCTTGCGCAACAGATCCTCGGTCGCCTGCGACATGCGCGGCGGCAATGCCGGCAACACGCGGTCGGCAGCCTCGATCAGGTTGATCTGGATATCCTTGTCGGCATCAACACGGTCCAGTCCGAAGGCCACCACCTCCCGCGCGGTACGGTGCAATTCGGCCGCCAGTTCCACTCCGGTAGCACCTGCGCCTATGATTGCCACGTGCAACTGGTCAGGTCGCAGGGCATCTGTCTGCGCATGCGCCCGGATGCAGGCATTCACCAGGCGCGCATGAAAGCGCTGGGCATCGCGCTTGGACTCCAGCTTGAGCGCATGTTCGGCAACACCAGGTGTGCCGAAGTCATTGCTCAGGCTGCCCAGCGCCAGCACCAGCGTATCAAAGCCAAACACGCGGTCCGGCGTGACCTCGCGGCCCTCGTCGTCCAGGTAGTGCGCCACACGCACCTCACGCCGCTGGCGGTCCAGAGCCGTCATCTCGCCAATGCGAAAACGAAAATGATGCCAATGCGCCTGCGCAAGGTAGTCCACCTCATGATCGCTCAAGTCCATGCTGCCGGATGCGATCTCGTGCAGCTTGGGCTTCCAGACATGGGTGCGAGTCTTGTCGATCAGCGTGATGTCGGCCTGCCCGCGCTTGCCAAGCGTGTCGCCCAGCCGCGTGGCCAGCTCCAGGCCGCCCGCGCCGCCGCCGACGATGACTATCCTGTGTATGGGATTCGGCTTGCTCATGGTTTTTCCGTCACCGGCGTGCAAGGGTAGGCTCAGCGTGCTGGCCCGGTGGGCATGTGGGCTTCGATGGCATCCAGCACTTCTTCCGGCGAGTCGGCGTCTGTGGCCGACTCGTTGTTCAGCATGCGTTCCATGCGCTGGGTGTCCAGGTCGCCCGTCCATTTGGCAACGACCACAGTGGCCACACCGTTTCCGATCAGGTTGGTCAGCGCCCGTGCTTCTGACATGAAGCGGTCTATGCCCAGAATCAGCGCCAGACCCGCCACCGGCACATGGCCGACAGCCGACAGTGTGGCCGCCAGCACAATGAAGCCGCTGCCGGTCACCCCCGCCGCGCCCTTGGACGTGAGCAGGAGCACCAGCAGCAGGGTCAGTTGCTGGGTCAGTGTCATGGGGGTGTTGGTGGCCTGGGCGATGAACACCGCCGCCATGGTCAGGTAGATCGACGTGCCATCCAGGTTGAACGAATAACCGGTAGGCACCACCAGGCCAACCACAGACTTTTTCGCGCCCAGGTTTTCCAGCTTGGCCATCATGCGCGGCAGCACTGACTCGCTGGACGAAGTACCCAGCACGATCAGCAGCTCTTCCTTGATGTACTTGATGAACTTCCAGATGGAAAAACCATGGAAGCGCGCGATGCCGCCCAGAATCACGAAGATGAAAAGCAGGCAGGTCAGGTAGAAGGTCGCCATCAGTTGCCCAAGCTGCATCAGCGAGGACACACCATATTTGCCGATCGTGAAGGCCATGGCACCAAAAGCACCTATCGGGGCGACCTTCATGATGTAGCCAACAATGACAAACAGCACATGCGAGAACTTCTCGATGAAGTCAAACACCAGTGTGCCGCGGCCACCGAACTTGTGCAGCGCAAAGCCGAACATGACGGCGACCAGAAGAACCTGCAGAATTTCGCCCTTGGCGAAGGCGTCCACTACCGTGCTCGGGATGACGTTGAGCAGAAAGTCTGTGGTGCTGGCCATCTTGCCCGGCCCGGTATAAGCAGCAATGCCTTTGGTGTCCAGGGTGCTGACATCAATGTTCATACCTTCACCAGGCTTGACGATGTTGATGATCACCAGCCCCACCACCAGTGCAATGCTGCTAACAATCTCAAAGTACAACAAGGCCAGGCCGCCGGTCTTGCCGACCTTTTTCATGTCTTCCATGCCGGCGATACCCACCACCACCGTACAAAAGATGATGGGCGCGATGATCATCTTGATCAGCTTGATGAAACCATCGCCCAGCGGCTTCATGGCGGCACCGCTCTCGGGGTAAAAGTGCCCCAGCAGCACGCCAAGCACAATGGCGGTGATGACCTGGAAATAGAGGGACTTGTAAAAGGGTTTGGGGGTGCTGTCTTGGTCCATGGGTATCTCCTGGTAAGTTGGTGGGTTCAAGTGGCTTTTATGCACTTGGGCCTGGCTGCAGGCCAGCATCCGCTGTGGCCAGCGCTGTCATGTTGACGATGCGGCGAACCGTCGATGACGGGGTAAGAATGTGTACAGGCCGTGCAGCACCCAGCAGGATGCCGCCCACGGTGATGCCGCCTCCGGCCGCAATCCGCAGCAGGTTGTATGAAATATTGGCCGCATCAACGTTGGGCATCACCAGCACATTGGCCTCGCCTGTCAGGCCCGAATCCGGAAACTCACGATCCAGAATCTCCTTGGACAAGGCCGCGTCACCACGCATCTCGCCATCAACAGCCAGGCTCGGGTCGCCCGCCTGCACCAGGGCAAGCGCTTCGCGCATCTTCAGCGCTGCAGGCGCATTGGAGCTGCCAAAGCTCGAATGCGACAGCAAGGCCACGCTCGGCACAATGCCGAAGCGCTTGACTGCCTCGGCCGCCAGCAAGGCAATCTCGGCGACCTGTGCGGCCGTCGGGTCGAGGTTGACATGGGTGTCACAGATAAATAGCTGGCGTCCGGGCAGCATCAGCATCTGCATGGCCGCAAGAGTGTGCGTCCCGCTGCGCAGGCCGATCACCTCACGTACATAACCCAGGTGATCGGCATAACTGCCAACGGTTCCGCACAGCATGGCGTCAGCCGCACCTTCACGAACCATCATGGCGCCCAGCAGGGTACCCCGGCTGCGCATCTCGGCCAGCGCGGATGCACGCGAGACGCCACGGCGACGGGCAAGCTGGTAATAAGTGCTGGCTGCAGCGCCATAAACTTCGGGTTCCAGCTGGTTCACACACTCACAATCCACACCCGGTTTCAGGCGCAGGCCAAACTGTTTGATGTGCTGGGCAATCACCTCGGGCCGGCCGACCAGCAGCGGCCTGGCCAGTCCTTCGTCAACCACTACCTGTGCGGCGCGCAGCACGCGCTCGTCTTCGCCTTCCGCGTAAACAACACGCTTGGGTGAACGTTTGGCGGTAGCAAAAATCGGCTGCATCGCGCTGCCGGACTGGTAGACAAACTGGTTCAGGCGCTGGCGGTAAGCCTCCATGTCCTGGATGGGCCTGCTCGCCACGCCGCTGTCCATCGCGGCCTGGGCCACGGCCGGGGCCACGGCCTCGATCAGTCTCGGATCAAAAGGCTTGGGGATCAGGTACTCGGCACCAAAACGCAAACCCACGGCACCGTAAGCCTGGGCCACCACTTCCGGGATCTCGGCATGCGCCAGCTCGGCAATGGCGCGCACCGCTGCCAGCTTCATTTCCTCATTGATGGTGGTGGCACCCACATCCAGCGCACCCCTGAAAATAAAGGGAAAACACAGGACGTTGTTGACCTGGTTGGGATAGTCGGAACGCCCGGTTCCGATAATCGCATCCGGGCGCACGGCCAGTGCATCTTCAGGGCTGATTTCGGGGTTGGGGTTGGCCATCGCCAGGATGATGGGATCACGCGCCATGGCCTTGACCATCTCCGGCTTGAGAACACCACCAGCCGAGAGGCCCAGAAAAATGTCGGCACCGTCAACGATGTCGGCCAGCTTGCGCGCAGCCGTCTCCTGCGCATAGCGGGCCTTGTTCGCATCCATCTGCTCCTTGCGCCCGGTATAGACCACGCCCAGACTGTCGGACACAAATATGTTGTGTATCGGCAGCCCGAGGCTGACGATCAGGTCCAGGCAGGCCAGCGCCGCCGCGCCCGCGCCCGAACACACCAGCTTGACCTGCGTGATGTCCTTGCCCACATGGTGCAGCGCATTGAGGATGGCGGCGGCAGCAACGATGGCCGTACCATGCTGGTCGTCATGGAATACCGGTATCTTCATACGCTCGCGCAGCTTCTTTTCTATGTAGAAGCATTCGGGTGCCTTGATGTCCTCCAGATTGATGCCGCCAAAGGTCGGCTCCATCCTGGCGATGGTGTCTATCAGCTTGTCCGGGTCCAGCTCATCGAGCTCGATGTCGAAGACGTCAATGCCGGCGAATTTCTTGAACAGGCAACCCTTGCCTTCCATCACGGGCTTGCCAGCCAGCGCGCCTATGTTGCCCAGCCCGAGCACGGCGGTTCCGTTGGTGATGACCGCCACCAGGTTGTTGCGGGCCGTCAGGTTGCCGGCTTCACGCGGATCATCAACAATGGCCAGGCAGGCTTCTGCAACCCCTGGCGAATAGGCCAGACCCAGGTCACGCTGGGTCGCCATGGCTTTGGTCGGCACCACCGAAATCTTGCCGGGCGTCGGGTAGCGGTGGTAATCAAGCGCAGCCTCGCGCAATGTGTCGGACATTTATTTCTCCATGTTGTATTGAAAGGAATCAGTTGCTCGTCATTCGGGCAACAGCTCAGGATGGCGCAGCGGTGGCGCGCTGCACCACTACCTGGCCCAGCCAGTCGCGCAGTATCTGCAGCAGGGCCTGCGGCTGGTCCGCGTGTACCCAGTGCCCGGCATCAGCGATATGTTCCAGCCGCGAATGGGGAAACAGCCTGCTGATGCTGGCGCGCGAATCGGGCCGTACATAG
>JAZKIK010000138.1:0-2364 GCA_040384925.1 Pseudomonadota bacterium | reverse complement strand
CTGTTTAGGGAAACCGCAAAGATCTTTCATGCACATCGCCGTGGCCATCAGGTTGAGCCGCCAGTCAAAGCGTTCGTCATGACGCATCAGGTTCTGCATCAGAAAGTCAACTGGAGCGCCCGCGTCCATGCGGGTGGCAAGCGCCTGCCGGATTTCCCTGCGACTGGTGCTTGCCGCCAGATCCAGGCCACGCATGGCCGTGATGTAGGGCGAGAACTGGTCGGCATAGGCCTCGGGGGCGATGTCGATCACGGCGACGCCAGCAAGCACCTGGGGATGTTCCAGAGCCAGTGTCATGGCGGTCTTGCCACCCATGCTGTGGCCTATCACCACGGGCCGCTCCATGTGCTGGCGCTCCATCAAATCCAGCACGTCCTGAGCCATCTCGGTATAGGACATGATCTCGGACCAGGCCGATGCCCCATGGTTGCGAGCGTCGGGCAGGTAGATGCGGTAATCGCTGGCCAGCGCTTTGGCAATCGGTGCCCAGTTACGCCCGGAGCCAAACAGCCCATGCAGGATCACCAGGGGCGGCCCCTCCCCCATGGCCTCAAATGCCAGCTTGACAGACATGGCGCGCCCTACTTGTTTTTCTGCGGTGGCAGATAGGCGCACACGCCGTCAAGGTCGTCATTCAAGTTCATTTTTTGTCTCCTTTGTTCTCACGCTCAATGGCTTTTGCCTGTCAAAGCCCAGCAACTGTTTGCAAGCCGCATGCCACCGTCTGCAGACCCAGGGAGCACCCGCAAGTAATTGTTTTCAAAGGATTTTTCAGTTACCGACGTGATTACGGTGAACGAAGCACCAGAATTTGGTCAGTGGCAGCGTATGGTTTGTCGCGCGGCCAAACTAGGGTTAACCCGTATTCAGCAGATCTGTTCTTGAGCTGGCACTGGCGTTCTCCAAGCCCGATTTGTTTACGGCAAGCCGCCTTCACATATATATGTGCTGAGCAGACCGGTGCATGGCCGGTTCAGGTCAGATTTTTTGAAACGCTATCAAATGAGTGGCCAAACATGAGCGCGGCCATTGCGCAAAAGCCACCTTGCATTCACCTTGATTCCCGTCTTCGGGGGAATCACAGGATGACGGTCAGGCAATACTCAATCCAGCGTCACCCCGGCCTTCTTCGCCAGCGCCGCATAACGCATCATCTCGCTGCGCATATAAACAGCAGCAGCTTCCGGTGTGCTGGGGTGAATCACATTGCCCTGTTTGGCCATGGCTTCGCGGGTTTCGGGGCTGTTGAAGGCGACCACAAAAGCATCGTGGATTCGTTTGACCTGGTCGGCGGGCAGTTTGGCCAGGCCTAAAACAGCAAACCAGCCTTCTATCTCGTAGTTGGGCAGGCCTTGTTCTGCGATGGTGGGAAGGTCGGGGGCGGCGGGGGTTCGGGTCTTGCCGCACAGGCCGATGGCGCGCAGGGCACCGCTTTTGATGTGGGCCTGGGCTGCCGGCAGGGCTACCACGCCCATTTCCACATATCCGCCGAGCAGGTCGGTGACCATGGCGCCTGTGCTTTTGTAGGGGATGTGGCGTATGGACACCCTGGCTTCGTCCACAAACATTTCACCAGCCAGATGTATCACAGTGCCATTGCCTGAAGATGCGTAGTTGTAGGCTTCGGGTTTGGCCTTGAGCAGCGCCACCAGCTCTTTCACATTGGTGGCGGCTACCTTGGCTGGGTTGACGAGCAGCACAAACGGTGTCGATCCGACGACTGAAATCGGCGTGAAGTCGCTCAAGGTGTCATAAGGGAGCTTTTTGTACACACTGGGGTTGATGACGTGGTTGTTGGACACCACGGCGATTGTCAATCCGTCGGCCGGGGCCTTGAACAGCGCAGAAGTGCCTGTGATGCCGCCTGCACCTGGCAGGTTTTCAATCACCACAGGCTGGCCGTTCAATGCCTTGATGAGAGATGGTGCGGCGGCACGCATGATGGTGTCAACACCTGAACCTGCGCCAATCGGCAGGATGATGCGCAGGCTTTTGTCGGTTTGTGCCCAGCTTGGCAAGGCCAGACTGGCGCAGGCGGTGCCTGCAAATGCCAGGGCGCTGCGGCGGGATGGGAAAGAGATGGATTGAAGTATTGATGTCATGTTGGCGTCTCCGGTTTATATATTTTGTGAAAAGCGCGGTGCCCTGCCCTCAGGCAGCTACAGCCTCAGCCTGGGGTATTGACGGCACCGCGCCCGGCAAACCGGCCAGCACTTCGTCGGTATGTTCGCCCACCCTGGCAAGGCTTTGCCGTACGCCGGGGCGGCGGCCGCCCAGGGTCAGCGGCAGCAAAACCACGTCCGTTGTGCCGCCATCGCCGGTTTCCATGGGCTCCAGGCCGCCGCTGGCCAGCAGATGCGGGTC
>JAZKIK010000137.1:5925-8875 GCA_040384925.1 Pseudomonadota bacterium | reverse complement strand
TGACACCCTGTTTGCCGAAAATGGCAATGCCTTTCGCAAGGCCCTGCTGGTGCAATGGCCGCGTGAAGGTGTCTGGACCATTGGTTTTCAAACTGGCTCCCCTGGGGGTGATGTTGCCAACCACCTGCTGGGTGACTACCTCAGTGTGTATGTGCCCACTACACCCAACCCTACCGGCGGCTACTTTGTCATGCTCAGGCGTGAAGACTGCATCGAGCTCAAGATGAGTGTTGACGAGGCGCTGACCTATGTGATTTCCATGGGTGTTGTGGTTCCCGGCAGCGGTGCCAATTACAAACCCAAATAAAAAACAGATAGACAACAGGCCGGGCCACAAACCCGGCAGCAATTCCAGAAAACCTGCAGACTGGCGCACAATGCCCGCCCCCTGCAAACGGATTTACAGGCGAAATTATTATGTCCATGGCTCCCCAAGTGCAATCCCAAATGCGTTCAAACTACTGCGGTCTGGTGACCGAAGCCCTGCTCGGGCAAACCGTTTCCCTGTGTGGCTGGGTCAATCGCAGACGCGATCATGGGGGTGTGATTTTTGTTGATCTGCGTGACCGTGAAGGTTATGTGCAGGTGGTTTGCGACCCTGACCGTGCCGACACGTTCAAGGTTGCCGAGGGTGTGCGCAACGAGTTCTGCATCCAGGTCAAAGGCATTGTGCGCGCGCGCCCCGAAGGCACCGTCAATGATGCGCTCAAAAGCGGCAAGATCGAAGTCCTGTGCCACGAAATGACGGTGCTCAACCCCAGCGTCACCCCACCGTTCCAGCTGGACGACGACAACCTGTCGGAAACCACGCGCCTCACGCACCGGGTGCTTGATCTGCGTCGCCCCTACATGCAGAACAACCTGATGCTGCGTTACCGCGTGGCGATGGAAACACGCAAGTTTCTGGATGCCAACGGTTTTATCGACATTGAAACCCCAATGCTGACCAAAAGCACACCCGAAGGTGCGCGGGACTACCTGGTGCCCAGCCGTGTCAACGAAGGCATGTTTTTCGCGCTGCCGCAAAGCCCGCAGCTGTTCAAGCAGCTGCTGATGGTGGCCGGTTTTGACCGTTATTACCAGATCACCAAATGTTTCCGTGATGAAGACCTGCGCGCCGACCGCCAGCCCGAATTCACGCAGATTGATATTGAAACCTCCTTCATGGCCGAGCAGGACATTCGTGACATGTTCCAGGGCATGATCAGCAATATCTTCAAGACCGTGCTGAATACCGACCTGGGTGAATTCCCTGTCATGGCCTATGCCGAAGCCATGCATCGTTACGGTTCAGACAAACCCGACCTGCGTATTGGCCTTGAATTTACCGAACTGACCGATGTGATGGCCACGGTTGACTTCAAGGTCTTCAGCACACCGGCCACCACACCAGGCGGCCGTGTGGTTGCCCTGCGTATACCCGGTGGCTCGGAAATGAGCCGTGGTGAAATTGACGGTTACACCGAATTTGTCAAGATTTACGGTGCCAAGGGCCTGGCCTGGATCAAGGTCAATGATGTGAGCAAGGGCCGTGAGGGCCTGCAAAGCCCCATCGTCAAAAACCTGCATGATGAAGCGCTGGCTGAAATCGTCAAACGCACCAAGGCCGCCAATGGCGACCTGATCTTTTTTGGCGCTGACAAGTCAAAAATCGTCAACGACAGCATTGGTGCCTTGCGCCTCAAGGTCGGCCTCAGCCCGCTGGGCAAAAAGCTTGGGCTTTTCAGCGCCGGCTGGAAGCCGTTGTGGGTGGTTGACTTTCCGATGTTTGAACACGACGAAGCCAACAACCGCTGGAGCGCCGTCCACCATCCCTTCACTGCGCCAAAAGACGGCCACGAAGACTGGATGGACACCGATCCCGGCAAGTGCATTGCCAAAGCCTATGACATGGTTCTCAACGGCTGGGAACTCGGTGGCGGCTCGGTGCGTATCCACCAGGCCGATGTGCAGAGCAAGGTCTTCAACGCCCTGAAAATCGGCCCCGAAGAAGCGCAGGAAAAGTTCGGCTTCCTGCTCGACGCCCTGCAATACGGCGCGCCACCACACGGCGGCCTGGCTTTTGGCCTGGACCGTATCGTCACCATGATGACCGGTGCCGAGTCGATTCGTGACGTGATTGCCTTCCCCAAAACCCAGCGCGCCCAGTGTCTGCTGACCCACGCGCCCAGCCCGGTGGACGAAAAGCAGCTCAAGGAACTGCATATCCGTCTGCGCAATCCGCTGCCAGCCTGATTGAGTGCCTGTTGCAGAGTAAAGGGCATCAGTTTAGGTGCCCTTTTTATTGGAGCTCTTGATGTCTCGCCCTCTTTCGCGTTCTGACAAGTTAATAACCGACATGCATTTCGCTGCGTTGACAGCCTTGTCCGGAGCTGCTGGCGGGCAACTGCGTCGAGCAGACCTGATGGCCGAAATCGAGCGTCGCGTCCCCTTGGATGAATGGGCAAAAGAGGTTTACGAAACATCCGGCAATGTGCGGTGGCGTTCTATTTTCGGATTCTCTTCGGTAGGTGTAGTCAAGGCTGGCTACGTGCAGAAAGAACGTGCGACATGGACAATTACAAGCGAAGGCCGCGCCGCAGTTCAAGAGCCGTTCGATGCCAGAGCTTATTTACAGGAAATTGATCGCCGATATAACGTCTGGAAGGTGGCCAGTCTTCAGAAGCCCCAGTCCGAAGCGATAGTAAGCCTAAGTTCAACGGAAGATCGAGATGAAAATTTGGCTTCTCCTGAGGAACGGCTTACAGTCATTCTTAGCCAGACTCGTTTGGCACTGGCAGCCGAACTTGTCGAAGCCATCAAGCAGTGTGAACCTTCTTTTTTCGAACGATTGGTTGTACTGTTGCTGTTGAAGATGGGATATGGCGGAAGTCGACAAGAGGCTGGGCAGGCGGTAGGCCGGTCCGGCGACGGGGGTTGCCGGTCGCGAGACGCGTGCTGCCGCGTCCTG
>JAZKIK010000137.1:0-5915 GCA_040384925.1 Pseudomonadota bacterium | reverse complement strand
ATGGTTGCAATGGGTTATGGGGGATCTCGTGCAGATGCCGGTAAGTCCATTGGCGGTAGCGGAGATGAAGGCATTGACGGCATCATTAAGGAGGATCGACTTGGCCTTGATTTGGTGTACCTCCAAGCCAAACGTTGGGAGGGTAGTGTCGGTGAAGGGCCTATCCGCGACTTTAAAGGTGCCCTGGATGCAAAAGGTGCGCAAAAGGGCGTGTTTATTACAACGAGTTCCTTTACTCCCGCCGCCTTGATCGCAGCCCGCACCAGTCGTTCTTACAAGATTGTTTTGATAGATGGCCAGCGTCTTGCCGAACTCATGATTGAGCATGATCTTGGTGTTTCGGTGGCTGCGAGTTATCACCTTAAGCGCATTGATTCGGATTTTTTTACAGACGATTGATGCCGGTGATGTGGCAGTTGCAGAAAAGACTGTTTGCTTGTGGTGTGGAGTCGGTAGTGTTTTGGTTTTTGGTGACTGACAAGCTCGCCACACACATTGTGTCGCTGGCTGGCTTTTAACTGACAGGTGGTAGTATTCTGTCCAGTCTGGACAGAATCAAGGCCACCCATGTCAACAATTACCCATACCTGGCAGGTTCAGGAAGCCAAAAACCGCTTCAGCGAGCTGATTGACCTGGCGCGCACCCAAGGCGATCAGATCGTGACGCGGCATGGCAAACCCGTGGCCATGGTTGTGGCTTATTCTGAAGTGGCAGCCTCCCGTACCGTCACGGTGTCGGTGGAACACTATGAGGCTTTGAGGCGACAGGCACACGGTGCGTCGCGCAAGCTGACCTCGCAGGAGTTTGCCAGCACTTACAAAGACTGGATTGCAGACCAGCACCGTATTGTTGAAGAGGTGGGGATTTTTGGTGAAGAGCACCGGGTCTGGTAAACCCATGGCTCAGTACGATGTTTATTCCAATGCCAATTCAGCGCAAGGCAAGGTGTTTCCTGGAACGTGTTCACGGTCTATACGGGGCCGCGTTGGGGTGCAATCGGGATGAGCTGTCTGCCAGGGCCCGCAGTCATGGGCTAAAGCCCATGCAAGGGACATGGTGGGCAGATCGCCCGATTTCACCCCAACCCGAAGGGCAGCAGCCTTGCCGGGCGCGCTGGGGTGTTGCACCCCTTGCCAATAGCTGTGCTATTGGCGGCGGGCTGCGCCTACCATCGCATCCCGGCAAGGCTGCTGCGCGACCCCGTATAGACCGTGAACACGTTCTTGTCGTGCAAATCCAGAATGACGCTTTTGATGAACTGCCTACAAGGGTTGTCATTCCCCTGCAGCGCCCCAGAATCACGCTCGGCAGCGTGCCGCGCAGGCTGGGCCAAACCGTTGTTGTGAATGGCGAATCACTGTTTTTGGGTGTGCATTTCATTGCTACTGTGCCCGCGAAAATGCTGAAGACATGTCTGGAGAATATTGGCGCGCAACAGGCAGTGATTACTGATGCCATGGACGCCCTGCAAAGTGGTGTTTGAAGACAAACCATCAGTGTATGTACCCCGTTGACTGGCAGGCCCTTCAATAGACAGAAGGTCGTCTTGATGGCTAAAATGGCTAATCAAATTGTTCCGGAGTCACCTATGCACGTCAGCGCCACAGAAGCCAAAAACCGTTTTGGGTATGTCTGTGCCCAGGCGAAAACCGAACCTGTTTTTGTTGAAAAAGACGGACGTGTTGATTCCGTGATTCTTTCGGTGGAGCAATTCGAGGCCATGAAAGCCGCTAGCGAGAAAAAATCGCTGCTGTTGCGGCAAAAGGAATTCAACGACAACTACGGTGACTGGATAGCTCTCCAGAACGGACATTTTGAAAAGCATGGTCTCTGGTGTGAAGGCCTGGTGCCCTGGATGGAGAACTCCTGAATGGCGCAGTTTGATATCTATGTCAACCCGCAGCCCGCTTCGCGCCAGTTTGTGCCTTATGTGCTGGATATTCAAAGTGATCTGATAGACAAGCTGGCCACCCGGCTGGTCATGCCCCTGTCGCGTGTGGGTGTCGGGCAGGCCAGATTGCCACCCAATCTGTGCCTGCTGGTTGAAGTTGATGCCGAGCCGCTGACCTTGCTGGCACATATGGCCGCACCGGTTCCGGCGCGTTTGCTGAAAAAACCAAGCGGCTCCCTGCGGCATCGGGCCAGTGAGATCAGCGCTGCGCTGGATGCGGTTATCAGTGGTTTCTGAGTTGCAGACCGGTTTCAAGATCCCCGAATCGGTTCTGGTCATCATCCACACCCCGCAGCTGGATGTGCTGCTGATGGAGCGCACCGACAACCCCGGTTTCTGGCAGAACGTGACCGGATCGATTGATTCGCTTGACGAGCCCCTGTTGTTGACGGCCCAGCGTGAAGTGATGGAAGAAACCGGCATCTGCGCGCCGGCAGAGCAGTTTGTTGACTGGCGTATGTCGAATATTTACGAGATTTACCCGGCCTGGCGTGGCCGGTATGCGCCGGGTGTCACGCACAACACCGAGCATGTTTTCAGCCTCTGTGTGCCCGCAGGCACACCGGTCCAGCTCAGCCCGCGTGAACACACGGCCTGGCGCTGGCTGCCTTGGCTTGAAGCCGCTGATGCCTGTTTTTCACCCTCGAATGCCGAAGCTGTCTTGATGCTTTCACGTTTCGTCGGCCAGAATCTGCCAGATGAAAACCTGGCATAAATCCCACGGCCTGGAGTTGCTGCAGGGCGGTGAAGCTTATTTCCCTGCCCTGATCAGCGCCATTGATGCGGCACAGACCTGGGTTCAGCTTGAGACCTATATTTTTGACATGCATGGTGCGGGTGCCGATGTTGCCAATGCGCTGATTGCCGCAGCGCAGCGAGGCGTGACAGTACAGGTGCTGGTTGACGGCATTGGTTCCGGGCCCTTGTCTGCCGACTGGAAAAAAAAGTTCAGTGATGCCGGCGTCAGGTGGGTGGTTTATTCGCCGCTGGGGCGCCTGGGGCTGTTGATGCCGCAACGCTGGCGCAGGCTGCATCGCAAACTGTGTGTGGTGGACCAGCGCAAGGTATTTTGTGGCGGCATCAACATACTTGACGATTTTTACGACCCCAACCATGGCGACCTGCAAGCCCCGCGTTTTGACTTTGCCGTGGCAGCCCAGGGGCCGCTGGCGCTGGATGCGGCGGAAGCCATGGCCTTGTTGTGGTGGCGTGTGCAGGCCGGGCTCAGCGCACGGCACCGGCATTTGAGTGAGGCCTGGGAGAAGTTCAAGGCGGCCGGTTACGGCATCAAGACCAGTGCAGAGGCACTCGCGGTTTTGTCCTCAGGCAGTGCCAGCGCGCCGCCAGAGCAGCCCGGCACCAGGGCAGAACTGGTTCTGCGTGACAACCTGCGCAATCGCAGCAGCATAGAAAAGGTTTACCTCAGGGCCATAGGCCATGCCCGCAGCGAAATACTGATCGCCAACGCCTACTTTGTGCCTGGCCGAAAACTGCGGCGCGCGCTGATTGGTGCGGCCCGGCGTGGTGTCAGGGTGACCCTGCTGCTGCAGGGCAGATACGAATATTTCATGCAGTACCACGCGGCGCGCCCGGTGTACGACACCTTGCTGAAGGCCGGTATCGAGATTCATGAGTACGAGGCGAGCTTTCTGCATGCCAAGGTGGCGGTGATTGACGAGCATTGGGCAACCGTCGGCTCGTCCAACCTCGACCCGCTCAGCCTGCTGCTGGCCCGTGAGGCCAATGTGGTGGTTGAGGACAGGGCTTTTGCCGGTGATCTGCGTGAAAAGCTGTGCACCGCCATCGCCGGGCACGGACGCCGTATTGATCCAGTCACCTACAGCCAGCGTCCCCTGGGCCAGCGTATTCTGGGAAGAATGGCTTACGCACTGATGCGGCTTGGCATCTGGCTGGCCGGGCAGCGTTACTGAGGCCTGATTTCCTGAGCGCTCCTTACATGCAAGACCTGATCGTCCAGCGCCCGGAGGGGCTTTATTGCCCCCCTGGCGACTTTTATATTGACCCCTGGCGGCCTGTCAACCGCGCCGTCATCACGCATGCCCATGCTGACCATGCGCGCATGGGCCATGGCCACTATCTGGCGGCCAGCGCTGCAGAAGGTGTGCTGCGCTCACGCCTGGGCCAGGGCATTGACCTGCAAAAACTGGATTATGGCCAGCAGATCACCCACAACGGTGTGGCACTGTCGCTGCATCCGGCCGGCCATGTGCTGGGTTCGGCGCAGGTGCGACTCAGTCATGGCGGCCAGACCTGGGTCGCCAGTGGAGACTACAAGGTCGCGCCTGACGCCACCTGCACACCATTTGAAGCCGTGCGCTGTGATGTTTTTATCACCGAGTCAACCTTTGGTTTACCCATTTACCGCTGGCGGCCCGACGCCGAGTTGTTTGCCGATATCAACAGCTGGTGGGCTGCCAATGCTGCTGCCGGGCGTGCCAGCGTGCTGCTGTGCTACAGCTTTGGCAAGGCACAGCGCATACTGAGTGGTGTGGACGCCAACATTGCACCGATTGTGGTGCACAGCGCGGTGCAGACCCTTAACCAGGCCTACCGCGAGGCCGGTGTGAAACTGCCCGAAACCCGGCTGGTAACCGAGGTCACCGATGCCGCCGATTTCAAACGCGCGCTGGTCTTGTGCCCGCCCGGTGCCGCGGCCGGGCCGTGGATCAAACGCTTTGGCGACTTTAGTGACGCGTTTGCCAGCGGCTGGATGCAGTTGCGCGGTGCCCGCAGGCGGGGTGGCCATGACAGGGGTTTTGTGCTCAGCGACCATGCCGACTGGCCAGGCCTGATGGGCGCGATTGGCGCAACCGGTGCCAGCCGTGTCATCGTCACTCACGGCAGCGTGCCTGTGATGGTGCGTTACCTGAGCGAACAGGGTTTGCAGGCCGAAGCCTTTGAAACCGAATATGGCGACGATTCGGTTGAAGAAAAAACCGCAGCACCGGCAGGCGCTGCATGAAGAACTTTGCGCGGCTTTTTACCGAACTGGACAGCACCACCTCCACCAACGCCAAGGTTGATGCCCTGCAGCGCTATTTTGGGCAGGCCAGCGCAGGCGATGCCGCCTGGGCGGTGTATTTTCTGTCGGGCGGCAAACCGCGCCAACTGCTCAAGACCTCCACCCTGCGTACCTTGGCCTGTGAGGCAGCAGGCATTGAAGACTGGCTGTTTGAAGAGTGTTACCAGGCTGTTGGTGACCTGGCTGAAACCATTGCCTATATCCTGCCGCTGGGTTTTGAGGCTTCGGATGTGGGGCTGGCCGACTGGATCGAGCAGCGTCTGTTGTCCTTGCGCGGCCTGCCCGAGCCCGAAATTGCCTTGCGCATCAAGGGTTTCTGGGCTGAACTGGACGCGCAGGGCCGGTTTTTGCTGATCAAGCTGGTGGGCGGTGGCTTTCGGGTCGGCGTCAGCAAGCTGCTGGTGCAGCGTGCGCTGGCCGCCCATTCCGGCGTGGACGCCAAACGCATTGCACAGCGCATGATGGGATATGTCGATGGCAAGGTCATGCCATCAGCCGTCAAATACCAGGCGCTCATCGCTGACGGAGCGGGCACAAGCGCGGATATCAATGACCAGGGCCAGCCTTACCCCTTCTTTCTGGCGCATCAGCTTGATGTCAAACCCGAAGACTTCGACAGCAGGCTTGGCCCGGTCACTGACTGGCAGGTCGAGTGGAAATACGATGGCATACGCGGCCAGCTCATCAAACGCGCCGGTCAGGTGTGGATCTGGTCGCGTGGTGAAGAACTGGTGACCGAGCGTTTTCCCGAAATCGTCGCACTGGCGCAGCGCCTGCCTGACGGCACCGTGCTGGACGGGGAAATTCTGGTCTGGTCAAGGCCGGGGAGCCCTCATCCCGCCCCTCTCCCAGAGGGAGAGGAGACAAACCCGGAGCCACTTGCCTTACTCCCTCTCCCTTTGGGAGAGGGCAGGGGTGAG
>JAZKIK010000136.1:0-5962 GCA_040384925.1 Pseudomonadota bacterium | reverse complement strand
CCGCGCAGGAGCTGGGCGACCCGCTCGGAGACATCATCAAATTGTTCATGTGACGCCAGTGCGCCCATGTGAACCCCCTCGCGTGCGGGATCGCCAACCACTATTTTGGCGAGCCGAGCCCTCAGCCTGGTCACTACTGCATCAATATGCTGGCGAGGGACGATGGCACGCCTGATGGCTGTGCATTTCTGTCCTGCCTTGGTGGTCATTTCGCGGGCGACCTCCTTGACGAAGAGGTCAAACTCTTCGTCATCCGGCGAAACGTCAGGCGCGAGGATGGCGCAATTGAGCGAATCGGCCTCCGCGTTGAAAGGGATGGAGTTGCGTACAAGATTGGGACGCACACGCAATTTGGCGGCGGTATCGGCAGAGCCGGTAAAGGTCACGACATCCTGGCCCTGAAGGCGGTCGAGCAGATCGCCAGTACTGCCTATGACCAGTTGCAAACTGCCCTCTGGCAACAGGCCGGACTCCATCATCAGGCGTACCGCCGCTTCTGTGAGGTAGCTGGTCGCTGAAGCTGGTTTTGCCACGCAGGGCATGCCAGCCAGAAAGCTGGGTGCAAATTTTTCAAGCAGGCCCCATACCGGAAAGTTGAAGGCGTTGATGTGTACCGCCACACCACCACGAGGCACCAGGATGTGCGTGCCGGCGAAATGGCCTTTTTTTCCGAGCGGAATCGCCGGACCTTCGTGGACAAGATTGCCGGATGGCAATTCATTGCTCCCCATTGATGAATAGGCAAACAGTGTTCCCGCACCGCCTTCGATATCGATCCATCCGACGGCGCGCGTGGCACCTGTGTGGGCGGATACCGCGTAGAGCATCTCCTTGCGTTCGTTGAGGTACTTTGCCAGGGCCTTGAGGCGTTCAGCCCGCTCCTGAAAATCCAGCGCCAGCAGGCCCGGCAGTCCTACGCTGCGCGCATGGTGAAGCGCCTCTGCAAAGTCCAGTGTTTCCGCGTGGGTGCTGTACACGTGCTTGCCACTGACCGCGCTGCGTAGAACCTGCGCGGGTTGCGCGCCGATCCAGCGACCGGCAATATAGCTTTGAAGGGTTTTAGTCAATTTTGACTTTCTGAAGTTAAGGTTTTTTAAGCAGCGCCTGCTGCCTGTGTCTGGTGATTGCCCAGGCCAAGGTAGGTATCGATAATCCGGCGGTCATGCAGCAGATCCTGCGCAGGTCCGCTCAATGCGACCGCCCCCATCTCCAGGACATAGGCACGATCAGCGACCTGCAGGGCGGCACGGGCGTTCTGCTCAACCAGCAACACTGAAATGCCTCGGCTCCGCAAGGAGGAAACCACCTTGAGCACCTCGCGCACGATCAGTGGCGCAAGGCCCAGGGAGGGCTCGTCAAGCATGAGCAACTTTGGCCGGGACATCAATGCCCTGCCTATGGCCAGCATCTGCCGTTCCCCACCAGAAAGCGTTGACGCCAGCTGTGCCCGGCGCTCGTGCATCCGCGGGAAAATCTCGAAGACTTCGTCCATGCACGCCTTCTGATCTCTTTTACCTTTTCGCCAGCGGTAAAAACCGCCCAGCAGGAGGTTGTCTTCAACAGACATTTCACCAAAGAGCTCACGGCGCTCGGGAACCAGCGCAACTCCTCGTGCAACCATGGCTTCGACGCCGGGCCGGGCAATGAGCTCGCCAGTAACAGCCAGCGTTCCCGTCGAGGCAAGCAGGCCCATTGCAGCACACAGCAATGTTGTCTTGCCTGCGCCATTGGGGCCAATCACTGTCACGATCTCGCCTTCGTCGAGATGGAGCTTCACATCATGCAGAGCCTGCACCTGCCCATAAGACACGCACAGCTTGTCAATAGTCATCAAACGGGTCATGCGTTTCTTTCGATGGGTTCTTCGACCCCGCCGAGGTATGCGTCAAGAACCCGCTGATTGGCCTGGACTTCGGCTGGAGTGCCCTCGGCAATGACGGTGCCAAACTCAAATACGGTGATGCGGTCGGCCAGATTCATCACAAACTCCATGTCGTGCTCGACCACCAGGATGCCCAGACCTTCGGCGCGCAGTTGCTCCAGCAAGGCAGCCAGGGCACGTTTTTCAAGATGGCGCAGACCTGCAGCCGGTTCATCCAGCAGCAGCAGCACCGGCTGGCCAGCCAGGGCGCGTGCGATTTCAACAATACGCTGCTGGCCCAGTGCCAATGCGCCAGCAGGTGAATCGGCATGGGATGCCAGCCCGCAGCGATTGATCTGGGTACGGGCTTCAGCCAGCAATGCCGCTTCTTCAGCCCGGTCCAGCCTGAGCATGGAGCCAATCCAGCCGCAACGTGCACGCCTATGTGCGCCCAGCGCGACGTTTTCGGTCACACTGCGCTGGCCCAGCAGCCGCACATGCTGGAAGGTACGGCCCAGGCCCAGGGCCGCAAAAACGCGCGAGGGCAGTTTCGCCATGGTTCGCCCCATCAACTCCACCTGACCCTCGGTTGGCTCATCAACGCCGGAAATCATGTTGAAGAAGGTGCTCTTGCCAGCACCGTTTGGCCCTATCAGTGCGTGTATCTCGCCGGCCCGCACGTTCATGGATACATTGTTGTTGGCAACCAGGCCACCGAAGCGCTTTGTGACAGCCGTAGCCTGCAGCAGCACCTTGCCGGCTGCCGGCAGATCACGCCTGGCAAGCACCGCCACGGCGCTGGTTTGGCCGCCTGACTGCGGCTTCAAAAACCTGCCCGTGAAATGCGCAAGCGTGGGCCACAGACCGCCTGCGAAGCGCTGCAGAACAAACAGCATCAACAACCCAAAGATGATGACTTCAAAGTTGCCTGTGGTACCCAGCAGACCTGGCAGGATGTCCTGGAGTTTCTCCTTGAGCAGGGTAATGGCCGCCGCGCCCAGGACAGCACCCCACAGATGCCCTGAACCGCCAATGACGGCCATGAACAGGTACTCAATCCCGATGCCCAGATTGAACGGTGTCGGGTTTACAAAACGCTGCAGGTGTGCGTAAAACCATCCCGAAACAGCCGCCATCAGCGCACCCAGCACGAACAGCTTGAGCCGGTAGTGAGCGGTGTTGATTCCCATGGACTCCGCCATGACTCGCGCTCCCTTGAGTGAGCGGATGGCCCGCCCTTCACGCGAGTCGAGCAGGTTATGCAGCAGCCAGAGTGCAAGCAGCAGCACTGCCCAGATCAACACGCCCAGTGACCGGGGTGATGCCAGCGAATAACCAAACACCACCAGGGATGGAACACCTGTGATGCCGGTTTGCCCTCCAAGAAATTCCATGTTGCCAAAGAGGTAGTACAGACTCAGGCCCCAGGCTATGGTGCACAAGGGAAGGTAGTGCCCCGACAGTTTGACGGTCATGGCACCCAGTGCCCACGCAAGACAAAAGGTGAAGGCCAGGCCCATTGCCAGGCCAAGCCATGGCAGGCCTGCAGGCCCGACAAACCCGGTGAGCGCATTGATCGCCACGGGCGAGGTGCATACCCATGCCGTCGAGTAGGCCCCCAAACCCACAAACGCAGCCTGACCAAAAGAAGTCATGCCTCCCACGCCGGTCAGCATGACCAGACCCGCCGCCACCAGCGCATACAGGCCGATGTAACTCAGAACCACCACAGTGAACTCTGGCAAGAAGGGCCAGGCAATGGCGAGGGCAAGCACCGCAGAGATGGTGAGTTGCCGCCGCGTGATGATCCCGGCCGGCATGCTGGGTGTCAACGGTATCACTGGAGTTTCAGGAATGGGCGTGCTCATTCGTCGTCCTCCACATGGCGGCTGGAGAGGGAGCGCCACCAGAGCACCGGGATGATCAGGGTAAAGACCAGTACCTCCTTGAAAGCGCTGGCCCAGAAGGAAGAAAAGGCTTCAAGCTGCCCGACCAGCAGGGATCCGGCCAGTGCCAGGGGGTAACTCCCGAGTCCGCCCACGATGGCTGCAACAAAACCCTTCAGACCAATAAGAAAGCCGGTGTCGTAATACACGGTTGTCAACGGAGCGATCAGCAAACCGGAAATTGCACCGATCAGTGCCGCAAGGGCAAAACTCAGGTCACCGGAAAGCTCTGTCGGAATGCCCATCAATCGTGCACCCACTCGATTCATCGCCGTAGCGCGCAGGGCTTTGCCTATCATGGAGTAACCAAAAAACAGGAACATCAATAGCACCAGAGAAAAAGTGACGGCGATGACGACCAGGGATTGCCCGGATATCTGCAGACCCCCAACATCGAAGCGGGCCTCTGAAAAAGCCGGCGTTCGCGAACCTTCTGCGCCGAAAAACAGAAGGCCCAGTCCAACCAGCACGCCGTGAAGCGCAACAGACACGATAAGCAGGGTCAGTACCGTGGCATTGGCCAGCGGCCTAAAGGCGAGCCGATAAAGCAGGGGTCCAAGGGGAGTGACCAGTGCGAGGCTTGTCAGTGCCTGTGCGCCCAGGGAAGCAGGTTTCACCGCCAGGACAAGAATTGCGGCCAAAGCAGGCAGAGCCACACACCAGATCAGCGCCGAGGTCCAGTCCACCGGAGCGCCACATTTGTAGCGCCACGCTTCCACCACAAGTACACAGACAGCTAGAACCAGCAGAAACCACAAGGTGGGAGGTGTGTGCCCGGCATTGAGTTGCGCCATTGACAGCGCGCCAAAGGCAACAAACTCCCCCTGCGGAATAAAAATAATCCTTGTCACAGAAAAAACCAGCACCAGGGCGAGAGCCACGAGGCCATACACCGCACCATTGACCAGTCCGTCCTGCGCAAGCAGCAAGGCTATTTGCGCATCCATTTTTTTCTTTCTTTCAAACAAGCCAGGGCAGGCATATCTGGAATGCTGCGCCTGGCCGCATTCCGCATGAAGTTGAATATCTACAGTTCAGCAAAAAATCAGGGCTGGTATTTCCACGCACCATTTTCAATTTTGACCATCACGCGGGCACGCTGATCGAGGCCCAGATGGTCTTTTGCAGACATCGAGAAAATCCCGTGAGCGCCAGGCACCTCTTGCAGGCTTTCAAGCGCATCCCGCAGGGCAGCCCGAAACTCTGCCGTGCCAGGCTGTGCTTTTTTAAGCGCAATCGGAATCGCTGTTGTCATCAGCAAGCCTGCGTCCCAGGCATGCGCACCGAAGGTAGATACACTGCCTTTGCCATTGACCGCTTCGTAGGCCGAGACATATGCCAATGCAGCCTTGCGCACCGGATTCGAAGCTGGTAGCTGATCTGCGACAAGAACCGGGCCGGCAGGCAGAAATGTGCCCTCCACGTCTTTCCCACCAACGCGCAGAAAATCGGCATTTGCCACGCCATGGGTCTGATACATTTTTCCGGTGTATCCGCGCTCTTTTAATGCCTTTTGCGGAAGTGCTGCAGGGGTTCCAGCACCAGCGACCAGTACAGCGTCAGGCTTTGCAGCGATCAGTTTCAGGGTCTGGCCGGTGACCGAGGTGTCGGTGCGGGAGTAACGCTCGTTGCCAACCACAGTCAGTCCCTTGAGCGCTGCGGCCTTGGAAAACTCCTGAAACCAGCCTTCTCCGTAAGCGTCGGAAAAACCGATGAAACCGACGGTTTTCACGCCAATTCCGGACATGTGCTCGGCAATCGCAAGTGACATCATGATGTCGTTTTGCGGCGTCTTGAAAACCCACTGCCGCTTGGCATCCATGGGCTCGACGATGCGGGCGGAAGCGGCCATGGAGATCATCGGTGTCTTTGCCTCGGCGACCACATCAATCATTGCCAGGGAGTTTGGCGTGACGGTGGAGCCAAGCACGATATCAACCTTGCTTTCAGCGATCAGTTTGCGTGTGTTGGACACCGCAGCAGTTGTGTCAGAGGCATCGTCAAGAACGATGTAGTTGATTTTCTGACCACCTATGGTCTTGGGCATCATCGCAACGGTATTCTTTTCAGGAATACCCAGTGAGGCGGCCGGGCCTGTTGCCGAGAGCGTCACGCCCACGTTGATGTCCGCATGGGAAAAGGTAGCGAGCATCAG
>JAZKIK010000135.1:0-4990 GCA_040384925.1 Pseudomonadota bacterium | reverse complement strand
ATCTTCAACAGCCTTGCCCGCGCGATGCACGAAACCTTCAGCGTGCCTGAAGACAACCAGTTCATGACTATCACCGAGCATGAAGCTGCAGACTTTCGTTATGACCCGTCTTATCTTGGCATTGCCCGGAGCGACGATCTTGTGTTTATCCAGATCACTGCGAACAACACCCGCACCGTGGAACAGAAGAAGGCGCTGTTCGCACGGATTGCGGAACTGCTTGGTGAAAGCCCCGGCATTCGGCCTGAGGACGTGTTTGTGAGCCTTGTCGAGGTGGCTAAAGAGAACTGGTCCCTCGGCCACGGCCTGGCGCAATATGCCTGATTGGTTTCTAGGTTTAAAGCACCACAGCTTGCCCAAACCGCCCGGCCAGAAAATCCACAAAAGCCCTGACGCGACCTGACAGCTGGTGCCGTTGGGGGTATACCGCATGAATGTCTGCGGGTGGGGTCTGGTAATTTTTCAGCAACTGCACCAATCGGCCGCTTTGCAGGTATTTGGCGATGTCCCATTCGGCGCGCATCACGATGCCGTGGCCGGCCAGGGCCCAGTTGACGGCGATTTCGCCGTCGTTGGTGCTGAGGCTGCCGCGCACTTTTACGCTCTCTGTGCGCCGGACGGATGTCAGGTGCCAGATGCCGTAGGCTTCGTCGCCCTGGCGAATGCCTATGCAGTTGTGCCGGGCCAGCTCATTCGGGGTTTGGGGTGTGCCATGTCTGGCCAGATAGGCCGGTGCAGCGCAGACCAGCCGCCGGTTGGAGGCGAGCAGCCTGGCTATCACACGTGCATCTGGCGGTTCGCCAAAACGTATGCAGACATCAAAAGCGTCTTCCGTCAGAGCGGGCGGGTTGACGGTCAGTTGCAACTGCACCTGCACTTCGGGGTAAAGCCGGGCAAAGTCCGAGATCAGTGGCGCGATATTGCTGCGGCCAAAACCCAGGGTGGCGTTGACACGCAGCAGGCCCTTGGGGGCAGCCACGGCCTTGCATACCTGCTGCTCCATATCTTCAATGTCAGCGAGTATGCGTCTTGCATGGTCCAGATACATCTCGCCCTCCGGCGTCAGGCTGATGCGGCGGGTGCTGCGGTTGAGCAACTGCACACCCAGGCGCGCCTCCATCTGGGCCAGGCGTTTGCTGATGGCGGGTGTGCTCAGGTCCAGCTCGCGCGCAGTGGCTGAAAAGCTGCCAAACCTGACCAGGGCGCTGAAAAAAGCCATTTCTGACGGGGCTGATGAGGGGCTGGACATGCTGGACTTATTGTTGAATCAAAGTAAATAATGATGTAACTTTATGAGATTTTATTAAGAGTCACAAGACCTAAAGTTTGCCTCCTGAACAGCTTTATTTACCTCAGGAGACAAACCCATGAAGAGCTACAGGATTGCCTGCATTCCAGGCGACGGCATTGGCAAGGAAGTGGTGCCCGCAGGCCAGGCGGTGCTTGAAGCACTGGCGGCAGCCAATGGCAGCTTTGAATTTGATTTTGAAAATTTTGGCTGGGGTGGCGACTGGTATCGCGCCCACGGCGAAATGATGCCGCATGACGGCCTGGACGCCCTGCGCAACAAGGACGCGATCCTGTTCGGCTCGGCAGGTGACCCGCACATTCCCGACCACATCACGCTGTGGGGTCTGCGGCTGGCGCAGTCACGCCCACGCAAGTTGCTGACGGTGGTGACCAAGTCCAATGCCCAGCGTCACGCCATGGTGATGTGGGATGAAATTGCGGTTCAGGTCAGCAAGGAGTTCCCAGATGTCAGCTGGGACAAGGAACTGGTTGATGCCGCTACCGCCCGCATGGTAAATCGGCCGGCCACGCTTGACACGCTGGTTGCCACCAATCTGCATGCCGACATCCTGAGCGACCTGGCCGCTGCGCTGGCCGGCAGCCTGGGCATTGCGCCCACCGGCAATATTGACCCCGAGCGCCGTTATCCATCAATGTTTGAACCCATCCACGGTTCGGCCTTCGACATCATGGGCAAGGGCCTGGCCAACCCGGTTGGGACCTTCTGGAGCTGCGTGATGCTGCTTGAGCATATTGGTGAGCTGGAGGCGGCCAGAACATTGATGGGCGTGATCGAGCAGGTTACCGCCAACCCGGCCCTGCATACCGGCGACTTGGGCGGCAAGGCGACCACGGCGCAGGTCACACAGGCGGTTTGTGGGCTGATTGCCGAAACGGCAGATCTTGTAGCGGCCTGATTGTTGGCCCGTTCTGGCGCGGGCAGGGCCTGCGCTGCCCCCAAGCCTTTCAGTTGTGCGCCGCCTGCTTGCAGCGGCCTTGCCTATAAAACCACGGAGACAAACATGAAAAATTCCATCGTTCACGCTTTCAGGCTGCTGCCTGCCATGGCCCTGATTCTGGGTGTTGTGGCCAGCAGCGCCAGTGCCCAGACCGTCACCACAGCCACCGTAGCCAGCGCGCAAACCTGGCCCGTCAAACCCATCAGCCTGATCGTGCCTTTTCCGGCCGGCGGCACGACTGATGTGCTGGCGCGTGCCGTGGGCGTCGAACTGGCAAAAGCGATTGGCCAGCCGGTGATTGTTGAAAACAAACCCGGTGCAGGCGCCACGCTGGGTGCTGATGTTGTTGCCAAGTCCAAAGCCGACGGCCATACCCTGTTGATGGGCGCTGTGCATCACACCATTGCCACCAGCGTTTACAAAAAGCTGCCTTACGATTTTCAGAAGGACTTTGCACCCGTAACCACTGTTGCGCTGGTGCCCAATGTGCTGGTCGTCAACCCGAATGTGGCGGCTAAAAACGTCAGGGAACTGCTGGCATTGGCAAAGGCAGAACCCGGCAAGCTGACTTATGGCTCCAACGGAGCGGGCACCGGCCAGCATCTGATTGGCGCGCAGTTTGAAGCTTTGGGTGGTGTGCAACTGCTGCATGTGCCCTACAAGGGCAGCGGCCCACTGACGGTGGATTTGCTGGGCGGTCAGATTGCCATGTCTTTTGACACCATTACACCGGTGCTGCCGCAGATCAAAGCTGGCAAACTGCGTGCGCTGGCGGTGACCACCATCAAACGCTCCCCGGCCTTGCCCGATGTGCCGACACTGGACGAGTCTGGTCTGAAGGGCTTTGACCTGGGCACCTGGTTTGGCATTCTTGCGCCGGCAGCAACGCCTAAAGACGTGGTGTTGCGCCTCAATACCGAGCTTGTCAGGATCATCAATTCAGCTGATTTTCGCAAAAAGATGGCTGACATCGGTGCCGAGCCGGTTGCCGACACACCGCAGCAGATGGCCCAGCAGATCAAAAATGATACGGAGCGGTTTGCCCGGTTGGTGAAAGATGCCAAGGTCAGTCTTGACTGAGGGGGTGCCATGTTTTGCATGGATCGCATGGCAACAACAGGCTGGTCTGGCTGATATTCAGGCTGGCCATGGCTTTTGACGACGGCACAATAAAGGCCCTGATCTAAAAACTCCTTGCAAAAGAGCCCGAATGACCGCACCCCAAGCCGCCACGCAGCCACGCCAGTTTCTGGAATATTTGTTGAACGCCGCCGTTGTGCGGGCGCTGCCCTTGCACAACACGGCCGCGTTTTTGCCAGCGCCGCCCAAAGGCAAAACCATTGTGATTGGTGCCGGCAAGGCAGGCGGCTCGATGGCGCAGGCGGTAGAGGCGTTGTGGCCTGCCGATGCGCCGCTTGAAGGCCTGGTGGTGACGCGTTACCACCACATTCCGCCACGCCCCGAAGGTTTGCCGCAGCGTATCGAAATTGTTGAAGCCGCGCACCCGGTGCCCGACGCTGCAGGCCTGGCAGCGGCGCAGCGTATTCTGGCCATGGTGCAGGGGCTGACGGCAGATGACCTGGTGTTGTGCCTGATTTCGGGTGGCGGCTCGGCGCTGCTCACCTTGCCTGCCGATGGTTTGACGCTTGAAGACAAACAGCGCATCAACAAGGCTTTGCTCAACAGCGGAGCCAATATTTCAGAGATGAACTGTGTGCGCAAGCACCTGTCGCACATCAAGGGTGGGCGGCTGGCGGCGGCCTGTGCGCCTGCGCGCGTGGTGACGCTGACCATCAGCGATGTGCCGGGGGACGAACCCTCAATCATCGCCAGTGGACCGACCGTGCCTGATGCCACCACCTGCGCTGATGCCTTGGCGATTTTGAAACGTTATGGCATTGAGGTGCCCGCCAGCGTGCTTGCCGATCTGCAAAGCGGTGCACTTGAAACACCAAAACCCGGTGACGCCGCCTTTACAGGCCATGAAGTCCACATGATGGCAACCCCCCAGCAAAGCCTGGAAGCCGCCGCCCAGGCCGCCCGCGACGCCGGGCTGAGCGCCTATATCCTGAGCGATGAGATGGAAGGTGAATCCCGCGAAGTCGGCAAGGTACACGCCGCCTTGGCCAGAGCAGTGGCCTTGAAGGGCCAGCCATTCAGCAAACCCTGCGTGATCTTGAGCGGCGGTGAAACCACTGTCACCATCAAAAAACAGGCAGAAGGCACACCGCGTGGCCGTGGTGGCCGCGCAGGGGAGTTCTGCATGGGCCTGGCCCTGGCGCTGCAGGGCCAGCCCGATGTGTACGCGCTGGCTGCGGACACCGACGGCATTGACGGTGTGGAAGACAATGCCGGTGCGTTTGTAGAACCCGCCACCGTGCAGCGGGCTTTGGCGCAGGGCATGAAACTCGATACCTATCTGGATCGCAACGACGCCTACGGCTTTTTTGAAGCACTGGGTGGGCTGGTTGTGACCGGGCCAACCCACACCAATGTCAATGATTTCAGGGCGATTCTGGTGCTTTGATTTTGCTGCCGGGGCTGGGGTTGATCACGCAGCAGCCTGTTGGCTGTAAATGTGGTCTGCAAGGTGAATTTTCGGCTCAAACCACCCGCTCCCAGCTCAAACCAAACTTCAGCAAATATTTTCGCAGCCGGTCCGCATCATTGACCACCGCGCGCTGGTTGCGTGACACATTAAACAGCTCGCGCCCGGCGTCGCTCAAAGACCGGTGTTTGCG
>JAZKIK010000134.1:0-2061 GCA_040384925.1 Pseudomonadota bacterium | reverse complement strand
AGGGGCTGAGCGCTGCGGCTCCAAACCCGCCTGCGCGGGTTTGGACAGCGCGAAGGGCCTGCGCGTCTCGCGCTGGCACGTCCAGGGAGTTACACGCAGTGAACGACCGTGGGGGCCATTTAACCCATCTTGCAACCAGCACCCGAGTCCGCCAATGCTTTTGCTGCCACCCCAATCACCTTGTTTTCCTTGTTTTCAACCACACGCAAATAAATATCCTGCACCGGGTTGTGGGACTTGCTCATGGTCCATTTGCCGCGAGGGCTGTCAATGGTTGCGCCTTCCAGGGCTTTGTAGAGCGCGGGTTTGGCTGACAGGTCGCCATTGACGGCGTTGGCACCCTGAACCAGCAGCAGGCCGGTGTCGTAACCCTGGACGGCATACACATCGGGTTGTGATTTGAATGCCTTGGCATAAGCCAGGCGGAACTGGCCGTTGCGCACGGTTGGCAAAGAATCGCTGTAATGCATGGTGGTGATAATGCCGTCAGCAGCCGGGCCAGCGGCGTCGAGAACACCTTCGGTCAGAAAGCCTGAGCCATAGAGGGGTATCTTGTCTTTCAGACCAGCTGCTGCATAGTCCTTGATGAACTTGGCGGCACCACCACCGGCAAAAAAGCAGGCCACAGCGTCGGGTTTGAGGGCGGCGATTTCAGTCAAAAGCGCTTGGAACTCGACTTGCGGAAAGGGCAGGCCCAGTTCCTTGACGATGGTGCCGCCCGCTGCGGTGTAACTTTCCTTGAAACCTTCAAAAGCCTCGTCACCAGCGGCATATTTCCAGGTGATCCAGACGGCTTTTTTGGCACCGCGGTCAAACATGGCTTTGCCCAGGGCGCGGGTCGGTTGTGAATTGCTGAACGAAGTGCGGAAAACATTGGGCGCACACAGCGCACGTGTGGCAGCGTGTACGCCGGCGTTGGGAATCAGGCTCAATACACCGCTGTCGCGCGCCACCTTTTGAATGCCCATCTGCACACCAGAGTGCACGGTGCCGACCACCACATCCACCTTGTCGCGCTGCACCAGTTTGCTGGCGTTTTCAATGCCTTTGGAGGGTTCGGATTCGTCATCCACCTTGAAGTATTCAATCTCGCGGCCACCGAGCTTGCCGCCCTGTTCATTGATGGCCATACGGAAGCCGTTTTCAATTGCCACACCGAGCTGCGCAAACGTGCCGGTGTATGGCAGCATGAAACCAACACGCACCTTGGCCGACTGGGCGCGCACGATTTGTGGCAGCAAAAGGCCGGTGGAAGCTGCACCAATAACGGCGGCACTGCGGGTCAGAATCAGACGGCGTGAGGACATGAAAAACTCCTGGTTAACTGAAGAATCAAGGCTGGGAAGCGATGCGTTAAATACTAAAGGGGCGAAAGCTGATTTACCCTAGTGTAAAACCCGAGCTTTAGGAATAAATTGTTGAGGCATAAAGCAGTTTTGCTAATTTGATCGCGTTTTTATGCCGCCTGCCGCAGTTTGAAGCGCTGTATCTTTCCGGTCGCGGTTTTGGGCAGTTCGCCGACAAATTCAAACCAGCGGGGGTATTTGTAGGGTGCCAGTTGCTGTTTGACATGCGTTTTCAGCTCCTCCGTCGTGGCTGCCATGCCGGGTTTGAAAACCACATAAGCCTTGGGTTTGACCAGTTCGTCGGCATCCATCACACCAATCACGGCAACTTCAAACACGGCATCGTGGGTCATCAGGCAGGCCTCAACCTCAAAAGGCGAGACATAAATGCCGCCTACCTTGAGCATGTCGTCGCTGCGCCCACCATAGGTGGAAAAACCATCGGCATCCACTGTGTACTTGTCGCCGCTTTTGGTCCATTCGCCGGCAAAGGTGGCCTTGGTCTTGGCGCGATTGTTCCAGTACATGATGGCGGCACTGGGGCCGCTGATCTGCAGCTCGCCAATTTCACCAACTCCACATTCACGCCCGTCGTCACCCACAATGCGTAGCGCGTAACCTGGCACGGCCTGGCCAGTGGTGCCGTAGCGCACCTGGCCTGGGCGGTTGCTTAAAAAAATGTGCAGCATTTCAGTTGAACCAATGCCGTCCAGAA
>JAZKIK010000133.1:1133-3519 GCA_040384925.1 Pseudomonadota bacterium | reverse complement strand
CACCAGCCTGGTCGAGCCAGCCAAGGACCTGCTGAGGCAGGTGGGGCTGGGCGCTTCCATCAAAACCCCGGTGTCGGCCATGGCCCACGGCGCACGCAGGCAGCTGGAGCTGGCCATGACCATGGCGCTACAGCCCAAGGTAATGCTGCTCGACGAACCCATGGCTGGCATGAGCCACCATGAATCGGAAGACATGCTGCGCCTGCTGCAAAAGCTCAAGGGCCGCTACGGCATCGTGCTGGTTGAACACGATATGGACGCGGTGTTTGCGCTGGCAGACCGCATCACGGTGATGGTTTACGGCAAGGTGATTGCCTGTGGCACCAGTGAGCAGATTCAAAACAATCCGGAGGTACGCACGGCCTATCTCGGTGACCAGGTGGAGGCGGTATGACAACAACACTTCTGGAAGTGGACAACATCGAGACCTTCTATGGAAGCAGCCAGGCACTGTTCGGCATGAGTTTTGACGTGCGCGAGCGCGAGGTGGTGACGCTGATCGGGCGCAACGGCATGGGCAAGTCAACCACCGTCAAAAGCATCATGGGTCTTTTGACGCCATGCAAGGGCCGCGTGCGGGTGGACGGTGCCGACATGACAGGCGCTGCCGCTCACCGTCTGGCTTGCAGCGGCATTGGCCTGGTGCCGGAAGGACGCCGCATCTTTTCAAACCTGACTGTGCGTGAAAACCTGGTGGCTACTGCCGCAAACCGGCAGCAGCACGGCTCACCCTGGACACTTGCCAGGGTTTATGAGATGTTTCCGCGCCTTAAAGAGCGTGAGCGCAATCTGGGCAGCAATCTTTCGGGTGGCGAGCAGCAAATGCTGGCCATCGGGCGAGCGCTGATGACCAACCCCAGGCTGCTGATTCTGGACGAGGCAACCGAAGGCCTGGCACCGCTGGTGCGTGCCGAAATCTGGCAATGCCTGGCAAGGCTCAAGGGTGAAGGTTTGTCGCTGATCGTGATTGACAAAAACATCGCTCCTTTGCTGAGACTGGCTGACCGCCACTGCATCGTTGAAAAAGGACAGGTGGTGTGGCGCGGCTCATCGGAAGAACTAAGGCAGCAGCCCCATTTGCTGCAGGAATACGTCGGCATCTGAATCGATACCCAAAACTTACAAGGAGACCTCTTTTGCAAAACCATCAGATGCATGTGACTCGCTGGGGCGACACCGGCCCCAAGGTCATCATGGTTCACGGCAGTGCGCAAGGCAGCAGTCTGGGCGGAGAGCACCATTTTGTGGCCCAGGAGCGGCTGGCCCAGCAGGGCTGGCAGATCATCGTGCCCGACCGGCCAGGCCACGGGCGCAGCCCAGACCCAGGCCGCCCCGACGATGCACAAGCTGACGGCAGTCTGGTCAGCACCTTGATTGATGCAGACGGCGTACACCTGGTGGGCCATTCGTTTGGCGGCTGTGTGGCCCTGTCTGCAGCGGCCAGCAACCCAGGGCGAATCCGCTCTTTGACCATCATTGAACCGGCCATGGCAGCGCTGGCGATGGACATTCCGGTGGTGAAGAAGTTCGGACTGCAAATCGTCAAGGTGCTGTTTTTTTCGTTCTCGGCGCGCTCACGCATCATGCGTTTCATGAAGCTGGTAAACATCCCTGAGGAAGTGGGTGGTCATTCGTCTGAAGAGGAACTCAAACAGATGGGGCGTGCGCTGTTGCGGCTCAAACTGCCGAACAAAAAGACATTGGCAGGCCAGCTCGACGCCGTGCGGCAGGCGGGCATTCCGGTTCTGGTGGTATCGGGCGGCTGGAGCCCGGCATTTGAAGCGGTATCGGACAGGGTGGCCGAACTCGCCGGAGGGCAGCGGCTGGTCATCCCCTCACCCCACCATTTTCCGCAGCGGGTGTCGGATGAATTTAACCAGGCGCTGGATGGTTTTATGCGGAGCAGCAACGCCCAACGGCGGTGATTGGCCCGCACTCAGGCAGATGCCGTCTACCTGCCTGACTGCACAGTCCGTATTGGCTTTTACCCTGCCAGCAAGCAAAAACAGGGGTGAAACGCAAAACAAGCGATTCACCCCGCTTTCACCTCGTCCTCACGCCATTTTTAACATCAAATCGACACATTGCGCAGGTACGGCGGGCTTTAGCAGCTATCTATTAAATAGCAAACAGATGCAGCGAATAACTGGAGCATCTGTTTGCAAATCAAGGCAATTTCGCTTTTATCTTCGTTTTAATGCTTGTGACTGGTGTCAATCACCGTACTGGGGTCTCGCAGCGGCGCTGAAGCATGGGCGGTGGCCACACCGGCTTTTAAGGCGTCCAAGTCAGTTTTTGAAAAATATTTTCCGGCGTTGAACACGCCTGCAATGCCAGACAGGTTGGCAACGTCGGCCACCGGATTGGCGTCGAGCAAAACCAGGTC
>JAZKIK010000133.1:0-1123 GCA_040384925.1 Pseudomonadota bacterium | reverse complement strand
GTTGGCCTCAACTGTGCCCATGGTGCTTTCGCGCTTGAGAAAACGCGCGCCATTGAGCGTGGTGGCTTGCAGAATCTCCAGCGGTGTGAAGCCAGCCTTGGCAAATTCGCGGAACTCCTGGTGCAGCGAGAAACCGGGTATCACCCAGATTCCACCTACATCCGTGCCCACCAGGATGCGGGAGGCACCGCCGTGCTGGCGCAACTGCTTCAGAGTGCGTTCAAATGGCGCGTAGGAGTTGCGGAAGGTGACTGTGGCACTGGGTGGCTGGAGGTTTTCGAAATCCTTGGACAGTTTGTTCCACAGGCCGCGTGTGGTCGGGTCCACGTACTTAAGGTTGGGGTCGGTACGAAAGGCCGCGCTGTCGCTGTTGGTCATGGTGCGCAGGCGGATCATCGTAGGTACCTGCCAGGTGCCTTTTTCCACCAGTTTTTTGGTCACCACATCGCATCTGGCGTTGTTGTAGCTGTCCATTGAGCGCTGCGTGAACGGCGCATCACCCGCGCTGTAAAGAAAGGGGCTGATCGGGTAAGTGGGTGGAAACGGTGAGGGCATCGTCGCGCCCTTGCCAGCCAGCAGATCGGCACGGATAGCGGCCTGATCGTTCGCGCAGTCCAGTGGAATACCCCAGCCGCCGCCCAGATGCTCGAATACCGTCCAGCCAGCGGCAGCCGTGTCAACAGCGCCCATGCCCGGCGATAGATGCCCGGCCACATCAAGGCCTTGTGCCCGTGCCTCATTCACGATGACCGGAATCACAGCCGGCAAAGCGCCCAGCACCTTGACAAAGTCGCCACCCATGGCTTTTGTCTGCCGGACTGCAGCCACACCTTCTTCCGGCGTGCGCGCAAAGATCAGTGGCGGGCCGGGAATCTGCAGCACTTCGGGGGCATCCAGCGTGCCAGCCCCGCGTGCCGCATTGAACTGCCTGGCTGCGGCAATCAGGGGCGGCGCGCCTGCCATGTCACGAATGCCGGTGACGCCGTTGGCGATGTACAGCGGCCAATGCGGAGCTTTTTGAAACACTGCAGCCGGAACTGAATGGGTATGCATGTCGAGGTAACCCGGCACCACAAATTTGCCAGCGCCGTCAACCACCCTGGCGGTGCCGCTGGTTTTCACC
>JAZKIK010000132.1:0-3686 GCA_040384925.1 Pseudomonadota bacterium | reverse complement strand
TGCCAACGACTACCTGGCCAAACCGATTGATCTGGACCGCCTGTTCTCGCTGCTGCGCGTCTGGATGCCGGCGCTGGAGCGCCTGTAGCCATGCGCGAGACCAAACCGGGCGACACGCCAGATCCTTCAGGCGGGCCACCCCAGGAAACACCCTACACCGCTAGCGGGCTCCCGTCTTCGCCAGCAGGGGCTGCAGGGCCGGCTGTGCCGGCTCGCAGGCACAGCGGCCCGCGCGGGGGGCAGGGAGCACACGCAGTGGACGACCGTGGGGGCCAGGCTTCCAGCAGTACAGACATCGAGCTGCGTCTGCTGATGGACGCGATTTACCTCAAATACAGCTACGACTTTCGTGACTATTCAGGTGCATCACAAAAACGCCGCGTACTACACGCTCTGGCCCAGTTCGATTGCCCCACCATTTCAGCCTTGCAGGCCAGGGTCTTGCATGACCCGTCAATGTTTCTGCAACTGCTGCAGTATCTGACGATACCTGTCAGTGAAATGTTCAGGGATCCGGGATTTTTTCTGGCGCTGCGCGAGCAGGTCATGCCCCGGCTGCAGACTTATCCTTCGCTCAAGATCTGGGTGGCCGGCTGCAGCACCGGCGAAGAGGTGTATTCACTGGCGATTTTGCTGAGGGAAGAAGGCCTGCTGGAGCGCAGCCTGATCTACGCCACCGACATCAATCCGCAGTCGCTCAACAAAGCCAGGCAGGGCATTTTTCCACTGAACAGTGTCAGAACCCACACCGCCAACTATCAGAAGTCTGGTGGCAAACAGGCGTTTTCAAACTACTACACGGCGGCTTATGACTCTGCCATTTTTGACAAGACGCTGCGTGAAAACATCACCTTTGCAGACCACAGCCTTGCCACCGACAGCGTGTTTTCTGAAACCCAGTTGATCTTGTGCCGCAACGTGCTGATTTACTTCAACCGCAAACTGCAGGACCGGGCGCTGGGGCTTTTTCATGAATCCCTGAGTCACAGAGGCTTTTTGGGCCTGGGCAGCAAGGAAAGTATTGATTTCTCAGCGTATTCGCACCGCTTTGAACCGCTGGTGAAAACGCAGCGACTGTTTCGCAAACTCGGGCTGTGAAACGTGGACGCAGAAATCACCCGAATTACAGCGGCGGCAAAAGCGCACCCGGTCGACGCCATCGTGATAGGCGCATCGGCCGGCGGTGTCGAGGCGCTGCTCAAGCTCCTGAGCCTTTTGCCCCGGCATTTTCAACTTCCCATCATTGCCGTGCTGCATCTGCCTGAACGTCGCGAGAGCCAGCTGGCAGATCTTTTCAGGCAGCGCCTGCGGATTGCGGTGTCTGAGGCCGCAGACAAACAAGACATCAAGGCTGCCACGCTTTATTTCGCCGGACCGGATTACCACCTGTCGATTGAGAAAAACCACAGCTTTTCCCTGAGCTGTGAAGCACCCGTGAATTTTTCAAGACCTTCCATAGACCTGCTGATGGAGTCTGCAGCTGATGCTTATGGCCCCCGTCTGGCAGGCATTTTGCTGACAGGTGCCAATCACGACGGGGCGGCAGGGCTGGCAAACATAGGCCAGCAGGGTGGCCTCACGGTCGTGCAGGACCCACAGGAAGCGCAGGTCAGCACCATGCCCGAGGCGGCCATTCTGAAACGCCCCCCGGACCTGATCCTCAAGCTGGACGGCATTTGCAATTTGATTCTCGAACTGGATAAACATTCATGCTGAACAACCACCGGGACGACAACAGCGTCAAGCTTTTGCTGGTTGACGACCTGCCCGAAAACCTGCTGGCCCTGGACGCCCTGATTCGCCAGGACGGCCGCACGATTTTTCAGGCCTCATGTGGTGAAGATGCCCTGGCCTTGCTGCTGGAGCATGAGTTTGCCCTGGCCATTCTGGATGTGCAGATGCCCGGCATGGACGGTTTTGAGCTGGCCGAACTGATGCGCGGAACCGAAAAAACCCGGCATATCCCGATTGTTTTTGTCAGCGCGGCAGGCAAGGAACGCAATTACGCCTTCAAGGGTTATGAAACCGGTGCAGTGGATTTTTTATACAAACCGCTGGACATGGACGCAGTAAAAAGCAAGGTCAGTGTGTTTGTCGAGTTGTACCGGCAGCGAGCAGAAACCCGCAAACAGGTCCAGGCGCTGGAGAAAAGCCGGCGCGAGCAGGACGTTTTGCTCAAGGAACTGCAGGCCACAAAAAGCGAGTTGCAGCAGGCCGTGCAAATGCGCGACGACTTCATGTCCATGGTGGCGCACGAGTTGCGCACGCCACTGAACACGCTTTTTCTGGAAGCCCAGTTGCGCAAGATGCAGCTTGACCGCGGCAAGGCTGCCATTTTTGATGCGGCCTATCTGCAGAAAATGGTGGCCAGCGACCAGCGCCAGGTTCAAAGCATGGTGCGCCTGATTGACGACATGCTGGACGTCACTCGCATCCGCAGCAACCGCCTGTCGATTCGGCCCGCCAAGGTTGATCTGCAAGAGCTGCTAAAGCGCGTGGTGGGCAATCTGTCAAACCAGGCGGCGGCAGCCGGCAGCAGCATCAGTCTGAACGCCGGGCCGGCCATCACCGCCATATGGGACGGATTCAGGATCGAGCAGGTCGTCGTCAATTTGCTGACCAACGCCTTGCGTTACGGCAAGGGCAACCCGGTGACGCTAAGCACGCAGGCTGTACCCGAAGGTGTGCAGATCGACGTGCGTGACCAGGGCGTGGGCATCTCCGAAGCCAACCAGAAGCGGATTTTTGAGCAGTTTGAACGCGTGGTTGGCAACGACGGCACGGGTGGCCTGGGGCTGGGCCTGTTCATCACCCGCCAGCTGGTGGAAGCCCACGGCGGACACATCAGCGTGCAGAGCAGCGAAGGTGCGGGTACGGTATTTACCGTCAAACTCCCGCTGGCAGCACCTGCAGAGGCTACAGAAACCGCAGAAACCCCATGAACGGGCCAGAGATGCAATAACCGTGATCTGTGTGGTGACATCCCTTCAGGGTGTTGCCCCCCACGGAGCATGAGAAAATACCGGGTTGAACTTTTTCAGAACAGCACAGGACACTCTCATGGACGCAGAACACATCAACACCATTGGCAACCAGCTCGCAGACCTGAGCACCAGGGTAAATGAACTCAGGGGGTATCTTTGACTACCCTGCCAAAGAACGTAAGTTAAACGAAGTCAACGCCGCCCTCGAAGACCCGAAAGTCTGGGACAACCCCAAACGCGCACAGGAACTCGGCAAGGAGAAAAAATCTCTTGAAGACGTGGTTCTGGTCATTGACCGCCTGAGCAGCGAACTGGCCGACAACACCGAACTGTTCGAGATGTCACGGCTTGAAGGTGACGAAGCCGGCATGCAATCCATAGAGGGTGAAGCCACCCTTGTCGCGGCCGAAGTCGAAAAGATGGAATTCCGCCGGATGTTCAACAACCCGGCCGACCCGCTCAATGCCTTTCTGGACATCCAGGCCGGTGCTGGCGGCACCGAAGCCTGCGACTGGGCCAGCATGCTGCTGCGCCAGTACCTCAAGTACGCAGAGCGCAAGGGTTTCAAGACCACGATTGAAGACGAAACCGCTGGCGACACCGCAGGTATCAAGGGCGCAACCATCAAGATTGAAGGCGAATACGCTTTTGGCCTGCTGCGCACCGAAACCGGCGTGCACCGCCTGGTGCGCAAGTCGCCGT
>JAZKIK010000131.1:8543-14048 GCA_040384925.1 Pseudomonadota bacterium | reverse complement strand
TTTTTTGTAGTAAATTGATGGTTCGACATTAAATCGTTTCACCATGCTGGCCAATCTGCAAAAACTCATCACCCTGTCGCTGGCCGCCGCTGCCCTCTGCTGGTTTTTTCATTATTACAACAGTGCGCCCTGGCTGGCACTGGGCGGATTTTTGCTGGTCATTCTGGGTTACAGCAGCATTCTGGCGCTGGAATTCATCTTTTTGTACTTTGTCAACAAGTCTGACCCTGCGCCGCAGGCCAGCCCGGTCATGCTTGTCAAAGCCTGGCTGGGTGAAACATTGACTGCGCCGCGTGTGTTTTTCTGGCGCCAGCCCTTTCGCTCGCGGGCCGTGGCTGACCAGCTTTCACCACCTTCACAGCTTCATGGGCACCGGGGTGTTGTTTTTGTTCACGGTTTTTTTTGTAACCGTGGTTTGTGGACACCCTGGCTGCAACGCTTGCAGGGCAGCCCACATGCCTTCACCGCGATCAGCATGGAGCCAGTGCTGGGCTCGATCGACGACTACAGCGACCAGATTGATGCAGCCGTTGATCAAATCACACGCGTCACCGGACAGCCGCCGCTGCTGGTATGCCACAGCATGGGTGGCCTGGCCGCGAGGGCCTGGCTTAAAAGCCGGCAGGCCGAGGCACGAATCCACCGTGTCGTGACCATTGCCACACCGCATGGCGGCACCTGGCTGGCACGTTTTGGCATTGGCGACAACACGGGCCAGATGCGGCTGGCGTCTGAATGGCTGGGCCTGCTGGACTACAACATGCCGGTACACAGGCCTTCGCTGTTTACCTGCTGGTACTCCAATTGCGACAATATTGCCTTTCCCACCTCCACCGCTGCGCTGCCGGGCGCTGACAACCGGCTGGTGCAGGGTGTGGCCCATGTACAACTGGCATTCTGGCCTGAAGTGATGGATGCCACGCTGGCCATGCTGGACGACCCCCAGATTTAAATTGCGGGAGCTGTAACTTGTGTAAGCTCTGGGGATTGTCTTGGCTGGAAACAAAATGCCTCTAATTGTGTTGATTGAAGACGATGCGGCCAACCGCATGCTTGTCGCGTCGGTTCTGAAAAAAGAAGGTCACCAGGTTTTGTCGGCCGACAACGGGCTTGACGGCCTGGCGCTGGTACGGCTGCACCGGCCCGATCTGGTCATCAGTGATGTGCAGATGCCCCAGATGGATGGCCTGGCAGTGCTGGCATCGCTGCGGCAGGAGCCGCGCATTTCAGCCACACCAGTCATTCTTTTGACCTTTCTTGATGAACGCTCCGACATGCGCATGGCCATGGTGGCGGGTGCAGACGACTACATCACCAAACCGTTTCGCCCCAAGGAGTTGATGGAGGCCGTGGACGCCCAACTCAACCGCCGCAAGATGCAAAGCAGCCTGCAGCGCATGGCGGTGGACGCAGCGGTGCAGGAGGCGCTGTCAGAGCAGACCGACCACCTGATGGCCCTGTACGAAAGGCGGCTGGCCAATGAACTGAGCGAACGCTGGCCGACCGCCGTCGCCAGCTCTGATGATGAAGTCCTGAGCAACGCCACCGTGCTGTTTGTGGACATTCACAACTACGCCGCACTTGCAGAAAAAATGGCCAGCGAAGAACTTCGCAGCATGGTCAAGAGTTTTTACACCAACGCCAGCGACACCGTGCATCTGTTTGGAGCGCATTACATGCAGTTTGTGGGTGAAGGGCTGATGGTGATCTTTACCGACAACGCCGACACCCACTCAGTCACCCACGGCTTGCGCGCCTGCCGCGCTGCCGTCGGGCTGGTCGATGCCGCCCGCCGGGTGCAGAACTTCATGGCCAACCAGTACCCGAGCCGCGCGCTGCCCACCTTTGGTGTGGGTGTGGCGCTGCATACCGGGCCGGTGTCGCTGGTGCGCCTGCAAGACCCGCTGCACGGCACCGACCTGCCACCACTGCCGGTCGGTGATGCCGTCAGTGCCACCCTGCTGCTGCAAAAGCAGGCCAGAACCCTGGGCTGGAAGATTGCCGCCAGCCTGACCATGCTGCGTGGCGTCACGGGTGCCGTCAAGACCGGGGCGCGTTCGACGGTATCCCTGCCAGGGCGCAGCGCGCCCATGGATGCGGTTGAACTGCTGGGCTTGGCGCTTTGATTTTTTCAAACATGGCAGCCATTCGACACTTTTCGATGCGCAGCCTGCTTGGGCTGAGTCTGTTGTTTCTGGTGCTGCTGCCAGCCTTGTTTGTCGGCTGGTGGATGCTGCAACGCACTTATGTTGTGGTTGATGAGCTGGCTGGCAAGGCCATGCAGGCGAGCGCTTCGCGCGGGCAGGCCGATGTCCAGAACCATCTGCAGCAGGCTTATCGCGCGCTGGACGGCCTGATGCCGGAGAACAAAACCCTGGCACAAAGCGCCCAGGCCGTGGCCTGGGTCAGTGACCCGGCCCTGTTTGCCCCCATGGCTTTTGCCTTGACCAGGGCATCAAATGACTTGCGGTTTGTCTATTTCAGCACCGCCCTGGGTGGCGTTCATGGGGTTGAAAACGCGATTGACGGTTTCCGTTTTGGCGGGCGTGGGGCGGTTGACAACGGCAGCCGGATGTTTTCAACCCGCCAGGCCAATGCGCCCTTCAAGTCGGCCAACCAGGAAGGGGAGAGCCCCGACCCCAGAAGCCGTCCCTGGTACGACACCGCACTGCAGGCCAGGGCGAGGGTGCTGTCGCCCGCCGCAATTTATCCTGAAAGCAAACAGCTCGTCGTCACGCTGTCGCAGCCGGTGTATGACAACAACGGTGTGGCCGTCGGTGTGCTCGGCGCTGATCTGAGCCTGCAGCCACTGTCTGCCCTGTTGCGGGCGCAACGTGTCAGCCCGCATGGTGCGGCCTACCTGGTGGATGACAAGGGTTTTTTGCTGGCCAGCACCGACGATGACTCCATGGTGGTCGAGCGTGGTGAGCAGTTGCTGCCGCGTACCCCCTACAACAGCACAAACCCCCTGATACGCAACAGTTTCATGCTGCTTGAAAAACAGTGGTCCGGCGCGCCTGACAACAAAAATACCTCCTTGACCAAACCGCTGCAACTGACCGTGTCTGAAGACCCGCTGCTGGCAATGCACAGCAATGTGGGTAGCAGCATGGGCTTGAGCTGGAAGCTGGTGGTGGTAGCGCCTGAAAGTGACTTTGGCAAAGACGCTGGCGCTGCGGTAACGCAGCTATGGGTTGGCATTGTTGGCCTGATGCTGCTGGGCATCCTGATAACCTCCATCAGCGCCCGCCACCTTGAAAAGATGTTTCGTTACCTGGCGCGTGCTGCCGATGCGTTGGGCAACGGCAGCGGGCCCCTGCCTTTTGTCAGCCATCAACGCACCCCGGTGCGTGAGTTGAGTCTGCTGGCCAGAAGCCTGCATGACACGGCGCAGCAGCTTAACGAAAACAACTTTGATGCCCTGTCAGAGCCTGTGCCGGCATCAGCCCCTGACGCTCCGGAAGCGCTCAAGACGCCTGAAGTTGCTGAGATTAAAGATGCTCAGTCAAAAACCGGCCCGGTATTGCCTGTCGTCGCCAGCCCAGCAAGCCCTGAAGCCGAACCACAGGTGGCGGCCCCAACAAGACCAGAGGCGGTGCCAGAACCTGAGCCGATATCGGTGCCGGTACTTGATCTGCTGCTTGACCTTCCCTCGCCACCGCCAGCAAAACCGGCCGAGCCTTCGTCGCCAGTTCTGCAATCAGTCTCCTATGTAGCTGAAACCGCACCGATGGCACTGGATTTCATGCCCGCCATGTCTGCTGCGTCTCAGGGGGCCGAGACGCCCACCTCTGTTTATCCGCATTCCGGAAGCCTTCAGGCCCAGTTGCTCAATTCCACCACGGCGCTGGCCGCTGCGCGTGACCGGGCCTTGGCCGCAACCCGCAGCAAGGCCGCGTTTCTGGCCGTCATCAGCCATGAACTGCGTACACCACTCAATGGCGTCCTGGGCATGAGTTCGCTGCTGGCCACCACTGCCCTCAGCCCTGAGCAGCGTGACTATGTGCAAAGCCTCAATGTCTCCAGCAAGCAGCTGCAGGCGGTGATTGATGAGGTGCTGGAATATTCACGCACCGAATCGGGCGAACTGGTGCTGGAGATGGCACCTTTCAACGTCCGCAGTGTGGTTGAAGAAGCCTGTGACCAGGTCGCCAAGGCCGCGCACGCCAAGGGACTCAAGCTGGTGGTTGACGTGCCGGGCCGGGTTCAGCGGCCTGATGACGGCGTGCTGGTGCCATGGATCATCAAGGGTGACGGTGCCCGGCTTGGCCAGATACTGGGGCAAATGGTGGCCAATGCTGTCAAGTTCACCGACAGCGGCAGTGTTCACGTTCAGGTGCGGCCGGTGGGCGGTTCCGCACAGACCGGCCTGCCCATGCTGGAGGCGCGGGTACTTGACACCGGACCCGGCATCGCCACCGACCAGTTGCGCAAGGTCTTCATGGCGTTTACCCAGCTCGACTCCTCCATCAGCCGCAAGCATGGCGGCATAGGCCTTGGGCTGGCCACCTGCAAACGCCTGGTTGAATTGATGGGCGGCAACATTGGCGTTGAAAGTGAACCCGGCATTGGTTCAACCTTCTGGTTTACTGCGCTGGCACCCTGGGTCGAGCCAGAAGCCGCCGCCAGCCCGGCGATGGACGAAGTGCAGGCCGCCTGGCAGGCGGCCCGCGCGGCCCATGCACCGCGCGTGTCTGCCGAGGCCCGCAAAACCAGCATTCTGGTGGTTGACGACAACCTGATCAATCTCAAGGTTGCGTGCGCCATGCTGCTCAAGTTTGGCTACAACATCCTGACTGCAGAAGGCGGCCAGGAGGCGGTCAGCTGTGTCGCCGCCACGCTGGCGCGTGGCGACACGCTGGGCGCAGTGCTGATGGATGTCCACATGCCCGATGTTGACGGCATACAGGCCACGCAGGCCATACGCGCAGCACACGGCGCGCTGTCTCCGCCCATCATTGCCTTGACCGCAGGTGCCTCCAACGAAGACCGCAAGCGCTGTTTTGATGCAGGCATGGTGGACTACCTGACCAAACCCCTGCAGGTGTCCGCACTGGCCAGGGCGCTGGACAAATGGATTCCGCCCGACGCACGCCAGGGTACACGCCACGCCGACAGCCATCCGGAGAAACCGGAGAAACAAGACAAGCCCGACAAGGCTGAAAAAACTGAAAAACTGTTCCGTGAGGCCACCCCTGCCGCTTCAGCCGACAGTGAGGTGCCCAAGTTCGAGCGTTTCAGCGACGCAGACATTTCCATGCCCACAGGCCTGGTTGACTTTGACCGGCTCAACGACTTCAAGGAGTTTGACGACGCCGAACTCACCATGACGCGCGAGGTGATCAGCCTGCTGTTCAGCGAAGTGCCGGTTCAACTGGCCGCGATTGAACGCGCCATTGCCAACGCCGACATTGCCCGCCTCAGCGCCGCCGCGCACTCCTTGCGTGGCGCGGCCAGCAATGTAGGTGCCGTCACAGTCCAGCACCTGTGCAGCGTGCTGGAGCG
>JAZKIK010000131.1:0-8533 GCA_040384925.1 Pseudomonadota bacterium | reverse complement strand
GCCAAGGCCGTGCCCGAAGACGCCTCGGCCTGCCTGATTGCGCTGCACATTGCCTGGAACCGTACCCGTCCGCTGCTCGAAAACTGGCGCTGATTTGACTGCCCGCAGCAGGCCTGTCGGCATCGCGGGTTGAAATGTTGCAAAAAATAATAGCCACAGATAATTGACCTAAAAAACGCGCCTGGAGCCTGAATCGTGTCGGTGCGTAACTTGATTCAGATGCAGCGTCGGGCAGTGCCTCAACTTGTGTAAGCTTGGGGGCTTGTATTTGCTGGAACCAATATGCCTCTTGTTGTGCTGATGGAGGACGACGCAGCCACCCGTACCCTGGTGGCTTCGGTGCTCAAAAAAGACGGTTATGCGGTCCAGTCGGCCGACAACGGGGCCGACGGACTTGCCTTGGTGCGTGCGCACAAGCCCGATCTGGTCATCAGTGATGTCCAGATGCCCGTCATGGACGGTTTTACCATGCTGCAAGCCCTGCGTGCCGACCCCGCACTGCTGGCGATTCCTGTCATTTTGCTGACCTCGCTGCAGGAACGCGCCCACATGCGGATTGGCATGACCAGTGGCGCCGACGACTACATCACCAAACCCTTTCGTCCCGGTGAACTGCGTGAAGCCGCAGCAGCGCAGCTCAACCGGCGCGCCATGCGTGCCGTGGCCCAGGCCAGCGTGGTGGACGCTGCCGTCAACTGGGCGCTGGACGAACAAAAGCAGCAACTCTCACGCCTGTATGAAAAAAAGCTGGCCTCGGAACTCAGCGACAAATGGCCAGGCACCGAAGGTGCCAGCGAAGACCAGCACTTTGCCAGTGCCACCGTGCTGTTTGTTGATGTGCAGGCTTACGCTGCCCTGGCCGAACAGTTGAGCACGGAAGAGCTCAGCGAAATCGTGCGCCGTTTTTACAACAACGCCGGCGACACAGTGCATCTTTTTGGTGTGCGCCACATGCAGTTTGTTGGCGAGGCCTTGCTGGCCGTGTTTGTGGACGATACCGACACCCCGTCGGTCAACCACGGTTTGCGGGCGGCACGTGCTGCACTCGGCCTGGTAGATGCCGCAAAACGTGTGCAGAGTTATATGCAAAGCCACTTCCAGGGCCGTTCATTGCCACCGTTTGCCGTCAGTGTGGCCCTGCACAGCGGTGGTGTAACGCTGGCCAAGCTGCAAAACCCGTTGCATGGCGACGCGCAGATACTGCCGGTGGGTGATGTGGTCAATGCCACCTTGCAACTGCAAAAACAGGCCAGCAGCGCCGGCTGGACGATTGTTGCCAGCGTGCCCATGCTGCGCGGCGTGACGGGCGCGGTAAAAATTGGTGCCAGGGCCATGATTGCCTTGCCTGGCCGAGCCCTGCCCATGGACGCTGCCGAACTGCTGTCTCTGGCGGTGTAAAACCAGCTACGGGCACCTGCAGTCATGCTCAAGTCTGCCCGCCAAACTGCTTTTTCACTGCGCCATATTCTGGTTGTCAGCCTGCTGCTGTTTGCCCTCTTGCCCGCCGCCGGGGTGACCTGGCTGCTGGCACGCAGCAGCACCCAGTCGGTAGGCGAGCTGGCCAATCAGGTCGTCAGCAGTGTGGCGATACGGGTGCAGTCTGAAACTGAAAACCACCTGCAGCAGGCCCATGTCATCATGAATGGGCTGTTTCCCCTCACCCTCAACCCGCAGCAGACCCGGCAGGCGCGCAAATGGCTGGAGCAACCCGCCTTGTTCGAGCCCATGGCTTTTGCCCTGACGCGGCAATCGCCCAGCGTGCCGTTTTTGTACCTCGGCACGGTAAAAGGCAGGTTTTTTGGTGTGGAGCAGGCAGCACGCGGTGTGACCGTTGCGGTGCGTGAAGTGCTTGATGGACAGGCCAACCAGCGCCGCTTTTTTCTGGCCAGCCAGCCCGGCGACCGCAGCCATGAGCTGACCGGCGCAGCCGACTTTTACGAACCCCGTACCCGCGCCTGGTACGAGGCCGCGTTGCGTGCCGGAGGCCGGGTGTTTTCACCTGTTTATGTCTCGCCGGTGCAAAAACAGCTGGTCATTACGCTTTCACAGCCGGTATATGACGATTTTTCGGGTGCATCGGGGGTGTTTGCGGCTGATTTGCGTCTGCAGTTGCTGGCCGATTTTCTGCGCACCCAGGTCATCAGCGCCCGCGGCGCGGCTTACCTGGTGGACGAACGCGGTTTGCTGGTCGCTACCTCGGCCGGTGACAGCTTGTACCGCCAGACCGGGCAGACGATGGAGCGTGTCAGGCCATCAGACAGCCACAACCCGGTCATACGTGCCAGCTCAGCCGCACTGGAGGCTGGTTTGCGGCAAAAGTCCTCAGACACCGTGATGAATGAAGGTTTTGTGGACAGGTCGGTGTCATTGCACCGTTTGCTGCTGACTGACAAGGCCGGCAGTGACGCACTGATTGCCGTGCGCCGACCTTTGGGTGATGGCCTGGGCCTGCGCTGGACCCTGGTGGTGGCCGCGCCTGAACGTGACTTTACAGCTGCCACCCACAAGGCCCTGGTCACCTCGCTGTGTCTGATTGCCGCCGCCTTGTTGCTCGGCAGCGGTGTGGCCATCTATGTGGCGCGGCGGCTCGGTCAAAGGCTGGAACTGCTTGGCCAGGCCGCGCAAGGCCTGGGGCTGGGGCTGGGTGATGTTCCCCAGGTCGATCAAACCACCCGCATCCGTGAGGTCAGGCAGCTGTCGAAAGTGCTGCATGACAGCGCCGAGCAGCTTGAAACCTACCGCAGCGAAGTCCAGGCCAAAACCCGCGCCATTCAGGACGCCAACCAGCAGCTTGAAGCCCGTGTCGCCGAGCGCACCGCAGAACTGCTGGCCTCGCGTGAAGAAGCCCTGCAGGCCGCCCGCGCCAAAGCCTCGTTTCTGGCTACCATGAGCCACGAAATACGTACACCGCTCAACGGTGTACTGGGCATGAGCACCCTGCTGGCCGAAACCCGGCTGGACAACGAGCAAAGCGACTACTTGCAGACCATTCGCCTGTCGAGTGACCAGTTGCTGGCCGTCATCAACGACATTCTTGACTTCTCCAAAATAGAGTCTGGCAAACTCGATCTGGAGTCTGAACCCCTGAGCCCACGCAGTGCCGTGGAAGAAGCCTGTGACATTGCTGCACCCAGAGCTCGTGAAAAAGGCCTGGAACTGATTATTGACATCCCCGAAGCCGCAAGCGACGGCCAGCACGCCGTCCCCGCCGCCATCGCTGGTGATGTCACCAGGTTGCGCCAGGTCTTGATCAATCTGGTCAACAACGCCATCAAGTTCACTGAAAAAGGCGAAGTCGCCGTCAGCGTGCGCCGGCTGCCTGACGATTCGGCAGACGAGCCAGCCACAGCGCTGCTGGAGTTCAGGGTCACAGACAGCGGCATTGGCATTCCGCCCGAACGCGTGGGGGCCTTGTTTCAGGCCTTTACCCAGGTGGACACCACCACCACCCGTAAATACGGTGGCACCGGCCTGGGGCTGGCCATTTCCAAACGCCTGGTTGAGCTGATGGGCGGCCAGATCGGGGTTGAAAGCACCCTGGGCCAGGGATCGTCTTTCTGGTTTACCCTGCGCGCGCCGCTGGCCGGGTTGCCCGCCATGCTGGGTGCGGTTGACGCTACCGCGCTGCAGGGGCGGCATGCACTGATCGTGGACGATCACGAAACCAATATCCGTGTGCTGCGCAGGCAGCTTGAGTTGTGGGGCATGCGCGTCAGCAGTGCCGACTCTGGCTACAAGGCGCTGCAGCAACTGGCGCTGGCACATGGTGAAGGCAGCTTGCCAGACGCCATCATCACCGACATGCACATGCCTGAGATGGACGGCATCAGCCTGGCCCAGGCCATCAAGGCCAGGCCGGCCTGGGCTTCTGTGCCCGTGGTGCTGCTGACCTCCGGTTTCATGCCGCCTGGCCATGAGGCGGCCCATCTGTTTGCTGCCCGCCTGCTCAAACCCACACGCCAGAAACAGCTGTTTGACACCATGGCCCGCTGCATCTCTACGCAGGGTGGCATCCGTCTGGCCGACGAGTTTGAGCCTGCAGCCGGGCCAGCCGTGCCCAAAAACAGCACCATACTGGTAGTGGACGACAACGCCGTCAACCTGAAAGTCGCCTGCGCAATGCTGGCCCGCCTTGGCTATCTGTCCCTGACTGCACTCGACGGCCAGGAGGCACTGGAAATCGTTGCCAAGGCCCACGCAGCAGGCGAGCATTTTGGCGCTGTGCTGATGGACGTGAACATGCCGCGCATGAACGGCCTGCAGGCAACCCGGCAAATCCAGTCGCTGCTGGGCCGGCAGGCCCCTTCAATCATCGGTCTGACTGCTGGTGCGTCATCCGAAGACCGCCTCCGCTGCATCGAGGCCGGCATGGCCGACTACCTGACCAAACCGCTGCATGTGGCGCTGCTGGCGCGTGCGCTGGAGCAGTGGCTGAACCGGTGCGGAGAAAAAGCCCGGGTGCCAGGCGAGTCGAATACGCCTGAAGATGCCACTGAAAACATGGCAATGGCTGCCGACGCAGCAGGTGCCACACCTGTTTTGATGGATTTTGACAGGCTGGCGCAGTTCCGGGAGTTTGATGACGACGAACTGAGCCTGACCCGCGAGGTCATAGGCCTGTTTGTGGCCGACGCCACATTGCGGCTCGACGCAATAGAACAAGCCATCCGTGCCAACGATGCCCAGGCCCTGTCATGGGCTGCGCACGCCCTGGTGGGGGCTACCGGCAACGTGGGTGCCATCGCCATGCAATCCGTCGGGCTGGAACTTGAAATCCATGCCAAAACCGGCAGCGTTCCCGTCAATGCTGCGCAGGAGCTTGAGAAATTGCGTGTGTACTGGCAAAAAACCAGAGCAGTGCTTCAAGCCTGGCTTTGAATCACACGGTTTTGACGCCTTGCCAGGCCCACCAGTCCATCAGGGCCAGTGGCATGTAAATTTCTCACAGGTATGCCGGGTCATAGTTACTGGCAACTTTTGGCTGGACTCCATAAGCTAATCCACTTGCAGTAGCGCATTGCAACAATTGCAACAACTACCAACAAGTAGCAAAGGTTTCACCATGAGCACCATGCTGGATGCCGGGTTTCTGGATGTCGAAGCGGTCAGCGGGCCGGAATTTGCCCCTGCTGATTCGGGGCTTGACCTGCTGGCCCTGCTTTTTGACGAACTTTCGCACGGCGTGCTGGTGGTCAATGAACAGCGCCAGCTTCTTCACAGCAACGAAGCAGCCCGCCGTGAACTCGCCCGTTGTGGGGTGCTGTACACACACAAGGGCGAGTTGCTGGCGTTTTCGGCACTGGACTGCAAAACCCTGCAAGCCGCGCTTGGCAAGGCCGCCGCCGGTAAACGAAGCCTGCTCAAACTGACGGCAAGCGGCATGAATCTGACCCTGTCTGTTGTTCCGCTGCAGAGCGGTTTTGAGGGGTGTGGCGACCGTATTGCCCTGTTTTTTGCACGCAGCGATGTCTGTGATTCAGGCATGTTCAACTTTTTTGCCCGCAGCCATCACTTCACCCCGACTGAAGAGCAGGTGCTGGTCTTTTTATGCCGCAGTTTCAGTACCCCTGAAATCGCCCTGCAAATGAAGGTCGCCGTGTCCACCGTTCGCACCCATGTACGCAGCCTGTGTGCCAAGACCGCCTCCAACGGTGCCCGCGAACTCGTCAACATGGTTGCGACCTTGCCACCTGTCGGGCCTTTGCCGCGACTTAAAGTGCACTAAATCACACACTCCGGTGTGTGTCTGGCTGCGCTGCAACAACAGTTTGAAAATCCGGCGCACTCTGGCTCAACGGGCATGCGCCAATTCTGGTGCAACGTGCTAGATTACTAACCCATATGAGCCCGCCATCAGCCACACGACCAGACCTTTATTCCCACCTGACTCCTGAATTGCGCACGCTAGCCATGCGCGGTGTGGTTCGCAGTTACCCCAAAAAGGCAGTGCTGATCAATGAGGGCGAGGAGGGCGACAGTCTTTTTGTACTGCTCAAAGGCAGCGTCAAGGTGTTCGCCATGGACCAGGAGGGCCACGAAATCACCTACGGACGAATCCATGCCGGTGATTATTTTGGTGAAATGTCGCTCGATGGTGGCCCGCGTTCAGCCTCCGTCATGACACTTGAACCCAGCGTCTGCGCCGTGTTGGCCCGAGCCAGCGTCAGCGAACATCTGGCGGCAGAACCGGGTTTTGCGATCAATCTGGTGGTGCAGGTCATACGCCGCGCCCGCGCCGCCACGGAAGTTGCCAGAGACATGGCACTGCTCGATGTGTACAGCCGGCTGGTGGCCGCACTGGAGTCACAAATCGACAGTCCAAACGGAAAGGTCGGGCTTGACGACGTGGTCTACCCGGTCACCCTCGACCCCATCACCCACCAGGACATCGCAAGCCGCATAGGTGCCTCACGCGAGATGATCAGCCGCCTGCTCAAAGACCTTGAACGGGGTGGCCACATCCAGATGGGCATCAAACGCATCACCGTACTGAGCAAACTGCCGCAACGCTGGTAGCTTTTATTGGCTGATGTTACGCAGGCACTGGTCTTGCTCCTTCCCCCCAGAGTGAGAAGGAGCAAGACATTGAAGCTGCGTAACATCTGTTATCGCGATTTGATGGTTAGTGATTTGGTAGCTGTTGGCACCCACAGCATAAGCACAAGACCGTGTTGACGGTCTGACGCGCCCAGACCACTACATCCCGTTCAGAAGCACCCGGCTTTGTTGTGGCGCTGCATCACTGGTGCCACGCAATCGCACCACTGCACTGCTTCGTGTTCCTGCAGCCCTGACCCCGGTCAACGCCACATTTTCATCACTGGCGGACTGTGTATCCGGCATTTTCACAACACCGGGGCGTTGTTGTCTGGCGTGGTCCGGGTCAGGTTTTTGTGGTGAATAAAGCGCCCAACTGCCATCTGACAAGCGTGTACCGCCCGCTGTCAGCGTTTTGCTGCCCGTAGCGATGCTGTTGAAGCTGCCGCTGCGGCGAATCGGCGTGGGGTTGTCCGGGTGGTCAACAAACGAGCCAGGGTTGCCGCTGGTGTCATAAAACTCGTCTTCAAAAAACGATTGCCGCGCGCCGGTGTTCAGGTCAGCAATATCGTCATCACGCTCAATATAGGCATCAAATGTGACCTCTGCTGTTTTGCTGTTGGTCAGTTTGACTTTCCAGGCACCGCTGGGTGCGGTTGCGACCTTCTTTTTGAAGCTGAAGGTCGGTGCAAGCGCCAGCAGGGCACAGGTGCCGTTTCTGCCAGTTGCCACCTCGGTCGGGTAAATCAGGGCCAGCAAGGGATCGCCCGCTGCGTTGACCCACATGCCCGATTCACCAAACTTCAGCGGTTCCAGCGTTGCCTGCCCTGGTGGCGTGATTTCCAGCTCCAGCCCATCGCAGCCCTGCTCAATCCAGATTTCCAGGAAGTTTTGAGTCAAGTCATCTGGTTGCGACCGCCAGTTCAGCGTGATGTGCTCATCTTCCAGCAGCGTTTTGTTGGCATGTGCCCGGCTCTGATAGCCGTTTCCAGCAGGCAGAACAATTTTCAGCTGGCCGGTTTTCAGCTCAATCAGCTGATCCATCGCAGCTTCCAGTACAGAACTACCGTCGTGCGGGCCGGCCAGTGTGCCCCAACTTGCATTGACAACCAGTTTTGCATCGGCGTCGCAGCGCGAAAGTATGTACATCAAGCCGTCCAGAACCTGCGCATTGACCGAACCGCCTGAGGGGTCCTTGACCGTGTCAAAGTCCAGCTGCACCGCCACAATCGGTGCCTTGCTGGCATCGTCATGGGCAAACGCCCAACTGGGCGGGCTGTCTGGCCCGGCAACCTGCGCCTGCAGGGTGCGTGGCCCACCCGCCAGATCCATCACATGGGTACCGTGGTTGACTGATTTTTGCAGCGGCAGCCCCATGTTGAAGTGCCTATAAACCGCATCCTCGTCCACCAGGCCATTGAAGGTGAACTGCTGCAAGGCCAGATCAATCTCTGCCGCCTTCAGTTCATGCCCATAACCCATGGCTGCGGGTGTCGTGCCTTTGGCGCTTCGGTCTTGCCGCCAGTAATAAGCGGTACGTGCCTTGCCGCCTTTCGTTAGAAAATTGGCGTTTGCAAATGCCAGGCCATTGTCAATCAGCCCCAGCACCTTGCCCGTCAGCTTCTGGCCGGGTGGCGCGTGTGTTGCAATTTCCTTTTCACCGGCCTCGTCCGTATCAGCTCCCAGCGGCATGCCCAGCTCAAAACGTTTGATAAGTGTTTCAAGCGACTTGCCGGGCCCGATATGTTGGAAAAAGTCCGGCTTGACCCGCGCCGTGCAAAAACTCAGCCCAACTGGTGCTGCATCCGAGGTGTAAACAGGCGGGATATGAAGCCACTTGGGCGACGCCGCTGCCTCCAGCTGAGCCACACTGGTGCCCGCCGTCAACTCGATCACCAGCGTGAGCCATTTTGGCGAGTGATCGGCAAAACCGGCAAACTGACTGGCTTCTGCCCAGACCAGGTAGGGGTCAAAACCGCTTGTTGCGCCTGGTTTT